>JBDRBG010000054.1:0-6440 GCA_043823005.1 Candidatus Omnitrophota bacterium
CATGTTCTGGTAGATTTGAGTATAGATGAGCTTTCACGCAAGGAAGATCTATTGCAAAGATGTACGGCTAGAGGATTTTCGAAAAATGAGGCTGAACAGGGGGTGGAAAGTTTGATGTTAAAGAGATTTTTGCTTAGCCAGAAAACAACAGGAAAAATCCGGCCGTCAAACGAGATCCTTTCAAAGCGGGGAAAAGAGGCTAAAGCCCGTAAAGACGCAGTAAGAAGAACGCATATACTTCAGCAGGTTCTTTTTTATAATCAATGGTTTGTAAATGAGGAGTGCTGGAAATTAAAAAAGAAATATGATTGGCTTGAACACGTTGAGTTAGAGCGGTTAAAATCGAGTGCACACGAAGTAGTGTTAGCTAAAGGGGACGAGCCTGCAACTAACTGGTTTTTTATTATGCGGCGCAATATATATTCTAAGTTTCGGCAGGAATACGGTCCGGGAACAAACCGGGGCTTTAAAATCACAAAAGAAGACAGATCTTCCATGGATCATATTCGCAGAGTAATGGGAATGTCGGAAGTTTCCCTGGGGAATTATGATTTGGATATGCTGCTTATAGATTTGCAAAATTATTACCCGAATGAGCAAGGCGGGTGGGAAAGGAAACGGATTGTAAGGTTGCTTGATCAGATGCAACCAGACGTTAGCTATGAAGAGTATCATAGTGATGCTGCGAATGGGAGTAACGGATCAAAGAGAAACGGGAAGGCGAATTCAGTTATTAAAAAAAATTCAGTTGAGTTCGGGGTTACGGATGATTCTTCTAATTCATATTGGTTATACAAATTTTTAAAAACACTGTCTGTTGAAGAAGAATATGTAATAAGAGCGCTTTCTCGTATGGATGAGGATTCGGATAGAGATGCGAGAACCCCGAAACAAGTTGCCGCAATGTTAGGAGTTTCAGATAAAAGAGTTCGGGAAATTCAGAAAAATTTTGCCGAATTAGGCAAAGAAGCCCGCGATTGGGAAAGTTTGACAGCGAAAGGAACCCTTAAGCCCAGAAGAATTCCTTTAAAGGAGCTGAACCTTAAAGACCGGGAAAAGGCTGAAAACTTTTTGAAAGACAAGAGATTTAACTTAGATTATAGTGGATTTTCCACGCTAATAAATATTCCGATTCTAATGCTTCGATACAGAGCGGTCATTTTAAATCTTCACGGAATTCGAATTGAAAAATACCCGCTTTTGCTTGCGGCGGATTTAACAGAAGTGCGATTTGCAGCAAAACAACTGAGCATTGAAGAATTCCAACAATGGCTTCAGAATTTCAAGTGTGTGACAGATAATCAAATTGCAAGAGAGTTTGAGCCGGCATATCTGGACTCTCTGTTTTTGGATAAGAAATCATTAGCTTATGAAAGATTAGCGCGGATAAATCCGGAGATCCTGCACCAGAGAATAGAAAAATGCAAAAAATTGGGACTGGATTATTTGAGTTTTTTGGGAGTTTTGGAATTCGATCCGGGAACAATTAATGGAATTTTATGTGATTTAGAAAAAATAGGTATTATTGAATATAATATAGCGCTTCCAATTGCAATAGAACTTATAAACCCCGGCTTTATCCGGGATGTTACAAAAGACATAATAAAAAGAATTCCGGTATATAAAAGAAGGGACCTTATTTTAAAGAATCTTATAAATTGTTATCCGGGTAATTCTGCTGAATCCGAATTGACAAGAAGCGGGGCGAAAAAATATCTACAGAAATTTTTGGGCCTAAAAGGAAAGTTTTATTCTTGTCCTGAAATCATAGAAGAAGAATCTGATTATAAAGAGCATCCTCATAAAGTAAAAAATATGGTTTATAGGAGGTGTCATAAATTTTTAAAGTTTTTGTCTAGAGACAAAGAGAGTGGTATATTTTCTGAACTTTGCCGGTATTTAGGATCGGTTCCTTTTTATTTTGAAGTACACGAATTCAACAAAATCAAATGGAAATTACGTTTTGAGTATGAAGACAACCCCGAAGAGTTTGAAGGTAAAATCAAGGCAATTGTAAAGTATTTTAATGCCTATATTAGGAACGACGCAAAAGAGGAAGTTTTAAAGGATTTTTTTTCCAATAAGCCGGAAAACTATGACATTAGAGAGATTTCAAAAAGACATAATCTGAATTATCTGAGTTCGATCCGTTATGTGACTAGAGTTGCTCATTTGTTAGGGCAAGCTTCACAAATTCGGGATTTTTTTGAAACGCAACGAGTAAGACTAAAGTTTGATGTTTCAAAGAAACGACAAACCAAAGAATTTTTGGTCCGGTTATTTAAAGAAAATAGATTTTCTTTTTTGATCCGGGGGATAAAAGAACTGCACTTATGCTCTTCTGAAAAAATGGAACTATTTGAATTGCTTCTAACTGAACATGCAAAAAATGAGGCACAGGTAGTAAAACTTCATAAGGAATTACAGCAATCTACAATGAATATGCAAATCATGGACGATCTATATCGTAAGGCTGTTAAGACAAAAGAAACAACTATAACCAAGTTTATGCTAGAGAAGCAACTGCGTGAAGCTTTACAATTAGCAATGTGGACGCCGTATTTTATGGAATATTATTTGGAGTCTCAAAAATTGAGAAAAACGAAAAAGGACCATAAGCAGGAGAAGCAAACGGAAAGGCAGAATAAAAACATGGTTCTAATACGGAAACTTTTATATTATATGTGGCATAAAGACGAGGGAACCAGACAGGAATTGCTGAAGGAGATTGAACTTTATCCGAAATATTGTTCGGAACATGTAGAGAAATTTTATAGGGTGGACGAAGATAGATCGTGGCTTAAGGAATTGGCTCAAGGGAAAAAACTTAAAGAATTAGCTGAGAACTTTGATGTTTCTGCGAATACTGCAAGCGAGCGAATTGATGGGCTGATCAAGCGTATCGGGCAAAGCTGTAAGATAGAGGAATGGACAGAGAATTATGGGAATGTCGAACGGGTAAAAAGAATAGAAGTGAAAAAAAAAGATATTTTTTTGTTTCAGCTAATATTGTGTGTTATGGACAAAGAAAAACGCGAAAGAATAAGAGATAAGCTTATTTTTTATATTCCAGATACGATTGAATCAATTTCCCGGATGAAGTTTTATTTGAAAAATTTTGATTTTTTGTCACAGAACAAAGCTTTTGTAAGGTCAGGGCAAAAGCTTCGAAACGAAAGTTTGCAGGGTTTGTGTTGTTGTTTAACAGCTGTTCCTGAAATCAGAAAAGAACTGATAATTTTAAAAAAACAGAGAAGTCGGAACTGTTTTGAAAGTACAGTTTTTGATAGGAATAAAACTTTTGGAATTCTTTCCGCGTTGGAATCGAATGAAATAAAGCAACTGATCAAGAACTATAAGAACATAGTATTGAATTTAGGTTATGTTTATCCGCAGGAAGATTTTTTAAAAGAACGAATGGAGTTAAGTGTCTGTAATTATGATGAGTGTTTTTTTGAGAAACTTTTTGTTCGCAATGAAGCAATAACGCGAAAAAAAATTTTTACAAAAAAGAAGTTAGCTGAAATTCTGGACATTCTGGAATTTTCCCCGATCGTAATAGAGAAGAAGATTTCGCAGATAGAAGATGCTGTCGAGGAAAATCCGAAAACGGCATTGAAGTATGCAGTGGCATTAGCAAGGTATGAGAATTACGGATCCAGGGGGAATTTTTCCGCGGAACTACGAAAAAGAATTTTGTCAGTTATAAAAAAACTGGAGAAAGAACAGATAAAGCGGTTTTTCGGCAAAGAAGAAACCATAAAATGGATTTTGCGGGAAACATTCAAAGAGAATCCAAAAAAATTCAACATTTATTTAAGACAGTATAAATCTTTATTAGGAGCCAAAAGGAAAGATAACAGGCGGATTGCACGGGAAATGCGGGCATTGAAATTGTTGACAAAAAAAAATCAACGGGATGAATATCTGAGTAGTCGTAGTATCTGCGATCAAACAGGTCTTACGCCAAAAAGTTTTCCATCGCCTATACTTCGTTTGTTTGTGTTTATATCTGAAATAAGGGAAAGGTTTGAAGAAATTGAAAAAATGCGGAATAAACTGAATGAACTTCCGATTTCGAATCTTTCCCGCGAAGATAGAAATCTGGCAGGGTGGATCCTTTATGATTATTGTCAAAATAATCCAAATGAAGTTAAAGAATGGTTGGCAATGTATCCTGCATTGTTCGGGGTTAAGAGTGCTTGTGATGATAATTATTTAGTATTGGAAAAAGAACTTTTATCTGAGGTGGCGAATGGAACTCCTATTTTTATGACACTAAAAAGCTTTGCGCGTAGGCGTTTAGGCAAGGATAAACAACAAAAAGATAAGGACTTGCGGCTAGAGGATTATCGTATGGAATACAATGCTTTATCCCGGGGGTTGAATAATTTATTCAGAATTCCGGTATTTCGGAAAAAATTTAATGAAACGGAATCAATTATTAATCAAAATTTGTCTGTTTCTGATTTGAATATAGCTCAAAGATTTGTACGTGGGTATTTAACCCCGGAATTTATTTCTCAAAGCAAATTCGATAAGATCAAAGAACAATATCGGATGTTGCCCGGGTGTGTAAATCGTCCTGAAGCGTCTGTTGAAAATCAAAAACTGGTTTTGGATTTTATAAGAGAGGGAAAATTTTTCGGCAAGGCAGCGAGTAAAAAAACAGAACACGGGTTTACGGTTGAAGCCTATATGAATGCGACAAAAGATCTTTTAACACGGCCGGACTTAAGAAAAAAGATAAATGAACTTTTAATAAAAAGAACCAGGCGGATCTGTTTATCTGCTAAAGAAAAAAAAGAACTTCGAAAAAAACTGGTAATTTTAAAAAAAAACGATCAAATTAAAGCAATAGTAAAAGATTATTTTAAATTTCAGACTGAAGTTCTCGGAGAATTTCCTTTGCTTGACGGTAAATGTCCTGTTACTTTTCGAGACAGCGATTATTTTATTTTAAACTGCCTTGAGTCAGGGATGAACGCGAAAAAGATAGGTGAAACGAAAGAGTTTCATAAGAAACCCGGTTTCGGAAAAGATTTTGTAGCGGAGCATTGCGCGAAAATTTTGATAATACTTAGTTGTCATCCAGCATTTGAGCATTCAAACTTTTCTAAATTCGAAAAAGCCAGACAAGAAAAAAATGTTTCTCAGATAACAGAAAGTTTTTTTATGAATGCAAATGCTGGGAAAGATGATCAATTTGACAAATTAATAAGCATCTTTTCAGAGGAAGTTAACCTCTTCTTTACAAGAGTTAAAGAGGAAAGTGAAGCTCAAAAAAGTAAAGCCCTGGCAACAGTTGGTGGGAGGGAGAGTAAAGAGCAAAATATTATTATATATGCGGATGATCTTCTTGAGAGTAATACTTTTATAGATATTGAGGAAAGCATAAAGCTGCTTGTTGAAAATAGTCTCCCGGATATAACCCTGAAAATACTGATTTATGCTCAAAAAGAAGCTAATGCGGATATTATAGAATCTTTTTTAAAACGAGCGGAACCGTCTCTTGAAATAACCCGGGTCATGCAGAAACAACTTTTTGAAAAATCAAAATCTGCGGACAAAAGTGAAGCAGATGAACTTGAAACATTGATCTTCTCGGCTAAAAGCCGGAATATAACGGATATTTTAGCTGTTATAAAAGGCCCTACGCTTTGCCCCGAGCCGCTCGCAAAAGTTTCAAAGAGATTTAAAGTACCTGTTATTCTTGTCGGGACAGAAAAAGACGCGATTTATTCCTTTACCCAGGCAATTGCAAAAGCCATGGAAATTATAAAAATGCAGGGGCAGAACGGCTGGGTTGTTATCATGCCGCCGACAAGACTTATCTCAGAGGATATCAGAAAACAGTATGAAGAGTATAGAGCTTCATTGCGGCTGTTGCAGGCGGCGTAAATAGTCGTTAGTCGTTAGTCGTTAGTTGGTCGTTAGTAGGACAGATAAAAGTAAAAGTCAGGGACATGCCTCAAAGAGACAGACTTCATAAGTAATGAGGAGGGTAGAAGTCTGGCCCTTAGAGGCGTGTCCCCACTGTGTGACTTTTTCATAAAACCTAAGTCAGAACGGGTAGTGGTTAAGTCACAAATGCATTGGGCGGCAGGTAAAAACTTTGGAAGAATCGTATTCCCCAAGTTTGCGCGATACAATGCTGTCCGGAGAAACTTAAAAACGAGGAATATATTTTTGAAAGTCTCTATTTGAAAAGGTTCTCGAATATACCTATTGATATAAAAAAAGTAATGTAAAAATCATTTTTGATGCTAAGCTTTACTGTTATCCCCGCCCCCGTTTTCCAGACTGTGTCAAAAGTCAAATTTTGTCTTTGCGAGGGAGCGTAGCGACCGTGGCAATCTCAATAATAATATAGTTTACCCACAAAGTTTATATTTTTATTGCTATTTGAGATTGCTTCGCCCATTTCATGTGCTCGCAAA
>JBDRBG010000055.1:0-13785 GCA_043823005.1 Candidatus Omnitrophota bacterium
ACGGAATAAGGCGCCTTTGGCGCCGTTCGAGGTTCGAGGGTGAAGGGAAACGGGGAAAGCGAAAACGCTCCATTTGTCATTGCGAGGCCTGAGGGAGACGAAGTCCGCGGCAAACTCGAATGGAAATAGAAAAGAAGAAAAAAAATAAAAAATTAACCACAGAGAACACAGAGAACACAGAGGCACAGAGAAAGGGATAGACAAAGGGGAGAAAAATAAAAAATTTATTAGTTTGAATGGCTCTGTGACTCAGAGACTCTGTGGTGAGAAAATCTGGAAAACGCAAAAGATTAACCACAGAGGACACAGAGGCACGGAGGGGGGACAATAGTCGTTCGTCGTTCGTCGTTCGTCGTTTGTCGTTTGTCGTTTGTCGTTCGACGGGAGATTGCGGCGGTCGCTCTTGCCTCCTCGAAAAGACAAACTTCGTCTTTGCGAGGAGGCCGCAGGCCGACGCGGCAATCTCAGATAGAAATAGAAAAGAATAAAGGTAAAAATCGGAAGGAATACATAATGCATTTTAAAGAACTGGAAATAATAGGATTTAAATCTTTTTTAAATAAAACAAAATTAAAATTTGAACCCGGGGTTACCGCTATTGTAGGGCCTAATGGATGCGGTAAAAGTAATGTTGTTGACGCGGTCAAATGGGTGCTCGGAGAACAATCCGTAAAATCCATGCGTTCTTCGGCAATGCAGGATGTTATTTTTAACGGTACGGATAAACAGGATCCAGTAAATATAGCTGAAGTATCATTTACTTTATCAAACGAGGACAGGGTTCTTTCTGTTGATTATGATGAGGTGAAAATAACGAGACGGTTATATCGTTCAGGCGAAAGTGAATATCTTTTAAATAAACAGCTTGTCAGGTTAACGGATATAAGAAATCTTATTATGGGTACGGGTATAGGCACAAGTTCTTATTCTGTGGTGGAACAGGGTAAAATGGATATGATAATAAGTTCAAAACCGGATGAACGGCGCCATATTTTCGAAGAAGCCAGCGGTATTACGCGGTATAAATCCCAAAAAAGAGAAGCATTATCAAAACTCGAACGGACACAGGAAAATCTTACGAGGATAAACGATATAATTCGTGAGGTTGAAAAGCAGATAAATACCATAGAACGGAAAGCGCGTAAGGCATCCAGGTATAAAGAAAAGTATGAAGAGTTAAAAGAGCTTGATGTTAAGCTTGCTTATCGAAAATTTACGCGTTTTTCAGGCGATGAGGCGCTTTTACGGGCTTTTAATGATGAATTGAAACAAACCTCCGGGAATATCAAAATAACGCTGGAAAAGGCTTCTTTACTGCTTGGAGAGTTCAGACATGATTTTAACGGGATATTCGAAGAAATGCAGAAAATCCAGGATGAAGCTACACGCCTTGCCGCGGATATTGACAAAGGCAATCATGTTATAGGGGTTAATAATGAACGGATTCAGGAACTTCGAAAATCCGCGGAACGTTTGGAATGGGAAATACAGGAAACAGATGACCGCGGAAAAATTTTAAAAGAACGAATAAATGACCTGGAAACCAAATTTTTGGAAGTCAGAGGAAACAGAGCGGATAAGGAAAAAGAACTGGCTGTTTCAGAAGAAGAAGTTAACAGTGTAATGAGGAATCTGGATAAATACAGACATGAACTTAAATTTAACAGGGACAGAACTGTTGATATGGTTTCCGGCCAGACAAGAATACAAAACACTTTAATAAAGATAGGCGCGGATGTTCATAATGCCCGGTCCCGGGAGAAAAGACTGAAACTTGAAAAAAACAGTGTTTTTTCCGAGAAAGAGCGTGTCGCGCAAGAGATGACCGGGGTTGAAGAAAGATTGAAAGAGGTAAGCAAGGAGCTTGAATTAAAGAAAAAAGAATTTGAAGGGTTTAACTCGGAATATATTACCCGGCAAGAGAGACTTTCAGTTCTTGAAAATAAATCAAGGGAAAAAGAAAAAAGGATTAATGAAATACGGCCGCGCCGCCAGTTTTTGGAGAAACTGCTGGAAGAACGGGAAGGGGTTAATGAAGGCGTTAAGAAAATAATGGAACTGGCAGAGTCAGGAGATGAGCGGTTTTCCGGTATGCGCGGGATTCTTTCGGAAATTATTAATGTTAATGATGATTATGAAGAGTCTTTAGTAAGTGTTATGGGTGATATCGCGCAGTCGCTTGTTGTAGAGACAAAAGATACCGCTTTGAGGATTGTCAAATACCTTGAAGAAAATTTCATGGAAAGCGTGAATTTTATTGTTTTGGAAGAACTGGCGAAAGGAACAGAATTGTCCCGTGACTACGAGAGTAACGGATTGAAAAGTATAGAGCATGTTTTGATAGCTGAGGAACCTTATTGTTCGGCATTAACCGTGTTATTGCGGGATGTTTTTGTGGATGCCGGAGACGGATCGGATAATATGTATCTTGCGGATAAAAATTTTCTTGATGTAAAAGTTATAGGGCCGAAAGGGACAATTTTTCAAAAAGGGGCCAGGCGTAGTAAAAACTATTCGGATAAACAGGCAATACCTTTGTTCGGCCGGCGGGAAAAAATGGAAGAGATGAAAAAAGAAGAAGAAAATATAAATAACGAACTTGTAAAGATTAACGCTCGTATCAATGAAATCGCTAAATGGCTGAAAGATTCTGAAGCTAAAAAAGAACGTCTTGAAACAGAACGACGCGGGAAAGAAATGGAATTTATCGATATATCGTCTAAAAAGACGGCTGTTAATGATAAATATAATACTCTTTCGGAAGAAATAGTTATGCTTGATACGGAGATCAAAGAGGAAGAATCCATTATAAAACAACTGCAGGAAGAAAAAGACGGTTTCGCGAAAGAATTGGAACAGCTGAATGCCGAGAATGCCAAAATACAGCAGACAGTAGAGATGATGCAGGAAAATATACGAACTTATGATAACAAAAGAGAAAAGATTATATTCAGTATGGCGGATGTAAAAGCTGAATTGTCGGCTTTCAGAAAAGAAGAAGAAAATCTTGAGGATAATCTTAAGAGAGAAAAAGTCGTATATGAACAAATGGATCGGGCCGCGGAAGAAAAGCGTCTTCAGATTAAAAACAGTCAGGACCGGGCAAAAGAATTAGCCGAACAGACAAAGTCTCTGGAGGAGAAGAAACTTGAATATATAACCCGAGCGGAAGAAAAAAAGAGACAAATAGATATAGCAAGAAAAGAAAAGGATGAATTGGATAGAAAAATAGGAGATGCCGAATTCACTGTTAAAAAAACAGAACGTGAACTTGAAGAAACGCGGGATCGTGTAAGAGACGCGGATATTCGAATTAAAGAACTGGAATATAAAAAAGATTCACTTATAGAAAAAATACTGGAGACCTATAAAGTAGACATAAGAACCGTTGATTTATCTTTATCAGAGGATATTGAGTGGGACGGCATAACTTCCAAGGTTGATGAAATTAAGGAACAGCTTGAAAAAATGGGAGAGGTTAGCCTGGGCGCGGTAGAAGAACACAAAGAGCTGGAACAGCGTTTTATTTTTCTTACGACTCAGAGAGAAGATCTTACCAAATCCAGAGAAGCGTTACTTCAGGCAATTACGAAAATAAATCGGACTACGCGGAAGATGTTTATGGAGACATTTGAAGCCATAAAAAAAGAATTCAATAATTATTTTCGTATGCTTTTTAGCGGAGGAAAAGCCGAACTTTTTCTGGAAGATGAATCAAATATATTGGAATGCGGTATAGATATTGTCGTGCGGCCTCCGGGAAAAAAACTGCATAATATAATGCAGCTTTCAGGCGGAGAAAAAGCCATGACAGCTATAGCTCTTATTTTTGCTATTTTTAAAGTAAATCCCAGTCCTTTTTGTATCTTGGACGAAATTGACGCTCCTCTGGATGAATCAAACATTGTAAGGTTTTGCAGTGTGTTAAAAGAATTTATAAAATTATCCCAATTTGTTATTGTTACGCATAATCGGATGACTATTCAGCTTGCTGATATTCTTTACGGTATAACAATGCAGGAGAAAGGCATATCAAAACTGGTTTCAGTGAAATTCGCGGAAGAAGAAGAAGAAGAAATAGCAGATACAGAAACAGTTCCGGTAGAAGCGTGATTAGTCGTTGGTCGTTAGTCGTTAGCAGAGTCGGTTCGCGCATTGCCTTGAAAAAAAACAGAAAAAAATAAACCACAGAGAACACAGAGGCACAGAGAAAAAGGGAAAAGGGTAAAAAGAGATTGCCGCGTCGGCTCTACGAGCCTCCTCGCAAAGACAAGAAGGATCAAGTCCCGTCTTTGCGATGGAGCCAAAGCGACCGCGGCAATCTTCGACGAACGACGAACGACGAACGACGAACGTCCCCCTCCGTCTTTGCGAGGGAGCCTCAAGCGACCGCGGCAATCTCCTTAACCATCAACCAACTAACCATCAACCAACTAACCGTCAACCATCAACCAATGCCGTCTTTGCGAGCCGAGAGCCAAAGCGACCGCGGCAATCTTCGACGAACGACGAACGACGAACGACGAACGACGAGCGACGAACGACGAACGACGAACGACGAACGACGAGCGACGAGCGACGAACGACGAGCGACGAACGACGAACGACGAACGACGAACGACGAACGACGAACGACGAGCGACGAACGACGAACGTCCCCCTCCGTCTTTGCGAGCCGAGAGCCAAGCGATTGGCGCGGCAATCTCAATTTTCGTTTTCACGTAAAATGTAAATTACCCCCACGCACTAAATGCTAGGATAACACTTAACCCGTTTATTTGTATGTAGTTACGCAAGACGTCTGTTGTTCGAAGCAAAATTTGGTTATCGCATTGACATAATATGTTCACATGTGATAGCATGATGTCTAGAGTTAACGTTGGTCTATGAAAAAGATAGATATTTTTGGTCTGAATATTTGGGTGAATGTATGAAATTGCGCAATAATTGTGAATATAGAATTTACTATGATGATTACACAAAGAAAAAATAGAAAAAGTAAAATAATAATAGCAGTATGCCTATGTATGATATTGTTTTTTCAATCATTGGCATGGGCAGGCGGGGATGTTTTTTCAAAACAAACATTACAGCCGTTGACAATATTTACCGCTGAAAAAGAGGAAACAGCGTTTCTTGCGCTTGTGAAAGCATATTTATTTGATGTTGAAGATGATATTCGGAATCACAATATACCATGTTTGATTAAAGTTTTAACTGAACGTTTAAAATTGTTGAAAAGGGTAGAACGTTTTCCTGGCAGACTGAAAAAATTAATACCTTCAAAAGTAAGACATAGTCCGAATAAGTTCGCTGCTGAAATAGATCTGGCTAAATACCGTATAAGATATTTTAATCCTACTATTTCAGGCACAGAATCACCGGATCTTGATGAAGAAGACGCGCCGCAGGGATATAAGATATTAGAAACTCATGTCGGAAGATATTTGACTCGCCAAATTCTTAGCAACAAAAAAACTGTTACCTCAAATCTGCCATTAAAAAAAAGTTCCCGCGGCCGCGCTCTTTTTGTTGATCCCGAAATAATAAAACCAAGGGCTTTGAGTGAAGAGGAACACAATGCGGTTAATGAAGCCTGCAATGAACTTGTTTTTGGCGAGAACAAAATTCCGCGTCTTGATGAAGATAATGAGCTTTATCAGTTTATGCTGGAAGATGATTTAATTGAAGATCCGTCAATATATGTTATCGAAGATGATCTGTTGAAAAATAAACTTGAGGGAAAAGGCTATGGAAGCCTTTTTGAAGGGTTTATAACTCACGCGGGTACTTGTGAAGGTAATAAAAATTTATTTTTGCCGAGAGCTATTTATCGGATATTATTAACGTTGATCGAAAAAAGAGGATATATACATGATGCTAAAAATCTGTCAGATTTTTGGAGGATCCACGAGATCGGGCATTTTATTTTACATGATACAAAGTTTGATGATGATATTTCTGAAAGTGAAAAAGAAAAGGCGATTTTTCTTTATTTTTACCGCAAGACTATAGAAGCTTTAGAAAACAGGGATTTGAAGAAAGCGGGAACTTATCTTAAAGAATCCGAAGAAGTAATTGGAACGATATATTCTGTCTTAAGAAATGAGGTCAAAGTCCGGATATATGAAGCAAAGGGAGAATATGGCTATGCTTTTAATGAATATATTTCGGTACTTATGGAATCAAATATGGATTCAGGTAAAGTAATTATTGGCAACCCTGTTGAAGATAAAATGTGGGCGTGCAGTCGTAAATTAAGTAAAAATAGATTTCAAAAACATATGCAAGAAAAACTGGATTTTCTGCAAAAAAAGGGTAAATATGCTGAATTTAAACAAGATCCTTCCGAAGCTTATGAAGAGGTGAAGTATTTTGGTATAATTCCTTATTGTTTAAAATATATAAGAGAAAGGATCTTTTTCGGCGAATTGTTAAGTTCCTTTGAGTTTAAGTTAATTGATGTTCTTATTGATTTGGAAAAAAAAGGGGAGCTTATAAATCCCTGTTCAGGCCAGTTTGATAAGAATGTTAGCGCTCGTTTGTATTTTTTGGCCGGCGAAGTATATTATTATAAAAAAGATTTTGCTAAAGCTGTTGAATACTTGGAAAGGTCAAAGGAGTTGGATCCCGGAAACATAAATGCTGAAATATTATGCGCTATTTCCAGGGCAGAGAAAGAGCAAACTATTGAGGCTGTTGAGAGTGCTTTGTCATTTTTATGTGAAATAGAAGGAGATTCTGATTTTGAAGGAAAGATAGAAGGCATGAAAAATTATTTAATTATATTAAAAATGGCCGTTGAAGAAACGGAAAAGCGTAAAAAAGAAGTCGAAATTTTATATAACAAAACATACGCAAAAGCCCTTGTTTTCTTTAATGAAGGATATTACGCTCAATGCGGAGAGCTGATAATAAACGCAAAAGATGAGGCGCAAGAACCATTGTCGGAGGATTTGAAAAATTTAAGAGAGGAAGCAAAAAAATTAAGCAAATTAAAACAAAAAGCGGAAGCGAATTTATGTCAAAATGATCATGAAAAAACAAAAGAATTAGCAGAAGAAATAGTGCGTCATAACCCGCTTGACGAAGTTTTCTTTTTTAAACTTCAGCAAATCCCGTTTTTGGCAAAACAGGCGAAGAGTATAACCAAAGAAACAGAGTTTTTGAAAAAGCACAAAGCCGAAGCTGAGAGCTTCATGAGAACTGCAAGAGGACAAAAAAAAGCGGGGCGTATTGAACGCGCCAGGAATAATTTTCAAAAAGCCATAGATTGTGTTAATACTGCGTTAGATTATAAGGATTCGGTTTCATCCCATACCAACGAGATTAAAAAAATGCGGGATGAACTTATAAAACTAAAAGAAAATGCCTTGGCTATAACAGAGGAAATAAAGGGTTGGGCTGATAGGGTAGAAATACAAAGACAGAAAAAAGAAGAGGTAGTATTTTTGGACATTATAAAAAAGAAAAATGTGGTCGAAGAAATCCCTGAAGAAGAACCTATCGCGGAGCACCCCGAGGAAAAACGAAAAGTTATGCTTCCCAAATCAGTGGTCCATAAATTAGGCAAAATAAAAAGAAAAAATCCCCAGCAGTATAAAAAAGTAATAGAAGAATTAACAGTTTTACCGGATGAAGATATTAAAAATCTATGCAAGGTTAAAGGTCATGGTCCTAATGAATGGCGCGAAAGAGGCGGTGAATTCCGTATAATCCTCGATTTGGACCATGAAGGGTATATGTTTGTTCGTTTTATCGAACACAGGGATGAGCGGACTTATAAGAAAGTGATAGCTAACCCTAAAAACGCGAAGATCTCAAAGGATGATATTTTGTTAGAAGCTTATTTGACAGAATCAGAACAGAATAAGAGTGGTGTTGTAAAAACGGCGGATTCATTGATCCTGGATGAGGGTTTTCAGATTAATCCGGGTTTTATTGATGAAAGTAAGCGAAACCGGGATATAGAAGGAATCATACAGAATATGGAATTTGTCGCTCCGCGGCTTGTTCAGGCTCTAATGAATGCCGCTGAAAAAGATAAGACAGGGAAGGTTGTTTTGCTTGTAGATGAGGAGCTTAACGGGCTTTGTTCTGAAAAGGCGGAAAGAGAAATGAAAAGGCTTATTGGTTTTCTTGAAAATATTAAAAACAATAATGACGAGCTGAAAATGTTTCTTGAAGATCTTGAAATAAGGTCAGGCAGAGGTAAGGAACTTTTGAAAAAAACCGGTAAAATCAAACCGGAAAACGTTATTTTAATAACGAAGAAAACAAGTGTGGATCAGGGATATTTTTCATCTTTAGAAAACAAAGCAATTATAGCTGAGATTGATGACAGCACGCCTTTTTCAAAGCGTATTTACCTTCCGATTGTAGAAGTCGCATTATTTGCTATGGGAAAATATCTTAACTGGGATCAGGCTATGCTTAAAGAACATTACGCGAATATACCAAACGCGGTTAAGATCAATGATCTTAATATAGATGAGAACGATCGGTTATTTAATCCGCGTATGAAAAATTTTGTTATACGTATTATTCCTGACGCCGCAAAATTCTCTTCCGAAGAACTTGTCGAAATTATCCAAAGGCTTAAACATATACTGAGCAAAGCATAAATAGTGAATGGTATTTAGTGAATAGTGAATGGTTTGTTGGTTGTTAGACGGGAGATTGCCGCGCTTCTCGCATGGCTCGGAGCTCGCAAAGACGGCATTAAGGCGCCTTTGGCGCCGTTCAAGGATTCAAGGCTGTAGGTTGTAGGGGAAAAAGAGATTGCTTCGCTTCGCTCGCAAAGACGGGAGGGATCGTCATTGCGAGGAGCGAAGCGGCGCGGCAAACTCGATAAAAATTATATAAAAAAAGGATAAAATATGAATAGAATCGGACAAACGTTTAAAAGGTTAAAACAAGAACAGAAAAAAGCGTTTATTCCTTATATAACGGCCGGTGATCCGGATATCAAGACCACTAAGTCTATAATTAGCGCGTTAGTAAATGCCGGATCGGATATTATTGAATTGGGCGTTCCTTTTTCCGATCCTTTAGCGGACGGTCCGACTATACAGAGGGCGATTCAGCGTTCACTTGCGTCCGGTTGTTCTGTAGGAAAAGTATTCGGCCTTGTGAAAGATATACGGTGTGATTTTGATATACCTATTGTGTTTATGACCTATTATAATATCGTGTTTAATTACGGTATCAATCGTTTTGTTAAAGACGCGAAAAAAGCGGGTGTTGATGGTATAATTGTTCCTGATCTTCCTATGGAGGAATCAAAAGAACTTATTTGCGCGGCAGATAAACAGGATTTTTATGTCATAATGTTAACCGCTCCTACTACACCTCTTGAAAGATTTGAAAGAATAACAGGCTGTTCCCGCGGATTTGTTTATTATGTTTCTTTGACAGGCGTAACAGGGGAAAGAAAAGCTCTTTCTTCCGGATTAAAATCCGAACTTAAGGAATTGCGAAAGGTATCGACAAAACCTTTATGTGTGGGGTTTGGTATTTCTACTGCCTTACAGGCAAAAAATGTTGCTTGTTTAGCTGATGGTGTGATTGTAGGCAGTGCATTGATAAAGATTATAGAACAAAACCTGAATAAAAATCACCGAATAGCGGAAAAAGTAGGAAAGTTCGCAAAAACAATCGCTGATGCAGTACATAATATCGGTTGATAGTTGACGGTTGGTTGGTTGATGGTTGTTCGCCGTCAGGAGACGGCTCCTACGGGAAGATGTGACGTAGGAGGGGTCTCCCGACCCCGAACAAAAAGGGAAAAAGGATAAGTGGAAAAGTAAAAATATGCGAATAATGGGATTAGATATCGGGACCAAAAGAATCGGAATCGCTCTCAGTGATGAAAGCGGGACTATTGCTCAGGCAAAAGAAGTAATACTCCGAAAGAGTGATAAAAAAGCTGTTTCTAAAATAATAGAAATGGTCCGGGAATTTAAAGTTAAAGAAATAGTGGTCGGGTTACCCATACATATGGATGGTACAGAAGGCGCGAGAGCCAAGGATAGCATTAAATTCGCGGAAGAATTAAAAAAAAACACTGCTGTTCATGTTGATATGTGGGATGAACGTTTAAGTACAAGAGAAGCAGAAGGTGTTCTTTTAGAAGCTTCTATGTCGAGGGCTAAAAGGAAAAAGGTTATTGATAAGGTTGCGGCGCAGATAATCTTGCAGGGATATTTGGATAGTCGTTAGCCGGGGGTCGGGGGTCGTTAGTACAGAGTAGGGGCGGCCCTTGCGTCCGCCCGAAAAAGTAAAAAGGAAAAAGGAAAACCCTAAACTCTAAAAACTAAATCCTAAATAAATCCAAATGACCAAAACTAAAAATATAAAACTAGGAAAGAGATGGATTTTTTGAATTTGGAGCTTTGAGTTTTTAGTTTATTTAGAGTTTAGGATTTAGGGATTAGGATTTTTATTGTTTTGTCATTGCGAGCGACCAACAGGAGCGCGGCAATCTCTGTGAAAACAAAAAATGAAAAGGAAAGATAATGTATAAAAGATTTACGGATAATAACGGGCTTAATGTTATAGTATCGCCTATGTCTCAGATGGCGTCAGTATCAATTGGTATATGGATAGGTGTGGGCGGGCGATATGAATCAGACGAAGAGAGCGGGATAAGTCATCTGGTCGAGCATATGCTTTTTAAGGGAACCCACAAAAGAAGCGCAAGGGGATTGAAAGAAGCGGTTGAAGGTATAGGCGGCGCGTTTAATGGGTTTACTTCCGATGAGGTTACTTGCTATATGGTAAAGGTTCCGGCAAAATATATGGAACTGGGTGTGGATATCTTATCTGATATGGTCTTAAATTCAAGGCTGGATGCGAATGATCTTGTCAGTGAAAAATTTGTTGTGTGCGAAGAAATAAAAATGTATCGTGATCAACCGGCTGAACATGTTCTTGATATTTTAGGGAGCATAATGTGGCCGGGAAACGCGCTTGGACGTCCTTTAACAGGAACTATGGCCACTGTTAAAAGTTTCAAAAGAGATAAATTGATGGATTTTACAAAAGATTATTATCAGCCGGCAAATATTTCTGTTGTCGCGGCCGGCAAAACAAATCCTGAGAACCTGTTTAAATATGCTTCGAAAATGTTTAAAGACACGGGAAAAAAGAAGAAACATCGGTTGAAGCCTTCGAAGATAGTTCAACAGGGTTCACGCGTGAAGATCAGCCGGGGAAATACAAATCAAACTCATATCGCAATGGGGTTTCATGCGGAGGGACGGAATCTAAGAGAAAGGTTTGCGTTGAAGATGATGAATGTAATCCTGGGAGGGAATATGTCATCCCGGTTGTTTGAAGAGCTTAGGGAGAAAAACGGGTTATGTTATGATATTTCATCTTCTTATAAAAGGCATAGCGATATAGGGGAAGTGCATATACACGCGGGAGTGGATAATAAAAAAGCTTCAAAGTCAGTCCTGGCTATTCTGACGGAGCTTGGAAAGATTAAAGAAAACAGTGTTACCCCGGACGAATTAAAACGCGCGAAAGAATATGCTAAAGGCCAGTTTCTTATAGCTATGGAAGGCACATCAACCAGGATGATGTGGCTGGGCGACAGGTTTATGGTGCATAATGATATTCCTAAAGTTAAAGATATTTTAAAATATATTGATGCTGTTGATGCTCGGGATATAAAGGAAATATGCGGGGAATTATTCAGAGCTTCAGCGGTTAATCTTGCTATGATAAGTAATATTGATGATAAGGAAAAAAACATAATAAGAAAAGGAATTGATAATTTATGAAAGGAACAGTCAGGCTGGTAACAATCATGGGTATAGCGATTGATATACACGTGACGTTTTTTCTTCTGTTAGGGGTCTTTTTCTTGTTATTAGGTTTTAAAGGGATCATTCTGATTTTGGGTGTGTTTTTTTTCGTAACCATGCATGAATTTTGTCATAGTATTGCCGCGGCATATTTTGGAATAAAAGTAAAAAAGATAACTCTTCTGCCTATAGGCGGGGTAGCTTCAATGTCGGAGATGCCTAAAAAGCCTTACCAGGAACTTATTATTTCTTTGGCGGGTCCTGTTTCGAATTTTCTTGTAGTTGTAATTTTTTATTATCCGCTTTATCTGTTTTTGGGAAAAGAAACTTTAATGTATCCTTTTCTTGTGTTGACCGGACAGGCGGCTTATGCCGGACAGTTGAATGTTATCGCGCATATTTATTGGATAAATCTGATTTTAGCGGTGTTCAATATGATTCCGGCATTTCCGATGGACGGAGGCAGGGTTTTAAGGGCAATACTTTCTTCCCGAATGAGTTATCGGGAAGCCACAAAAATCGCAGTCGGGCTTGGACATATATTCGCGCTTCTTTTCGCGTATTTTGGGATAGTATACGGCCATATTTTTTTATTGCTGGTTGCTGTTTTTATTTATATGGCGGCTTCCAGTGAAGGCGCTCAGGTGGAAGTACGCGAAACTATAAAAAAATACCGTGTCAGTGATGTGTTAGCGGATGATTTTGTTTATATTGCTGAGGATGCTACACTCGCGAAAGTGCTTGAGCTTATGTTTCATACACATCAGGAAGATTATCCTGTTATAAAAGACGATATTCTTAAGGGTATGGCCACACGCAGGGAGATAATGAAAGCGCTTCATGAAAGGGATAAAAATACATGTGCAGGCGATATTATGAGAAAAGATATTCCTTCCGTGAAAGTAACGGATCAACTTCATTTTGTACAGCGTTTGATGCATAAATACGCGACTAACGCAATGCCGGTAAAAAAGGATTATAAAATAATAGGCGTTGTTACGATAGATGATATTAACCGGGTCTATATGATGGTGCATGATCAATAGTCGTTAGTAGGGGCGGCCGGCTGGCCGCCCGAAAAAGTAAAAATGAAAAAGGTCGAAAGTTAAAAGTCGAAGGCGGAACATAGTCCAGAGGGGACAGGTTCCCTGCGGAAGTATAAACCCTGGCAGAAACCAGTCCCCTTATTTTTATTTTTATTTGCCTTTGCGAGGTGCGAGAGAGGTTGAAGGCTGGAGGCTGAAGGGAAACGTTTCATTCGTCATTGCGAGGGCTGAGGCAAACGAAGCCCGAAGCAATCTCGATAAAAGAAAAACAGTAAGGAAAAAATATGAATAAAAAAATATTAGTTGCACCGAGTATTTTGTCCGCTGATTTTAGCCAGTTAGGAGGCGAGATAAAAGCAATAGAAAAAGCCGGAGCAGATTGGGTCCATGTCGATGTTATGGACGGGGCTTTTGTTCCTAATATTACGATAGGGCCTCCTGTAATAAAAAAGCTAAGGCCTGTAACCGAACTTTTTTTTGATGTACATTTGATGATTGATAATCCGGGAAGATATATTAAGGATTTTGCCGATGCAGGCAGTGATCTTATTACTGTTCATGCTGAAGCTTGTAAGGATATTGAAGGTGTTCTTAGCGCTATAAAAGGAGAAGGTAAAAAAGCTGGTGTTTCGGTTAAGCCGGGTACGGATATAACTTGTTTGAAAAACGTTCTTGACCTGGTCGATCTGGTATTGGTTATGACAGTTGAGCCAGGGTTTGGCGGTCAGACTTTTATGGAAGATATGATGGATAAAGTACGGTGGATTAAGGATCGGTTTAACGGTTTCATCCAGGTGGACGGCGGGATAAACAGCCAGACTGCTTTGAAAGCAGTGGAGGCCGGTGCTGATGTTCTTGTTGCGGGAACCGCTGTTTTTGGAAATAAAGATTACGAGCAGGCGATAAAGGAGATAAGGCAGAGTCGT
>JBDRBG010000056.1:0-3214 GCA_043823005.1 Candidatus Omnitrophota bacterium
AAAAATCTAAAATCATAACCATATTCAAATTTAACCAGAAAACTAAGTTCCTGAAAAATCCCGATAAGAGCCATAATCCAAGCTATCCGCATGTATATTCGAAAGAGTCTGTTTACATCATAATTATTCATACGCAGTAGCAAATAATATACTGTACCGTTTAAAACAAAAGCGATGGTCGTCTTTAATAGCAACGGAATGGAGTTCTTGCCCAGCAAAACATTTACAAATGAAAGAAAAACAGCAACCGCTAGAACATAAACAAAAGTTCGGCTAAAACTTATTTTGTAATAAAGAAGGATATACATACAGACGAAGAATGCCATAAAAATATAACTAGCATAAAAATCAAAAAAACCGTTGTAAAACACAAAAGCACCTGTGAAAAAACTAAAGATCATTAAATAGTTTAAAAACTTTTTCATCTTAAAAATTTACCTTTCGACAAATAAACGCTTTTACGCCCATAAAACCCCCTACATTACTGCTTCTAAACAACGATTTACTCCGATCATGATACAAGACTATTATATACCTTCGCGGTTCCTTCAGCAGTTTTTCTCCAGGAAAAGAACGCTGCACGTATCCGGCCCTTTTCAATTAAAGACTTTTTTAGAGAGCTCTCGGTCAATACCTGCCCTATAGCATTCGCAATCTCCACAAAATTATGCGGGTCAAATAAAATTGCCGCGTCAGCACAAACCTCAGGAATTGATGAAATATTAGATGCTACAACAGGACAATCGCAAGCCATAGCCTCTAAGAGCGGAAGACCAAACCCCTCATATAAAGACGGATAAACAAAAACTTCCGCGGCGTTATACAACTTAACAAGATCTTCATGCGATACAAAATCACAGAAAATAATATCTTTTTCGTACCCGCAAGCAACAACTTCTTCGAAGATCTTTTTAAAAAGCCAGCCCTTTTTTCCAACGATAACTAGCTGATGAAGACTTGCCTTCATTTTTTTAAGTTTCGCAAACGCTCTTATTAAATTTACCAGATTTTTTCGGGGCGATATCAAAGAAACCGTAAGAATGAAATCCTGCGTAATCCCATACTTTGACTTTACTGAAGCCAATTGCTCTTCTTTTCTATCGGCAATAGGATAAAAACTTTCATCAACAGATAGCGGGAGAACCTCCACTTTTTGCTCTTTTATATCGAAATTCAACAAAACGTCTTTTTTTGTATTTTCTGATATGACAATAACTTTGTCAGACGTATTAATACTCTTTTTCATTAATAGATCAAGGTAAAGACGATTACGAAGAGTATAACAATCCGGCAAAAATTTATAAGCCAGATCATGAATAGTAACCACAGTTGGACATCGCTTAAAATA
Source organism: Candidatus Omnitrophota bacterium (assembly GCA_043823005.1). Classification (GTDB taxonomy): domain Bacteria; phylum Omnitrophota; class Gorgyraeia; order Tantalellales; family Tantalellaceae; genus JBDRBG01. Next base: position 1,349 of record JBDRBG010000056.1, read on the forward strand.
CGGCGCAATAAACGTCGGTTCATGAAAAACATCAATTGCTAGATCTTTTATACGCTTCGGCACATAAAAATGCTGCCACACAATTTTAAGGATTTGATTTGTAGTCGGCATTTTAGACACATCATTCAAAAAACCAAGGCTCTCAATATCGTCAAGAACCAGTCGACTACCTCCTAAAAAAAGTACATACTCATTACCCGCGTCTACTTTTTTTAAATTCGCAAGTAGAGAATATACATACCGGGCTATCCCTGTCCGAGTATTTTGAAGATATCTGGCGTTAATACCTATGCGCATAAATTACCACTCTTATTTCCTACAAAAACTTTTTTTAATTTCTCTTTTGTTTTTGCAATTCCCCTATTTTGAACAAGTACGTCATCAACAAAAGAACTAACAAGTATCCTGCTGGCTAAAGGTCTCAACACACGAGGAATATTAATATTTCTCTCTATGTGTTTTCTTCTGATCTTTCGCGTAACCTTCTGTCCCATAAGAAACATTCTTTTTCGTTCTCGGACAGACATCTCGGGAGTATAAAAACAAGGTTCATTGATAAAATGCGACGCATTGTTTAATATATGCTCCTCCGGGTGCAAAAAGAGTTTTTTTTCCTTTATCCATTGATAAAGTTCCGTTGTTGGAAACGGAATAATATTGTAAAACTTCGCACTTCTTACAGGATAACGCAATGCAAAAGAAAAAGATTTTTCGACGTCACCTACCGTTTCTCCAGGAGATCCGATCAAAAAGAAAAGATCCACATCAAAACCAAGCCGGCAAGCATTTTTCACGCTCTCCTCTATCGTGGCAAAACTTTCTCCCTTCTTAATATTTTTCAAGACATGGTCGGCGGCGGCTTCCACACCAAACGCTATCATATCAAAACCAATTTCTTTCATTCTTTTTAAAAGTTTGTAATCAACACGATCGGCACGGATACCATTAGGACATTTTAACCTTATATTTTCCATTTTTTTCTGAAACAATAAATCACAAATGTCTTCCACTCGCTCCCTGGAAAGGGTAAAATTATCATCAAGCAGTAGAATATCTCTATACCCCTTGTCATACCAATAAACTATTTCTTCAACAACGCTATGGGCACTTCTTTGTCTGAACTCTTTCCCGATAGCGGCTATAACAGGACAATAAATACATTCATACGGACAACCTCGAGAAGTCACAACTCCTATCTGCCTTGTCGGATATTTGGATAATTCAAAAGACTCGTACTTAGGAAATGATAAAGAATCCAAATTTTTTATAAACGTCTCAAACGGATTAACAACAACATCTCTGTCCCTGCGATACATAAACCCTTTTATATTTTGTAAATCTTCTCCCCCGCACAATTGGACAATACTACGATCGCCCTCCATAATAATTCCATAATCTATATCCACACATTCATGTAAAACTTTTTTCCTGAGTGTCGAAATATGAGGTCCACCCGCAACAATTTTAATTCCACCATGTTCCGTTTTTACCCGATGTATGAAACTATATGTTTCCTTATACCCAAATGTCATAACGCTAAAACCAATAAGATCAGGCTTAAAATCAGCTATCCTTTTCTCAAGATCTTTGTAATTATATTGCAAATTCATATCAAATACTGAAACAACTTTTCCGGAGCATTTTAACGCTTCCGCAACATATCCCAACCCAGACGGTGGATGTATAGAAAGCTGATACCGTCCCTTAGAAAATCTCGGAAAAACCAAAAGTATCCTATTGAAACGCATTAAATTTTTTCACCTCCTCCACATCTTCTTCCCTTTAATTATGACACTAGTACTTCGTCAAGGCCCGAATGAAGGGTGCCCGTCTAAACTCCACTTTGCATCCGAGATCCCCGCCTTC
>JBDRBG010000057.1:0-9723 GCA_043823005.1 Candidatus Omnitrophota bacterium
AAGAAAACTTCAAAAGAATCCACGGCATCCAAGTTTACAAACACATCAGTATCAGACTTTGATAGGACCAAATAAGGAAAAGATATTTGAAGCGTATGCTGAAAACAAAACACCAGCAGCGTATAGGATATTTTTTTATTAAAAAAGGGGTCAAGTCTCAACTTAGAACTTTACAATAGTATGCTTTTTCGGGGACGCCCTAGAAGGTACCTTACCCCAATCGTAAATTAGTAAAAATTTCATAAATACCTGTTTCCAGATGGGGACAGGTACCTCTCGAGAAAAGTAGTCCCAGGCAGGTACCAGTCCCCTTATTTTCATCTTTATAGTTATCTAGTGGGGCTCGATTTGTTCGTTAGCCTCGCGAATTGTGTTCTTTCTGTTCGTCATTGCGAGCGACCAAAGGGAGCGCGGCAATCTCGGTCGGCCTGTTGACAATTGACATAAAGGGATTGGCTTGATATGATTTGTAGAAATAAGGGGCTTAAACTATTTAAGCAGTCCAAGTAAAAAGAGCGGTCTCTTTAATCCGTGAGTTTCTAGCATTTTGCTTCTCCTTTTTTACCCGAGAATAGTAGCATTCTAGTAAGCAATTATTTATACAAGATGATATGCATTTTGTCAAATGATTTACCCAAAAGCTTTATGTGCAAAAGGGCAGATTGCAAAATATCAGCCTATAAACATATATGCACAAGTTTCATCGGGGATTTATGGTAGAAACATGATTTATGCTGACAGATATTTTATGATTTTGGGTGGCAGTATCAAAATTATTTCGCATTTGAATCTTATTGTGTATTTGGCATTATTCAGAAAAAACGTTAAGAATTCATCAGGCCTGACGCTGGCAACAGAAGTTTCTTGACTAGAATCTTATATTGATATACAATTGACAGGAAAATTTAAAAATTTTTAGCATTATATTATGAAATATGCGGACAATAATGCCCCAGAATGCTTTATGTATAGAATAAAGCATTAAAGGGGGTAGTGTCTTTGCATGCGCATGCGATAGTACATAGTATTTTTATATATAAGAATACATAAATATTAAGGCAGGAAAAACATGAAAAAGCTGAAGTTAGGAATCCCAAAGGGAAGTCTTCAGGAAACAACTATACGATTGTTTAAAAAAGCAGGTTATAAAATACATGTTTCAGAACGGTCATATTTTCCTGATATTGATGATAATGATATAGAGGTTATACTTTTTCGGGCTCAGGAAATGTCGCGATATGTTGAGGACGGAATAATAGATTGCGGGATTACCGGGAACGACTGGATAGAAGAGAATTCATCTGATGTCAAAAGGATAGCAGAACTTGTTTATGCTAAAAGAAGCATGAGGCCGGTCCGGTGGGTTTTGGCTGTTCCTCAAAATTCCAAAATCAAAGGAGCTAAGGATCTTAACGGAAAAAAGATAGCTACGGAACTGGTGAAAGTTACAAAAAAGTATCTAAAAAAACAAGGAGTTTCAGCTGAAGTGGAATTTAGCTGGGGAGCTACTGAAGTAAAACCCAAAATGGGAATAGACGCTATTGTCGAAGTTACGGAAACAGGAGCCAGTTTAAGGGCTAACGGACTTAAAATAATAGAAACAATATGTGAATCTTCTACACAGTTTATCGTAAATAAAACTTCATGGAAAGATTCCTGGAAAAAAGCCAAAATCGAAAGTATGGCTCTTTTGCTTAAAGGCGCTATACTTGCCGAAGGTAAGGTTGGATTGAAGATGAACGCGCGAAAGAATAACGCGCAGAAGGTGATAGATGTTTTGCCTTCAATGAAAGCGCCGACGGTTTCCAGACTTTTTGATGAAGAATGGGTGGATATTGATACGGTTGTTGATGAAGACGCGATAAAGGACTTGATCCCAAAACTCAGAAAAGCAGGAGCAGAAGGTTTTATAGAATATCCGTTAAATAAAGTCATTTATTAAGAGTCCGGTGTTTCTTCTTGAGAGATTTCTTTGGAAGATCCGGAGGGTAGAGAGAGTCACGAATTTTTTAAACAACATCTGTCAGCAGAATAACACTAGTAGTGAATTATAAATATACTGCGGGAGATAAAAGAGGAGGCAACAGGCATGCCCTGTGGAAAAAAGAGAAAAATCAAAAAGGTTAAACGCCATAAGAGAAAAAAAAGAATGAGAAGGGACCGGCACAAAAAGAGGAAGGTATGACGGTAATACGTCTTATTTGTTCTGTCGTTAGTTTTTTGTTTTTATGTTTGTTTTCGCGCGATGTTTCGGTTGAGATCTGTGACGCGGCTGAAATAGAAGTGATTATCGATAATGACCGTATAAACGATCCTGCGATACGGACAAAAGCTGATGTTCTTTCGCATTATGTTATGGCGAATGTTTATGATAATTTCGGAGCCGCTGAATTAGCGCTGGAAGAATATGAAAAAGCATTAGCGCAGGACGATGGGATCGCTGATATTTACGTGAAAATGGGAGCGGATTTACTGCTCTTTGGTAAATTCGATAGAGCGCTGGAAGTGTTGGCGAAGGCTATTGAACTTAATCCGGAAGACACAAAAGCGTATCTCTTGCTGGCGGTTATATATACGGCCAAAGGGGAATTTGATAGGGCTCGGGAACAGCATGAAAAGGCATTAGAGATAGAGCCTGAAAATCTTAAGGTTCTGACCTTTTTCTCTGATCTTTTTATTCTTCAGCAGAAGTTTGATAAAGCCGCTGAGGTCTATGAAAAAATAATAGCCGTAAGAGAAGATGACGCGGCACTTTATTTTAATTTGGGAATCATTTACGGAAAATTGAATCTTCTGGATAAGGCGAAAGATAATCTTAAAAAAGCCGTTAAGGTGAATGAGGATTATGTTGATGCTCAGATGGTTCTGGGCGTTTTTTATGAAATCGACGGTAAGTACGCTAAAGCCGTAGATCAATATAAGAAAGTTATAGAGATAGATGCTTTTAATAAAGAAGCATATGTTCGGTTGGGACAACTTTATCACAGGCTGTGCAAAATAGACGAAGCTATTCAACAAAACCGTATTTTGATGCAGCTTGACACATCATCTCCGGATCCTTATCTGCGAAACTTTAGTATATATTTGTCCGAAAGAAAGTATGACGATGCCGAAGCTGTTTTGCGGGAAGCAGTCGGGCAAGGTTTTTCAAATGCTTTTATTTATGCCGGGTTCGGGTATCTGGCTAACATAAGAGAAGATTATAAAGAAGCGATTACGCAGTATAGCCTGGCATCAAAAAAAGATCCTGAAAACGCGAGATACAAATTTTATTTAGCAGTCGCATATGACAAGACCGGCAAGAGAAAAAAGACGATCAATACGCTGGAAGAAATAATCCTACAGTCAAAAGGTTTTGCCGAGGCATATAATTATTTAGGATATTTATACGCTGAAGAGGAGAGGAATCTGGATAGGGCAATTGAACTTATTAAGAAAGCGCTTGAAGAAAACCCGGAAAACGGAGCGTATCTTGATAGTTTAGGATGGGCTTATTATAAAAAAGGCATGATGCCGAAAGCTTTAACGGAAATACAAAAAGCAGTGCAATCTATGCCGAAGGACGCGGAAATAAGAGAACATTTGGGTGATATCTATTTTTCTCAAGGGGAAATACAAAAAGCAGTATATGAATGGGAAATGTCCGTTAATTTTGATCCGGAGAACATCAGTGTCAAGAAAAAGCTTAAAAAAGTGAAGTTGGACTAAAAGGTAATATTTGGTCTGACAGAAGAACAAAGAAGGCGAGGAAGAGCTGAAGTGAAAAATGGACAAGATCTGGATATGAAAAGAAAAGCTATTTCTTTAAGAAAAGACATTTTAACAATGTTGACAGAAGCCGGCAGCGGGCATACAGGAGGCTCTTTGTCCATAGTAGAGATTCTTGTGGTGCTTTATTCTCAACATATGCGAATAGATGCCGAGAGGCCCGGATGGAAAGAACGGGATAAATTTATATTATCAAAGGGGCATGCGTGCCCTGCTTTGTATGCTGTTTTAGCGGACAAAGGATTTTTTCCTAAAAAAGAGCTCACAACGCTTAGGAAACTAGGGTCCTGTCTTCAAGGACATCCGCAGCTGGGTCTTCCCGGGATTGAAGCGTCTACCGGATCATTGGGCCAGGGCCTATCTCTGGCAGTCGGGTTTGCGCTTGCGGATAGAATGGATGCTCTGGATACAAGGATTTATTGTTTAATGGGAGACGGAGAGACAAATGAGGGTCAGATATGGGAAGCCGCTATGACAGCGGCTCATTATAAACTGAACCATTTATGCGGTATTGTTGATTGTAATAAATTACAGATCGATGGTTTTTGCTGTGACGTCAAGGATCTTGGGAATTTCAGGGCTAAATGGGAAAAATTCGGCTGGTACATCGCGGAAGTAGACGGACATGATATTGCTCAGCTTGATGACGCGTTTCACGCCGCAAAAAAAATTCAGGATAGACCGCAGATGATTATAGCGCATACAGTAAAAGGGAAAGGTGTATCTTTTATTGAAAACAGAGTTGAATGGCACGGTATAGCTCCAAAAAAAGACGAACTTGAAAAAGCCCTGGCAGAATTAGCTCAGCAGGAAGCGGAATTGTAACAGTAACAGTTTTGTAAATAATATTATAAAACAATAAAAAATTAACCACAGAGTACACAGAGGGAAAAATGTTGCTCTGTAATCTCCGAAAGAGTATTCTCGATATAAGATTTGGGGAAAAGGTTAATTTTGGGAGTGTACTAAAGAAACAGAAAAAAGGTTATTTGTTAAACACTAAACAAGTTCTCTGTGACCTCTGTGGTTAACTCTCGACACTACCAAACTAAGGAGAAGAAAATATGATAAGCAGAAAAATGAAAATGTATATCAGGCAGTACAAAACAATGATAATTGTTGTTGTTATAGTGATTGTTTTGTTGATATTGTCCGTGATTGGGCTTATGTCTTTGGAATCTTTTTACCGGAAAATGACTCTTGCGACTATGCCGGTTCAATTTATAATGGCCGGGATACACGCGGGTATATTTGTATTTATGTATTTAACTTTTCTTCGAGGAGGGTTTGCTAAACTTGATAAAGCGCCTATTAAGGGAAGGGATGTTTCTATAAGCTGGGATGATGTTATAGGATTGCGTGACGCAAAACAGGAAGCATGGGAAGTTGTCCAGCTTATTAAGGACAGAGCGCAGGTTCAAAAGATTGGCGGTAGTGTTGTAAAAGGACTTTTGATGCTGGGGCCTCCGGGATGCGGAAAAACATATCTGGCGAAATCCGTAGCTACAGAAGCGAACATGCCGTTTATTTCCATGTCAGGAAGTGAATTTGTAGAAGTTTTTGTGGGAGTAGGATCTTCTCGCGTAAGAAAACTTTTTAAAAAAGCGCGGGATCTCGCGTATGGGTTTGGCGGATGTATTATCTTTTTAGACGAAATAGACGCGATAGGCCGTTCACGGACGTTTAGTTTTATGGGAGGGCAGGAGACCAACAGTACTTTAAACCAGCTGTTGGCGGAGATGGACGGGCTTAAGGGGAAAGAAGAGAATATAGTTGTCATAGGCGCGACAAACGCTTCTGAACAGCATCTGGACGAGGCTTTACTTCGGCCCGGACGTTTTGACAGAAAAATAATGATAACAAAACCGTCTCAGGAAGACAGAGAAGAACTTTTTAAGTTTTATCTCGGAAAAGTAAAAGCAGAAGATAATCTAGATGTGGGACGTCTTGCCCGAAGGGCCGTAGGGAAAAGTCCGGCAGATATAGCGAATATAGTAAAAGAATCCGCGTTAATAGCCACGCGAAACAAAAAAAGCTCGATCGCGTTAAAAGAGATAAGCGAGGCTTTTGAACGGGTTGATCTTGGAATAAAATATCGGTTAACAGTCACGCCCAAAGAAAAAGAGATGACAGCGTATCATGAATCAGGGCATTTGATAACGACATTTTTTAAAGCACCTTCTAAAAGTATATTTAAGGCAAGTATTATACCGAGAAGAGGCGCGTTAGGGGTTGTCTGGTCTCCTGAAAGAGAGGAACTTCATTCTCACAACAAAGAACATCTTCTTTCTGAAATAATGATCTCTTTTGGCGGATATGTCGCGGAAAAGGTCAAATTTAATACAAGTACCAGCGGAGTAAGTTCTGATTTTCAGAAGGCTACCAGGATAGCGCATAGCATGGCATGGCAGCTTGGGATGGGAGATTCCGGGCTTGCTGGAGATTATACTGTTATCCCGAACGAACAGCTTGCCGAAGAGATCAGGCTGAAACTGAATAGAGATACATCCGCTATAGTTGATAGGTGCCTCAAAGAGGTAGAAAAGACAATTACGGAGAAGAAGGAGCTTCTTGACAGATTTTCAAAAGAACTTTTAAAGCGGGAAGAACTGGAATATGATGAGATTATAGCTATTTTTGGAGAATACGGCTATAAAGAAACAGAAGAAGCAAGCAGCGATTCAGAAGATAAAAAATGGGAAGCATAAAAAATAACAAATGCTTTAGCAGAGGTTAGTATGAAAAAGATTTTTCCCGCGGGGACTATTCTAATGACGCTGGTCTTGACACTTATGTTTGTTCCGGCATGTGTCCCGAGTTATCCCAAAGAGAAATTGCCCGAAGCAGTAACCGCGATATGTAAAGCAGAATATGATATGGATGTCGATGTTACTGTTACCGGCAGGACAATGGGGCTTTATTATCCGATTGCGGGCCTTTTGGATACCAGTATGAGGATAAGTAAAGACGCGTGGGATACTATAAGCAATCTTCTTCTAATAGCGTCGCGAGTTGTTTTAAGCACGGACGCGGATATAGATTTTTATTGTGTAATAACACAGGATGCGCGTGTTCCGGAAATACAAGTTGTTATTATTAAATATGTGGATGACATAAAACAAAGCATGTATCAGAATATTTCCAGAAACGAAACATTTAAACGTACACTTTTCAGTTTAAATCTTACTCCTCAGGCCAGAAAAGAACGTTCTATTGAACAGATCTTTGATAAGATGAAAGTTCCGGCAGTGACCAGACAAAGCGTGTTAGATGATTTTTTTCGGAGCCCGCCTACGAAACTTAGTGATATAGGCTACTGGAGAAAACGGTTTTACTTGAAAGATATCTGTATGGAAGAATTTATTCCCGCGCAGATAGCGAATAGACTTCGGCTGGATTTTAAGGGTGAGGGGGAGTTGTCAAAAATGTTTGATTATGAAACTTCAGAAGGAATTTTTGTTGAAGACGAAGGAATCAGGAACTTATGGATAAAATTTAAGATAGCGGATCAGATCGCCAGTCAGGGAGAAGCTGTTTTAAAAGAGAAAAAAATCGAGGAAGTTTTAAAAATAGCTAACGAAGTGGTATCCGGCTATAAATATAAAAAATTTGATTATTTAATTCTTGAAGATCAGTTAGAAAACGTACAGTTAAAAATACAGGGATGCGATGTTTATGATTTTGTTAAGGAGAAGATGGAAGTGAAAAGCATAGTACAAGCGCCGGCGGAGTATTTTTGAGTTACATATCCCTGAATTTTTATTTTTTCGTCATTGCGAGGCACGAGGTAAACGAGTGCCGCGGCAATCTCAATAAAATAAAAAGTATAGGCTACGATACCATAGAAGGAGAATTTTCATGGCAGAAGAAAAGGTAAGGCTTGAAGCAACAAGAGATGGTTTTGGTAAAGCGTTAGTTGCTCTGGGCGAAACAAACAAAAACGTAGTTGTTTTGTCAGCGGATCTTACAGAGTCAGTAAGGGCGAACTGGTTCAAAGAGAAATATCCGGATAGGTTTATAAGTCATGGAGTAGCAGAACAGGATATGATCAGTACTGCCGCGGGACTTGCGTTGTCAGGGAAAATACCCTTTGCCTGTACTTTTGGAGCTTTTGCCAGCGGCAGAGCCTGGGATCAAGTGAGAGTATCTGTGGCGTATATGAATTTAAACGTTAATATTGCCGGAAGTCATGGCGGTATTTCTGTCGGAGGCGATGGCGCGACGCATCAGGCTCTGGAAGAGATTGCTTTGATGAGAATAATTCCGCACATGACAGTGGTTGTGCCGGGGGATTCAGACGAAGCTTATGAAGCGACTATTCAGGCGGCAGAACTTCCCGGGCCCGTATATTTACGGCTGGGACGCGCCAAAGTTCCGATCTTAGAGAAAAAAGAAAAGTTTGAAATCGGTAAGGCCCTGGTTTTGACAGAAGGATCGGACATTACGATCATAGCATGCGGGCATCTTGTTGCCAAGACTTTAGAAGCCGCGTATCAGTTGAGGACTAAAAATATAAATGCCAGAGTGATCAATTTACACACACCAAAACCGATCGATAGGAAAATAATAATAAAAGCGGCGCAAGAAACCGGCGCGATATTAACAGTGGAAGAACATACGATTTATGGGGGTATGGGCAGTAGCGTAGCCGAGGTTATCGTCGAGGAATGTCCTGTGCCTATGAAAATGATGGGGATGAAAGACGTTTTTGGGGTAAGCGGAGAACCTGATGAACTTTATAAATATTTTAATTTGACGGAAGATAACATAATTAAAGAAGCAGAAACACTATTAAAGAAAAAGAAGTAAAAATTGCTGGTTTTTTATTAATGAGAACAAAGTGTAAACAACATGGATTTTATTGCGCCTGCCAAGATCAACCTGTACCTTAAAGTTCTTAAGAAACGAGATGACGGGTATCATGATATCGAGACTTTATTCGAAAGAATATCGATTTTTGACCGTGTTTCTGTAGAACTTAGTTCACAAGACAAGACCACTATTAAATGCAGTAATCCCGGTGTTCCCGTAGGAGAAGACAGTCTTATGATGCGCGCGGTTAATTCTTTTGCGCAAAAAAAGGGGCAACACCTCGCGTTTGAAATATATTTAGAAAAACATATACCTATTGCGGCCGGACTGGGCGGAGGATCCAGTGATGCCGCGGCTCTTTTAAAGGGATTAAATGAAATAACAGGAAACACGCTTGACGAGAAAACTTTGATGAGTATAGCCGGTGAATTGGGCGCGGATATACCGTTTTTTATGAAAAACAGTTCTTTTGCTTTTGGAACGAACCGAGGCGACAGTTTAACGGAAATAGAAACTTCTCTTAAATTATGGCATGTAGTTGTTGCGGCTCCGTTTGAGCTTTCTACGGCTGAGGTTTACGGCGAGCTGTCTGGTTTTGGCTTGACAAAACATAGGGTGGTTGATAGAATAATCAGCGATTTTTTAAAAAAACACGATGTGTCAAATTTGGTAAATTTTTTTCATAACGATTTACAAATAATAGCATTACGCAAAAATCCGGTCCTGCGAGAAGTGATAGAAACACTTGAAAAGGCAGGGGCCGGAGGCGTTCTTTTGTCAGGCAGCGGGCCTGCGGTATTCGGAGTTTTTCGCAAGCGCGAAGTGATGGAGGCGGCTAATAGTATTCGCCGAGTTTTTTCTTGTGACCAGGGATGGGATGTAAAGGTTGCTCATACGTATTAAGGATATAGCGGAAGTGCGGGACATAATGTGTAATTAGCCAACACAGAAAGCAAGGCGGTACAGACACAAAAAGTGTGCCAAAGTCATGGCTAATACATTTAAAGAGACCTGCAAAATGATGTTTCACCGTCATCCTGAGGAGCCGAAGGCGACGAAGGATCTCGGGGGAAAAGAGGAAAAGGTAAAGAAGAGCGAGGATGGCTGATAAAAGAGCAAAAATAGACACAGCTATCCCGTAAG
>JBDRBG010000058.1:0-26929 GCA_043823005.1 Candidatus Omnitrophota bacterium
AACTTTACTGTGCTGAGACTTAAACAAGCAATAAAGAGGTTGATTTTATGAGAACACAGAGGGGAGGGAGTAAGAAAGTTTCTAACTTCTTAATACTAAAAGATTTCTCTGTGTTCTCTGTGGTTAACTTTTGACAATACGATGTACAATCTAAGGAGGCAAAAATGTGTATTTGGAAGTTTGTGAAAAAAATTATATTAAGTTTTCTGGTAACAGCGGGGTTTATTCTCTCTTTTAGTCCGCTCCTATTTGCGGAAACAGGGGAAAGTTACGCAACAGCCGCAGGTATTGATACTTTATGGGTGCTTTTAGCGGCATTTATGGTATTTATAATGCAAGCCGGTTTTGGTATGCTTGAAGCTGGCCTTATAAGAACCAAAAATACCTGTAATGTGCTTATGAACAATTTTCTGGATTTTTGTATGGCATCAATGGGGTTCTTTATTTTTGGATATGCGATAATGTTTGGTGACGGCAACGTTTTTATGGGGCTGAAAGGGTGGCTTTTGATAAACGCTAGCCATGAGGGGCATTTGCCGATTGAAGCTACATGGCTTTTTCATGCGGTATTTTGCGGGGCCGCGGCTACGATAGTTGCCGGCGGTATCGCGGAACGTATGAAATTCAAAGCGTATTTGATCTATTCTTTTCTTATCTCTGCGGCAGTGTATCCGTTTGTAGGTCACTGGATATGGGGCGGAGGATGGCTCGCGAATCTGGGTTTCGGCGATTTTGCCGGTTCTACGGTTGTTCATGCTGTCGGAGGAACAGCGGCTCTTGTAGGTACAGTTATTGTCGGGCCTAGAATCGGTAAGTACAATAAAGACGGATCAGCTAATGCTATAGAAGGGCATTCAATGGCGCTTGCGTCATTAGGCGCGCTTATTTTATGGTTCGCGTGGTTTGGATTTAATCCAGGGTCCACTTTAGCTGTGGGAGACGGCAGCTTAATAGCTAAAGTTGCTGTTAATACTAATCTTTCGGCTGTTAGCGGAGCGTTAGTAGCGATGTTCTATGCGTGGAAAAAATGCGGAAAACCCGATCTTTCTATGACCATGAACGGTGCATTAGCCGGGTTAGTTGCTGTAACCGCGCCTTGCGCCTATATTTTACCGTTTGAAGCTTTGATAATAGGCGCTATAGGAGGAATAATAGTTGTGGCAGGGACTCTTTTTCTTGATAAGGTTCATATAGATGATCCGGTTGGTGCTGTTCCGGTTCATGCAATGAACGGAACGTGGGGAACTGTAGCTGTAGGACTTTTTGGCCACAAGGCTCTGGGGCTGGCTAGAGATGGATTGTTTCATGGCGGCGGATTAGCCCAATTAGGTGTTCAGGCTTTAGGTGTTTTTAGCGTAGTAATTTTTGTAGGAATTGCTATGACAGTTGTTTTTAAGACAATTGATAAGTTTATAGGTTTGAGGGTTTCAAGAGAAGAAGAACTAAAAGGTCTTGATATCTCCGAGCATGGCATGGAAGCTTATTCAGGGTTCCAGATATTTACTAATCAATAGGGAAAAGGAGGTAAGGAATGAAATTAATAGTAGCGCTTATACAGCCTCATAAACTGCCGGATGTGAAAAAGGCATTATTTGAGAAAGATATACATAAAATGACAGTGACGAACGCGTTGGGCTGTGGACAGCAAAAGGGATATACAGAAACTTACAGAGGTGTTATTCATGAGATAAATCTGCTCAAAAAAATACGTCTGGAAATAGCTGTAAATGAAGATTTTGTCAAATCTACGGTTGACGCAATAATGGAAGGCGCTCGTACCGGCAAAATAGGTGATGGAAAGATCTTTGTTTTGAACCTGGAGCAATGTATAAGGATACGTACGGGAGAAACAGGGCGCGAAGCTATTGGATGATTCAGGGAATAATAGGGACGTCTCCCATTTGTTTAAAAGAAAAGAAAGATGGAATGTCGCGTAATTAGAGTTTGCTGAAAAAACTTTCGCGAAAGAGGGAACATCCTTTTTGTTTTTTTATAAATAGGAGACGTCCCTATTATTCCTAGTCTTGACATTTTTACCTGGGAATGATAATGTAGACCAGTAAAATGTTAACATCTTGAAAATGTAGAGTAAAGGCATTTGTAATTTGACAAACTCAGTACAAGTGTTTTTGCTGCTGATTAAAGGCAAACCTAAAATTCATAACAAATTCATCAAATTCATAGCCATTATATTGGGCTTATCAATATTTTTACAGAATATTGTATGGGCGGATTCTACGCTTCAGCCGGCTACTATATTTACCGGGTTAGGCGGTCATGAAGCGTTTTTAACACTTTCCAAAAGCTATTTAACAGGCATAGAAGATGATCCCCGGAACCATAATCTCGAGCAGGCGGAGGAAGAGATTATGGCGAGAATAGAAAAAATAAAGGCCATACAAAATATCCCTATTGAGTTCATAAATAAGATCACTGTTAAATCAAAAAAAGATTGGTTAAAGCCTGATATTGTTGTAGATTTAGGCAAATATAAGATCAGATATTTTAATCCCAACATACCCGGCACGGAAATTCCCCATTTGGATGCGAAAAATCCGGGTATTTTTTACGACATAATTAGCGCTCATGTCGGAAGGTATCTTACCAGCCAGGTACTTATTTCTAAAGCTTTGCCTGCACCTTCTTGTTTTGGTTCTGAACTTGATGCGGAGGATCGGCGAAGCAATCCGGATTCTTTCGGGCCCGCGCTTTATTATGATATGAAATTAGAAGAGAGGAGAGAATTAACTCCAAAAGAGCATAAAGTGCTTAATGAAGTATGTAACGGGATCGTTGGATTTGGAACAGACCAGCAAAAGGAACCTTTGCAAAAAGGCGACTTGGTTTATGATTTTTTTCATGAGACGAAATCCGAAAAGATAAACATATACCCATTAGATAATAAAACCTTTGAAAACAGTCTTTATCTAAAAGGGTGCGCATATCTCGCGGAGGGCCTTATCTCTCATGTCGGCACATATCGCGAGGATGAAACAAGAAAAATTAGAGCTTATAATTGTTTTATCCCTCAAATAAAATATGAAATCATTTCAGAAATATTAAAAAGAAGGGAACAATTTCCCGCTATGATGAAGTTTTTGCGTTTCTGGAGAAAACATGAAATAAAGCATTTTGAAGAAAGAAATAAAGGTATTGATGAGATATTTATAATCTCACAAGGTGAGAGTTTTTTTTATTACTCGATATATATAAACATAAACGATAATGGGTTTTTAGGCAATGGCGCGATTGCGGAAATCTTTAAACAAGGGGATGAAATTCTTGAAAAACATGAAGAGGATACTTTTTTATATTATTTGCTAGCAAGTATATACGAAAAGAAAAAGATGTGGAAAGATGCGTGGAGGGCGTATACGGGAGTTGTTAAAGAAGTAAGTTTAGGTACTCGTGAAAGCACTGATTATTTTGGCAATCGATTTATAGATAAAGCAATGGAAATTCTAGATAAAGTCGGGGAAAAACAAGTTCTCAATTATATTTTAACAGAAGTAAGTTTTTTAACAAAGGTTTTTGCTGTGTCAGATGAGGAAAGAAACTCAGCGGAAGTATCGCTGGTTTATTTTGGTATTATACCTGTTTTGATTGAATATTTGAGCAGAAACTATTATAAGCGAGGTAGTTTAACTCCGTTAGAGATATCGATAGTTGATAAATTAGCGAAATTTGCGGAAGATAATAAAATAGATGATATTGTAAAGGCATTAATTTTTCACTTCACTGCGTGTAGATACCTTATGGCAAAAGATTTTGATACGGCTATTGATTATTGCAAAAAATCGTTAGAAGCAAACAAAGACTTAATTTGCGCGGTTGAAACTTTATCAAGATGTTTAGTGAAAAGAGACGGTACATTTGAGGCTTACACAGAAGCGCAGGATCTTTTAGCGCAAGCTGAACAAAGCGGGCTTGATATCTCGGATTCTACAAAACTGTTGGAAAAGGAGGAAGAACTGGTCTTAGCGCATGAAGAGGCTCTTGAATTGTATAATGCGGGCAAATATCAATGTTGTTTTGATTGTATAATAGAAAAAACCGAAGGAATGAAAAAAAACGATATTCCTGTTTATTCGGCAAGGTTAAAAGAAAAAGCAAAATCAGAGTTAAGGAAGATAAATCAGCCGGGTGTAGTAATCGAAAAAGAAGAAAAACCGGATATAGATCCTGAAGAGGCTGAAGCTAAAAAAAAGATGAAGGAAGTTTTAAGGATTGCTAAAAATCATTACGCTAGAGCGGTGAAATTATGGAAGCATAACCGTTTATCAGAATCAGACGAAGAACGCGCGAAAGCGCGTAAAGCGCTTGAGCGAATACCGGATGATGTTGATACGGAAATCCTGAATCAAAAAAAAGAAATAAAAGAAAAGTTAGAGAATATACAAAAAATACCAGGGGAACATGAAAAAAACAAAAAGAGAAAATATCAAAAATTTCCTAAGGAATTAGACGACACAGGGAAAAAGGATAAGGCTAAAGAAGAGTATCATGCTATTAGAGTAAGAAGAGTTATTGTTTCGGAAAAAGCAGAACATGAAATAAAGAGTATTAAAAACGTTACAGCTTATAAGAAGATAATGGAAGGTATAGAGCTTCTTAGAGAGATAAAAAAAGAAGATTTAAGAAGAAGCCGGCCGATAAATGTTCATGCTAATATTTTCGGTAAATCCGCGGGTGAATATATGCTTGTGTACAGTTTTGATGAGAAAGGTGTAGTAACTATTCTTTCTGTAGAAAAAAAGGGGAAAGATCTGACGAATTGTTATGGGTTTATAGCCGCGGGCGGAATTGTTGGGGCCGGTGTTTTTCTCATATATGCTTTATGGCGTTTAAGCAGGCAAACCAGAATAAACTTTGCTGGGAAACGCTATTGTAAGGCTCTTTTTAAATGGCTGGCTTTTTTAGCGGAATATAATGGTGAAGAGTCTGTTTTCGGGCCGGGCCTTTTCTTTGATACTGAGGAAGATAAAATCAGGTCATTAAGAAACGTTGCAGAAAGCGCTCGTAAAAGTTCTGAACATAAAGCTGTTAATGAAGTATGTAATGAGCTGATTTTTCAGAACAAAAAAATGCCTCTGGCAGGAAGTGATGGTTTACTTACTTTTATAAAGGATGAATTAGTCCCGCTTTTGAAAAATCCACGGGATATTAGTGTGTATATAATGGATGACGCGCAGTTTAAAGAAAAAAGCAAAGCGCGAAATAGTCATTTTAGTTTTATATTTTTTGGAATTGTTCCTATGCCTGATTTTATTAAGGAATCTGTTTATAAGTCTATTGGCCGGTTTTGGACAAATATTACCGCGAAAATGAAAAAAATAAAGGATTTATTTTTTACGCATCTTACTTTTAAAATAATACAGTGTCTTTCATTTATTACTCGCAAAGATAAAGTTTTATTTGGGCCGGCTCTTTTTGTTGATTTCCGCCGGGATGAAATAAGATGCCTTGAAAAGTTTTCCTCTGAGGAAGGCAGGTTTTCCGAAGATGACGCGGTTTGCGAGGTATTTCAGGAATTGGTATTTAACAAGAACCAAAAACCTTTAGAAAATACAGATCCCCTGTGTGTTTTTGTAAGGGATTTCTTATGTCCGGGCGGGATAAAAAAAAACAAAATAAATATGTATATTATTGATGACGCTGAGTTTGAAAAAGCGATTGATAAAAAAGGCTATGGATATCTGGCGCAAGGATTTATTGATTACATAAAGGTTTCTAATGCGGTTAAAAAAAAGAATTTGCCTTCTTGTGATTTATTCCTTACTTATTCTATTTATAATGTTTTGTCTAAACTTTTGGAAACGAAAAAAACAGACAGATTAGGGGATAGAATTTTCAAACTATGGTTGATAAGACAAATAATGCATTCAAGGGCCCCAGAACTTGATTTTAGCAACACGTTATTGAAGTCAGAGAAAAAGGCGTTAAAACTTATTCTTTTTTTAAGCAAAGCAGTATATGCGGTGAAAAAAGGAGAACTGAGAAAAGCCTCTAATGTTCTGAACAAAGCTATTGAAATTGAAAATAAACTTCCTTTTATTTATGAGATTAGAGGGAAAGTTAACGAAAAGAAAAGAGATTTTAATGCCGCTTTAGATGATTATTTGTGTGTCTTAGGAATGGCAAATACGGCAAAAAAAGAAATACAAATAGGCCATCCTTTTGAGAAAAGGATTTTACAAGCTATAAAAAAAGCGAACAATAACAATACACAACTTGTTTTCAAAACGATAATTTTTCTTATTGAAACATTCCAGAAAGAAGAGATAAAAGTCACGCGTAATTGGAAGAAAAATTCAGAATATATACGTTCTTATTTCGCTTTTTTGCCCGCGGCATGCGGTAGTATAGATTACTATCTGCAAAAAGGGGAAAGTCCCGGGCCGTTAATAACAGAAGCAGTGGATATGTTAATAGCTCTCGCGGAGAATGGAAAAATAGTTAATATACTAAAAAAAACCGCTAATAAAAATATTCTGTCTTATATCTATTATCTTGCCGGTAAACACGCGCTTTTAAAAGAAGACTATGATCGGGCTGTCAAGTTTTTGAAAAGATCGATAAAATATGATAAAACACGTAAACAGGCATACCCTGCTCTCGCAATAACTGTATTAGAGGCAAACTTGTCACGCAAGGTTATTGAAGAGGCGCGCGAAATTTTAGAACAGACTGAAAGAAAATTCGGCAGTTGTGAAGAACTTGATAAAGCTAAAGAGGTTTTAAGCGAAAAGGAAGAGATAGTTTTATGCTATGAAGCCGCGCATAAAATTTATAAATCGGGAAATTATGCGGGTTGTAAAGAAAAAATACTGGAGTTTGCAAAGTGCAAAAAGGTAAAAAAAAAGCATCTTCCTTCTCTTTTGAAACCGTTAAAAGATGAAGCTGTTTTAATGCATGAATTAAAACAAAAAGCTATGCAATGTTTTGATAGGGCTGAATATGATACAGCTAAAATTACAATTGACGATATATTGTCAAAAAATCCCGAAGATGAAGAAATGGCTGTCTTGAAATCACAACTTTCAGCAAAGAAAGAAGAAAAGAGAAGGATGGTTCTTGTTGGGAAACAAATACAAGATGCAAAAAAGAATTATTTACATGTTTTGAATTTTAGGAGCCATAAGGACGAAGAAACAAGAGTTCTGGGAATATGCGGGGATATCCAAAAAATGCTTAATAGAGCGAAAAAAGAACTGGTGACAATTAGTGATTGTGAAGATGAAGTTAATGGTATTTTTCAAACTATAGATCTTTTGGAACAAAAAATAAACGAAATAATTTCTATGCCGTATATAGAAGTAGAGCAGGAAGATCAGATAGCTGTGGTTATAAAAGACACAAAAGTTGAAGAAAAGGAGCCTTCTATCGTAAAGGATATGAGCAATATAGAAGTTGACATGTTTTTTCATCAAGACGCGGTAGCGGCTTTGGAAGATAGAACATTAATACATAATGATCATGACCTCTCAAGCTTAATAAACGCTGTTAAAGGACTTGCGAATATATCCATAAGGATTAAAAAATCAAAAAAACTGGGCGGATACGATAATTATTTCAGAGAAATACAGGGGAAGTTTAGAATCATATATACCTGGGTCGAAGGAAAGATATTAGTTCGTTTGATTGAGCCTAAAGACGGCAGTACATATGAAATAGTGCACAGAAAGATCGGGGATGATATTAAGGTTACACAGATGCCGTTAGATGCCGTGAACATTAAAGAACTTTATAAGAAAGCAGTATATTTACCAAAAGAATCTGATGAGATTATAAAAAATGCTAAAGAATTTGTTATTCCACTTCTTATTCAGGCGATGATAGATGTTTCAGTGAAGAAAAAAGGCGAGAGAGTTGTTCTTTTTCTTGATGAGGATTTGGCCGGATTAAACGAAGGAGAGATAAAAAAGGCTCTAAAAGATCTTATTCGTTCTTTTTCGACTGTTGAAGATAATAACGAAGAGCTTAAAAGATTTCTTACGAGTGCGGGGAAAATGGAAATAGTAAAAGGTAAAGGATCGCAATTTTCCGCTAAAACAGGCATGGTAAAACCTGAAAATGTTATTGTTATAACAAAAAAATCCAGTTTAGATAACGGGCATTTCACGAAGATAGAAGGTAAAGGTATTATTGCGGCTATTAATGATGACATAAATCCGGGGAGCGCTGGGTATCTGCCTTTACCCGCGATTGTTCTTTTTAGCCTTGGAAAATATTTAGAATGGGATCAGAAAACAATGCGCGAAATTTACGAGAAAATACCAAACGCGGTTCCGATAGAAGCGCTTATTAATAAATATGCCAATGATTTGTTTGAAGATAATAAGAAGTGTATGATCATACAGTTAATCCCGGGCGCTGACAGCAAGACAAAAGATATCGCGGAAGCCATTCGAATAATTCAAGACATTCTTAAAAAAGCGTAATTCAAAAAATCTTGATAACCTTTAGCTAAAGGCTAGGAGAGATTCAGTTTACTATATATATGCAAGGTCAATAAACCGTTAATTGTCAAGGGACAGTCGTAC
Source organism: Candidatus Omnitrophota bacterium (assembly GCA_043823005.1). Lineage (GTDB taxonomy): Bacteria > Omnitrophota > Gorgyraeia > Tantalellales > Tantalellaceae > JBDRBG01. The sequence goes on from JBDRBG010000058.1 coordinate 8,544, forward strand.
GCGCTCAACAATTAAGTAACAGTTTTTAATCGGGATTTACTACTAACTTCGTCTGTCGTCATCGCGAGGAGCATGAGCGACGCGGCAAACTGGGTGGGAATAAAAAGAGATTGTCCGCCAGAGGCGGATCCGCCTCCGGAGGACTGCGGTCGCTGTTGCTCCCTCGCAAAGACGGAATGTTAGCGCAAGATCAGCTGGATGACATGTTGTTATCCAGATATTCAAAACCAGTGTTTCAGACACACAAAACTTGACATTTTGAGAATAAAAAAGTTGACGTAATAGCCTTAATATGCTATACTTTCATTAACAGAGAAGTTTTAAAGGCAAAGAAGCCCTAAAAAGAATGCACTTTTTAGGGCTTTTTTCTTGTACGTGCTCTAGGTGAGAGTCAAATTAAGAAGAATAAAAAGGCAAAGATGCCCTTTTGGAGCTTGGAAAAGCTCTGAAAGGGCTTTTTTTATCTGTTAAATGCCTAAAAAGTAATCAATTTTAACCTGAAAAGGGGCATGTTATGGCGAAAAAAATAGATGAAATGTTTATATTGTCTCATATGGGCGGTGTATATGGAATGGTTATCAATGAAACTCAAAAAGAGCTTATAGAAAAAGCGCTAAGACAGTCTTTTGGGAATAAGACAATCGCAGCCAAGATTTTAGGTATTAATCGTAATACCTTACACTATAAGATAAAAAAGCTGAATATAGATGTAAGGAAATACAAGATATAACGAGGTAAACATCATGCAGAAAAAAGGTTTTCCAAAACAAGGTTTATATGATCCGGTTTTTGAGCACGACAGCTGTGGTGTAGGGTTTGTCTGCGATGTGAAAGGCCGAAAAAGCCACAATATTATTGATAAAGCATTAGAGGTGCTTGAAAGGATGAGTCATCGCGGAGCAGTCGGGGCAGATCCGAAAACAGGCGATGGAGCAGGTATTTTGATTCAAATACCGCATAAGTTTTTTGTGAGGGTTTGTAAAGAAGAGGGAATATTTTTACCCGAACAGGGCAAATACGGTACAGGACTTGTATTTTTGCCTGAAAAGAAGAAAAACAGGCAGTTTTGTGAAGAAAGCTTTGAAAATGTTATAACAGAAGAAGGCTGTCTTGTTCTAGGATGGCGTGATGTTCCTTGTGAGGATACATCAATAGGCGAGACTGCAAAAAAAAACCGGCCTTTGATCAAACAGATATTTATAAAAAGCACGGATAATAAAAAATCTCAATTAGATCTGGAGAGAAGATTGTATATTATCCGCAAAAGAGTCGAAAAAAGAATAGCATTATCCAAATTTAAAGAAAAAGATTCTTTTTATATTACGAACATTTCTTCTCGGACCATAAGTTACAAAGGTCTTTTAATGCCGGCTCAGGTAAAAGACTTTTATCCGGAGCTTACTGATAACGATATGGAAAGCGCTATTGCGCTTGTTCATTCTCGTTACAGTACAAATACTCTTCCGGCATGGGATATGGCCCAGCCTTTTAGATTTTTAGCGCATAACGGTGAAATAAACACTTTGCGCGGAAATGTCAACTGGTTTCGGGCTAAGGAAAAGCTTCTGGCGAATGATATTTTTAAAAATGATATTGAAAAGGTCAAACCTGTAATTGTTGAAGGCGGAAGTGACTCTTCTATAATTGATAATGTCTTTGAGCTGTTTGTTTTGTCCGGAAGGCCTTTAGCGCATGTGATGATGATGCTTATTCCTAATGCATGGGAACAGGACATTTATATGAAAAAAAAGCTTAAAGATTTTTATAAATATAACGCGTGTTTTATGGAACCATGGGACGGTCCTTCTGCGATCGCGTTTACTGACGGTAAAGATATAGGCGCGGTTTTGGACCGTAACGGACTTCGTCCGGCCCGGTATATTGTTACAAAAAGAGGCATGGTTGTCATGTCTTCGGAAGTAGGCGTATTTGACACGGCACCGGAAGATATTCTTTGTTCAGGAAGATTAGAGCCCGGTAAAATGTTTTTTATAGATACAGAAAAAGGATGTGTAATATCTGATCAGGAAATAAAGCAAAACATAGCGTCTTCTTATCCGTATAGCAAATGGATTGAACGGAATCTTGTGGAATTTGATAATATCCATAAAGGGAAAGACAAAAACAGGCGAATACAGGATCCGGAGAGTTATCTGAAAATATTTAATTATACCCGGGAGGATATCAAAGAGATTATTATGCCTATGGCGAAAACAGCAAAAGAGCCTATCGGTTCAATGGGAAATGATACCCCGCATGCTGTGTTATCTAAAAAACCGCAGCTGCTTTATAATTACTTTAAACAGTTATTCGCGCAGGTGACAAATCCGGCAATAGACCCGATAAGGGAAAAACTTGTTATGTCTTTAGATACTTTTATCGGTAAAGGCGGCAATATATTAAAAGAAGATCCGGAACATTGCCATAAATTAAGAATAAAACGGCCTATTCTGAAAAACAGCGAACTGGATAGTATCAGGCGTATCAGGATCAACGGTTTTAAGACAAGGACCATTAGTATTCTGTTTGATGCCCAAAAAAAGGAAGCTATAGGGGATGCTTTGGATAATATGTCTGCGGAGGCGGAACAAGCGATAAAAGGCGGTATTGGTTTTATTGTTTTAAGTGATCGGGGGGTAAACAAAGATAAAGCGGCTATGCCTGCTTTGCTTGCAGTAAGTACGATGCACCAATTTTTAATAGAAAAAGGCCTGAGGTCGCAAGTCGGCATAATTCTTGAAAGCGGAGAACCAAGAGAAGTACATCATTTTGCTCTGCTTTTTGGCTATGGAGTGGATTGCGTTAATCCTTATCTTGCATATGATGTGATAACAAATCTTTGCAGACAAGGCGAGCTTGAGACAGGTACTGTAAAAGCAGTGGATAATTACAGGTGCGCGATAGAAGATGGGATTTTAAAGATTCTTTCAAAAATGGGTATTTCGACATTACGCAGTTACAGGGGAGCTCAAATATTTGAAGCATTAGGGCTGAATAAAGAGATAATTAAGCGGTGTTTTTCCGGTACAGTATCCAGAATAGGGGGTATTGGGATCGCGGATATAGAAAAGCAGACACTTTTTATGCATTCAAAAGCTTTTCACGATAAAGAGTCCGGGAATTTTCTTTTGCCAAGCGGCGGAGTTTATCAGTGGAAACGGGACGGAGAGTTTCATTTGTGGAATCCTGAAAGTATTGCCGTGCTTCAAGAGGCAGCAAGAAAAAATGATTATAATATTTACAAGAAATTCACGGATCTTATTGACGGCCCAAAAGGCAATGCTGTTACTTTGCGAAGCATGCTGAGATTTAAAAAGACCAAAAGTATTTCTGTGAAAGAAGTCGAACCGGTAGAAGATATCTTAAAACGTTTTGTGACAGGCGCTATGAGTTTCGGTTCTATTTCAAAAAAGACGCATGAATCAATAGCCCTGGCTATGAACAGAATAGGGGCTAGATCTAATACCGGTGAAGGCGGAGAGGATCCGGATCGTTTTAAAACTCTGGATAACGGTGATTCTAAGCGCAGTGCTATAAAGCAAGTTGCGTCCGGAAGATTTGGAGTGACTACTAATTATCTTATAAACGCGGATGAGATCCAGATAAAGATCGCGCAGGGCGCAAAACCAGGTGAAGGAGGACAACTTCCGGGACATAAAGTAAGCAAAATTATTGCGAGGACTAGATATACGACACCCGGAGTTACGTTGATCTCTCCTCCTCCGCATCATGATATTTATTCTATAGAAGATCTGGCACAGCTTATATTTGATCTTAAAAATGTAAATCCAAGGGCAAGGATAAGCGTAAAACTTGTTTCTGAGGCAGGAGTGGGAACAGTGGCCGCGGGTGTGGCTAAAAGCCGAGCTGATATGATACTTATTTCCGGCGGTGACGGCGGAACAGGCGCTTCGCCTAAAAGTTCTATAAAACACGCCGGGTTGCCGTGGGAGTTGGGTCTTGCGGAAACACATCAGACACTTGTGATTAACGGCCTTCGTAATCGAGTTAGACTTCAGACAGACGGCCAGATGCGTACGGCAAGGGATGTTATAATGGCGGCGATTCTAGGAGCCGAAGAATATGGGTTTTGCAGTGCGGTTCTGGTTGTTTTAGGGTGTGCGATGTTAAGGCATTGTCATTTAAATAATTGCGCTTTAGGAGTGGCGACACAAGATGAATGTCTGGAAAAGAGGTTTAAAGGCAGTCCTGATTATGTTGTGAATTATATGATGTTTGTGGCCAGGGAAATACGCGAGATACTGGCGGGTCTAGGAATAAAAAAGATAGAAGAACTGGTGGGCCGTACAGATCTGGTTGAGCTGGACAAAGACAATGAACTGGCGAAAAAAAGGAATCTTGATTATTCTAATATATTGTATAAACCTGAAACGAAAAAGAATGAAACTGTTTATTGCAGTATAGCTCAGCACCACGATATAGATAATGTGATGGACCGGTATCTAATCGAAAAGGCAAAGAAAGCATTGAAACGGAGAAAGTGCGTGAATATTGAAAAGGTAATACAAAATACCGATAGATCTGTCGGAGCTATGTTAAGCGGAGAAATATGCAAGGTATACGGGGAAAAAGGACTTGCTCCTAATACAATTGTATGTCGATTTAAAGGTGTTGCCGGACAAAGTTTCGGAGCATTTCTTTCTGAAGGAGTAAGCTTTGAGCTTGAAGGTATGGCAAACGACTATGTCGGAAAAGGCATTTCAGGCGGAAAAATAGTAATATATCCGGATAAAAAAGCGGATTATGATGATGGTGAAAATGTTATTATCGGGAATACTGCTTTTTACGGGGCAATAAACGGTGAAGCTTATATACGTGGTATTGCAGGCGAGAGGTTTTGCGTGAGGAATTCAGGACTCAATGCTGTGGTTGAAGGCGTTGGAGATCATGCTTGCGAGTATATGACCGGAGGAAGGGTAATCATACTGGGACAAACCGGCAAGAATTTTGCGGCAGGTATGTCAGGAGGTATTGCTTATGTATATGACAAGAGCGGAAAATTTGAACACAAATGCAATAAAAATATGGTGGATATAGAAGAATTGGACGAAATAGACACTCTTACAATACACGGAATGCTTCTTAATCACTGTCAATATACAAATAGCGCCAAAGCTAAAGCTGTTTTAGAAAGATTTTGTGATGAGGTAAAGCTGTTTCGTAAAGTAATGCCTATAGAATACAAAAATGTTCTAAATAAACAAGCAGTGCAGTCGATGTCATTCAGGCTGTGTTGCAATTCAAATTTTGTCTTTGAGAGGGAGCAAGAGCGACCGCGGCAATCTAAATGCGACGTGCGATAATTACAGGAGATAAAAAATGGGCGATATAAAAGGTTTTATAAAAGTCAAACGAAAGACAATAAAGTATAGACCGGTCAGAGAAAGGGTAAAAGATCATAAAGAGGTTATTATCCTGCCGCAGGAAAAACATTCTCAAGAACAGGCATCAAGATGTATGGATTGCGGTACGCCTTTTTGTCATTGGGCGTGTCCTGCAGGTAATTTGATTCCGGAATGGAACGATTGGCTTTTTAAGGGTAATATAAAAAAAGCATATGAACTTCTTTCGTCAGTTAATGATTTTCCCGAAATAACAGGGAGAATATGCCCGGCGTTATGTGAATACGCGTGTGTTCTTGGCCTGGATAACGAAGCTGTGACAATCCGGGAGAACGAACTTTTGATTGTTGAAGAAGCTTTTAAAAGAGGTATTGTCAGAGCAGTTCAGCCTTTGACGCGTACGGGCAAAAAAGCGGCGATTATCGGTTCAGGGCCGGCCGGCCTTGCCTGCGCGGTTCAGCTGAATAGAGCCGGCCATAAGGTTACTGTATATGAAAAAGATCCTAAACCGGGCGGTATCCTGCGTTATGGAATACCTGATTTTAAACTTGAAAAGCGAATAATCGACAGGCGTATAAAACTTATGAAAAAACAGGGGATAGAGTTTGTTTCTTCGGTTAAGGTCGGGACTGATATAAATATCGATAGACTTGAACCGCAATTTGATGTAGTATGTCTGGCATGCGGGTCAAATATCCCAAGAGATTTGAAGATACCGGGCCGGAGCTTGAAAGGTGTTTATTTTGCGATGGAATACCTTGTTCAGGCAAACAAGGCTGTTTCCGGAGAAAAAGTTCTTAAACAGGATTTGATCAATGCGCATAATAAGAGAGTTGTTGTCATAGGCGGAGGCGACACAGGTTCGGATTGTGTCGGCACGAGTCATAGGCAAAAAGCCTTAAGTGTTACGCAAATAGAACTTATGCCAAAACCGCCTCAGATCCGCGATGCTGACAACCATCCATGGCCTATGTATCCTGTTATATTAAAAGAATCTTCGAGTCATAAAGAAGGGGGAAAAAGGATATGGTCGGTAAATACTAAAGAGTTTGCAGGGCAAAACGGGAACGTTAAAAAACTGATATGTTCAAAAGTAGAGTTTGTAAAACAAGAAAAAAATTCGCCTCCGGTCATGAAAGAGATTTCAGGCAGTGAATTTGAAATAGAAGCGGATCTTGTTATTATTGCGGCGGGATTTGTACATCCTGAGCATAAAGGGATGGTTGATGGATCGGGCATCGAACTTGATGACAGGGGGAATGTCAAGACAGATGAAAACCAGATAACATCAAGGAAATCTTGGTTTTCCTGCGGTGATATGAATACAGGACAGTCGCTTGTGGTAAAGGCTATGTATTCCGGCAGGCGAACTGCTCATTGTATAGATAAATATCTTATGGGCAGGAGTTATTTGCCGGAATAGTATACAGTGAATAGTAGATAGTGGCGTGCCAATGGTGAATAGTGTCTAGTCCTGAAAACGCAAAAATTAACCACAGAGGGCACAGAGACACAGAGGGGATAAGATTGTTTTTTTTTGTCATTCCCGAACCAGCCAAAGGCTGGTATCGGGGATCCAGAAAAAAGAGATTTTAAAATTTAGTGTCTTGGTGACTTAGTGGCTCAAAAAACTGTCAACTTTTTCAGGACGATACATAGTTGTAGGAGCCGTCTCCTGACGGCGAACATGTAAAAGTAAAAAGTCCAGAATAGTGATCGGTGAATGGTTAACAAATCGACTGATTACTAGTACGTCATTGCGAGCCGTGAGCCTAGTGAACGGCGCGGCAATCTCAATAAAAATAACAAGGAAGATAAAAAATAACTAGAGGACAAAGATGCAAAAAATAGAAGCAAAAATAGCTTTTGAAGACGGAAGGATCTTTAATGGATTTTCTTTCGGTGCTACCGGAGAATCACAAGGAGAGGTTGTATTTAATACCAGTATGACAGGGTATCAGGAGATATTGACTGATCCTTCGTATAAGGGGCAGATTGTTACAATGACGTATCCATTGATAGGCAATTACGGTGTAAATAAAGAAGATGTGGAATCAAAAAAGATCTTTGCACAAGGTTTGATTGTTCGTGAATACAGCCAGATATCAAGTAACTGGCGTTCGACTCAGGATCTTGCTGAGTATTTGAAGGATAATAACGTAATAGGGATACAAGGAGTTGATACCCGGGCTATAACACGTCATATAAGAAAAGCCGGGGCCATGAGAGCAGTTATATCAACTATTGATATGGATGACCAAAACCTTATTAATAAAGCAAAAAAGATCCCTTCTCTTCTAGGACAGGATCTTGTTCGTGAAGTTACGGATAAAAACGGTTTTGAGTGGAACAAAAGCGGTGAATATAAAGTTGTTGTAATTGACTGCGGTGTAAAATTCAGTATTTTACGAGCATTGTCCGAACGCGGGTGTCATGTTGTTTGTGTAAGCGCTTTTTCCAGTGCAGAGGAGATAATGGCATATAAACCCGATGGGGTTCTTTTGTCAAACGGTCCCGGGGATCCGGAAGGGGCAAAGTATGTTGCTGAGTGTGCTCGGAAATTATTAGGAAAAATACCTGTTTTTGGAATTTGTCTGGGGCATCAGATGTTGTCACTGGCATTAGGAGGAAAGACATATAAGTTAAAATTCGGGCATCACGGAGGTAATCATCCGGTGAAAGACATGAAAACAGGACATATAAGCATTACTTCACAAAATCATTGTTTTTGTGTTGATCTGGAATCATTAAAAGAAAAAAATATTAATGTAACACACATTAATCTTAATGATAATACTGTTGAAGGAATGGAAAGCGATGAATTGAAATTTTTCAGTATTCAGTTTCATCCTGAAGCAGGCCCCGGTCCGAATGACGCAGTATATATGTTTGACCGGTTTATAGAAAACATGAAAGACTTTAAAAAATAACTACTAAGGCACAAAGAAGGATAAAGTAAAAAGTTCAGAATCGTCATTGCGAGCCGTGAGGCAAACGAACGGCGAAGCAATCTCGATAACAACTAAAATAATAATTTTATTTTCATTTGAGATTGCCGCGCTCCTCGCAGAGCTCGGAGCTCGCAATGACAATGTTTGTTGACAGTTGACGAGTCCTGAGTGAAACCGAAGGACGGTTAGTTCGTTGATAGTTATAAAAATAAAAGTCGGGGATATGCCTGAAAGAGACAGACTTCATAGGTAATGAGGGAGTCAGAAGTCTGGCCCTTACAGGCGTGTCCCCACTGTGTAAAAGGCAAGAGGAGAAAAAGATATGCCCAAAAGAGATGATATAAAAAGTATTTTAATAATAGGATCCGGGCCGATTATCATAAGTCAGGCGTGTGAATTTGATTATTCAGGTTCGCAGGCATGCAAGGTTTTGAAACAGGAAGGCTATAGAGTTATTCTTATTAATTCCAATCCCGCGACTATAATGACAGATCCTGAAATGGCTGACAGGACTTATATTGAACCCATAACTCCGGAAGTAGTAACTTCTATAATAGAAAAAGAAAGACCTGACGCGCTTTTACCGACTCTGGGAGGTCAGACAGGTTTAAATACAGCGATGAAACTTTATGAGATGGGAACATTGAAAAAATACGGTGTTGAAATGATAGGCGCGGATTATGATATCATTAAAAAGGCAGAAGACCGGAATGATTTTAAAAAAGCAATGCTTAAGATAGGACTGGATCTTCCTGAAAGTTCTCTGGTGTATACAATGGAAGATGCCGTGAAAATCGCGGAGAAAATGGGATTTCCTTTGATTATAAGACCGAGTTTTACGCTTGGCGGCACAGGCGGCGGAGTAGTTTACAATATGCGGGAATTTGAACAAGTCGCGCAACTGGGTCTGCGTAACAGCATGACAAGCGAAATACTTATAGAAGAATCTATTCTTGGATGGAAAGAATATGAATTAGAACTTATGCGAGATAAGAAAGATAATGTTGTTATTGTCTGTTCTATTGAAAACCTTGATCCCATGGGAGTGCATACCGGTGACAGTATAACAGTCGCGCCGCAACAAACGCTTTCAGACAAAGAATATCAAAAAATGAGGGATGCGGCTATAGATATCATACGTGAAATAGGGGTTGAGACCGGAGGGTCGAATATACAATTCGCGGTTGATCCAAAAACCGGACGAATGGTGGTTATCGAGATGAACCCCAGAGTGTCGCGCAGTTCTGCTCTGGCTAGTAAAGCAACAGGTTTTGCGATCGCTAAATTTGCCGCTAAACTGGCTGTTGGATATACATTAGATGAAATACCTAATGACATAACAAAAGAAACACCTGCTTCATTTGAACCGACTATAGATTATTGTGTTGTCAAAATTCCGAGATTTACGTTTGAAAAATTTCCAAAAGCTGACTCTACTTTAGGAATTTCCATGAAATCCGTCGGGGAGACCATGGCAATAGGCAGGACGTTTAAAGAGGCTTTGCAAAAAGGGTTAAGGGGGCTGGAAACGGGAAAGAACGGTTTTGATAGTTTGAAGGATTTAGAGACGGTTAGTGCGCAAGAGATGGAAGATCTTTTGAAAAGGCCTACAGCGGAAAGAATATTTTATTTAAAAGAAGCTTTGCAAAGAGGTTTTGAAGCTGCCTTGATCTATGCGATAAGCGGGATAGATCCCTGGTTTATTCATAATATGAAACAAATAGTCGAATATGAGACGGAGCTTAAAACAAAACTGAAAGGGTTGAATCCGGAAAAAGCAGTGAAAGATCAGGAATTCAAAAAGCTTGTAAAAGAGGCAAAACGTTTGGGTTTTAGTGACGCGCAACTAGCTGATATGGCGGGGATTGATGAAGAAGTTCTAAGGGGTATCAGAAAGAAAGCAGGAATAATTCCGACATATAAATTAGTAGATACATGCGCCGCGGAGTTTGAAGCGTATACACCTTATTATTATTCTACTTATGAAGAAGAATGCGAGGTTGAAAGGTCAGAAAAGAAAAAGATAATGATTCTGGGCGGCGGGCCGAACAGGATAGGCCAGGGAATAGAATTTGATTATTGCTGTTGTCATGCTTCTTTTGCGTTAAGGGAGCTGGGTTTTGAAACGATAATGGTAAATTCCAATCCTGAAACCGTAAGTACGGATTATGATACTTCGGATAAACTTTATTTTGAGCCTCTTACTTTTGAAGATGTAATGAACATTGTTGAAAAAGAAAGGCCGGACGGAGTTATTGTTCAGTACGGGGGGCAGACCCCGCTTAATCTTGCCCAGAGGCTTAAAGATGCGGGAGTTCCTATTATAGGTACGTCAGTCGAATCAATAGCATTGGCAGAGGACCGCGAAAAATTCAAGCAACTTTTGATAGAGCTTGATCTTAAACAACCGTTAAATGATATCGCGTTGTCAGCGGATGAAGCAATAGATAAAGCGGGTAAAATAGGATATCCGGTTGTTGTAAGGCCGTCATATGTTTTGGGCGGACGTGCTATGCGTATTGTCTATGACAGAGAGGCTGTTGAAGAATTTATGGGTGAAGCTATGCAAGTTTCTCCGGGAGCGCCTGTATTGTTGGATAAGTTTCTTGAAAACGCAATAGAAGTAGATGTAGATGCTGTTTCTGACGGAAAAGATACTTTAGTATGCGGGATAATGGAGCATATTGAAGAAGCCGGTATACATTCCGGAGATTCAGCGTGTGTCCTGCCGCCGCATACGATTTCGGAAAGAGTAGTCCAGGATATAAAACGCCAGACAGTACTGCTTGCCCGGGCGCTTAAGATAAAAGGACTTATGAATATTCAGTTCGCGGTTAAAGACGGTGATATATATATACTTGAGGTTAATCCCAGGGCATCGCGTACAGTACCATTTGTGTCCAAGGTTACAGGTCTTGCGGTTGCTAAGCAAGCGGCTATGATCATGGCAGGAAAAACCATAGGTGAATTAAAACTAAAAGATCCTATGGAAAAATTAAATTACACCAGCGTGAAAGAATCAGTACTCCCGTTTTCGCGTTTTTCAGGAGTGGATATCATACTCGGGCCTGAAATGATGTCTACGGGCGAAGTTATGGGTATTTCTTATGATTTTGGAACCGCGTTTAGTAAAGCGCAGTTAGGCGCGGGACAGGTTTTGCCGTTTAAAGGCACTGTGTTTATTTCCGTGAAGGACAGTGATAAACGTAATATTGTTTTTATGGCAAAAAAACTTTATGAACTGGGGTTTAAGGTCATAGCAACACAGGGTACCGCGAAAATATTAAAAAACAACAGCATTAACGTGGATGTTATTAAAAAAATGCATGAAGGAACGCCTAATATCCTGGATAAGATCAAAAACAGTGAAATAAATTTAATAATAAATACTCCCTCAGGCAAGGATGAGCATACAGACGGGACTATTATCAGGAGTACAGCCGTTAATATGGGCGTGCCTTGTATTACTACGCTTGCGGGAGCACAGGCGTCAGTTAACGGGATAGAAGCGGCTTTGAAGACAGGGATAAAGGTGCAGTCGATACAGGAATATTATGAAGGCCAGTGATTAACAGTCGTTCGTTGTTAGTAGGGCAAGCTCTGACGGCAAACCGGGTTTGTCTTTGCGAGGAGCGAAGCGATGCGGCAATCTCGAATGGAAATAGGAATTAGGCCGACGCGGCAAACTCCCGTCCGTCATTGTGAGGAGCACCGTAGGGGAAGAAGGTTGAAGGCCGACGCGGCAAACTTCCGTCTGTCATTGCGAGGAGCGAAGCGACGCGGCAATCTCGATAAAAGTAAAACCCTAAATAAATCCAAAAGGCAAAAATTAAAAATACAAAACTACGGAGAAGAAAGAGTTTTTTAAATTTGGAGTTTTAAATTTATTTAGTGTTTAGAGTTTAGGGGTTTTAAATGCTTATTTTAGAAAAATCTCTGTGCCGCTGAGACTCTGTGGTAAAAAATTCTGGTAAATGGTGTATTAATTTTTACTAACGACCAACGACAAACGACAAATAAACGGGGGGGGAATGATGCTAGAAACAAAATATATTTTTGTTACAGGAGGAGTAGTTTCAAGTCTTGGTAAAGGAATAGCAGCGGCTTCTATAGGCAAATTGCTTGAATCAAGAGGCATAAAAGTTACTCTTATTAAATGTGATCCTTATATTAATGTTGATCCCGGCACTATGAATCCTTATCAGCACGGTGAAGTTTATGTGACAATAGACGGCGCTGAGACAGATTTGGACCTAGGGCATTATGAACGTTTTACAAACGCGGTTTTTACAAAAAATAACAACATTACAACGGGCAAAGTATATTATTCAGTTATAACAAAAGAACGCAGGGGTGAATATTTAGGCAAGACAGTCCAGGTCATTCCTCATATTACGGATGAGATCAAGCAGGGCATAAAAGCAGTATCAGATAATGAAAAAGTAGATGTTGTTATTGTGGAAATAGGCGGTACAGTCGGCGATATTGAGGGGCTTCCCTATCTTGAAGCTATAAGACAATTTTCCATGGATTGCGGCAGAGAAAACAGTCTTTTTATCCATCTGACCCTGATCCCTTATATCAAAAGCGCGGGAGAGTTAAAAACAAAACCTACTCAGCAGAGTGTCGGTAAACTGAGAGAGATAGGCATTCAGCCGGATATACTTTTATGCAGGGCTGAGAAAAATTTTGGACAGGAAATAAAAGAAAAAATAGCTTTATTTTGCAATGTAAAGAAACAGGCTGTTATAGAAGCAATAGATGTTGACACTATTTATGAAGTGCCTCTTTCGTTTCAAAAACAGGGGTTAGATGATCTTATTCTCAGAGGGGTAGGGCTGAAAGCAAGAAGCAGAGATCTGTCCGGATGGGAAAAACAGGTGATCAGGCCTTTAAAAGAACCTAAGAGCAAAGTCAAGATAGCCGTAGTAGGTAAATATATCGAACTTCAGGACGCGTATAAATCGATATATGAATCTTTGATACACGGCGGAATTGCTAATGACTGCAGAGTAGAAATAAAAAGAGTAGATTCGGAAGATGTCATTGCAGATAAACTTGAAGAATTGTTTGGAGACGTTGACGGAATACTTGTACCCGGAGGATTTGGGTCGAGAGGAATTGAAGGAAAGATTGAATCGATAAAATACGCAAGAGAAAACAAAGTGCCTTTTTTCGGAATATGTCTTGGAATGCAGACAGCTGCTATTGAATTTGCCAGAAATATATGTAATTTGGAAGGGGCCAATTCTACGGAATTTGACCAGAATACACCGTTCCCCATAATAGCGCTTTTAGAAGAGCAGTATGATGTAAAGGATAAAGGCGGCACTATGCGTTTGGGCGGCTATGTGTGCAAATTGAGTAAAGATACTAAGAGTTCAGAAGCTTATGGACATAAAGCGGAAATTATTGAACGCCACAGGCATCGATATGAATTTAACAATAAATATAAAGACCTTCTGGCTGAAAAAGGAATGACTTTTTCAGGCATACATCCTGACGGAGAACTTGTGGAGATTATAGAATTAAAGAACCATCCCTGGTTTGTTGCCTGCCAGTTTCATCCGGAATTTCAGTCCAAACCGGACAAAGCGCATCCGTTATTCAAAAATTTTATTCTAAAAGCTTTGAATGAGGAAGAATAGGAATATTACAGGTTCCCAAAACAAAGAACTTTGTAATAGTTCAGCCATAAAAAAATGCTGTTCCACGTTGTCATCGCGAGGAGTCCGACTCTTCAGCTTTATTCAGGGCTAAAGGACGACGAAGCGATCTTAATAGAAATCGAAATCAATAAAAGTTTATGGTGAGTTGGTTTTAGGTGGAGAAAGAATCTCTGTAAATGGATTTTTGTCATTGGGTAACAGAATATCCTGGAAGAACTTTTGAAATTAAATGTACTGTATAATGTATGCCGAAAGTATTGACATTTAGCGCAAAACAAGGTATGTTTACTATATGAAAAGAATACAATGGGATCCAGAAAAGAATGCTAAATTGAAAGAAGATCGAGGAATTTGCTTTGATGAAATTTTAGCTTGTATAGGGAGTAAAAGGGTTTTAGATATCAAGAAAAACCCGAGTGAAAAATATGAACATCAGATGACATTTATTGTGGAACTGAATCGTTATATTTATTCTGTTCCTTTTGTAGAAGATGAGAATGGTATTTTTCTTAAGACGATTATCCCAAGCAGGAAATTGACGAAGGAATATCTAAAGGAGAAGGAAAAATGAAAAAGAAATATAAATTAGATAAAGAGGAACGGGAACATCTGAATTTTGTGGAAAAAGGGCAATGGAAATCTGTGAAGGATAAAGAAGCAAAGGTTAAAAGATATGCCCTGTATGCCAAAAATACTATAAAGAAAAATAAGAGAATTAGTATTAGAATGTCTAATCAAGACTATCTTGGAATTCAGGTAAAAGCAATGGAAGAAGGGTTGCCATATCAAACGCTAATTACAAGTATAGTGCATAAATATGTGTTAGGGACGTTGAAACCCCGCAAAGGAATTGATAGAAAAACATTAGAAAAAGCTAAAAACTAAAAGCATAAAAAAGTACGTAGAGGGTGAGACTTTGAGGGCTATACGCTTGGAAAACGTACTTATTTTAAAAAGGCCTATTTTTTTCTTGACTAATACCTTAAAAATCCGGATAATTAAAACATTATTTCAAGGAAGATGAAAAAAGAACAAAGGCGTTCTTCACGTAATGGTGAAGAACGCCTTTTTATTTATATATAATTGATGTGAAATTAGGCAATAATTGGTGCCTAATAAATCCTAAATGTTTAAGAAAAGGGCAAAAGTGGAACAGAAACTAAATGTTTGTGAACGAGAACCAAAAGCGGAGGTAGTTAAAATGAGTTATGTAGAAAAAGTACTGGAAACAGTGAAGAAAAGGAACGCGGGTGAGCCTGAGTTTATGCAGGCAGTGGAAGAAGTATTAGAGTCTCTGAAACCGGTTATAAAAAAACATCCGGAATTTGCGGAAGCAGGCATTCTTGAAAGAATAGTAGAGCCGGAAAGACAGATTTTATTCAGAGTTCCCTGGCAGGATGATAAGGGAAATGTTCAGGTAAACAGAGGGTTTAGAATACAATTTAATTCAGCCTTAGGGCCCTATAAAGGCGGATTAAGATTTCATCCTTCGGTTTATGCGGGGATCATTAAGTTTTTAGGTTTTGAACAGATATTCAAGAACTCTCTTACAGGCCTTATGATGGGAGGCGGAAAAGGCGGTTCTGATTTTGATCCAAAAGGTAAATCCGACAATGAAATAATGAGATTTTGTCAGAGTTTCATGACAGAACTTCATCGTCATATCGGCGCGGACACAGATGTGCCGGCAGGAGACATAGGCGTCGGCGGCAGAGAAGTCGGGTTTATGTTCGGCCAGTGGAAACGTCTTACCAAGCTTTTTAACGGTATTCTTACGGGTAAAGGCCTTGATTTCGGAGGATCATTAGTAAGAACCGAAGCTACAGGATACGGCTGTGTATATTTCTGTGACGAAATGCTCAAAGACAGAAATACATCCTTTTCCGGGAAAACTGTTGTTGTTTCAGGTTCCGGTAATGTTGCTATTTACGCGCATCAGAAAGCGACTCAGCTTGGCGCGAAAGTAGTGGCAATGTCTGATTCTAATGGTTTTATTTATGACAGCCACGGGATCGAGCTGAATACTGTTAAACAGCTAAAAGAAGTCGAACGCAAAAGAATAAAAGAATATGTGAATATTCATAAATCAGCTCAGTATACAGAAGGGTGTTTGGGCATATGGAACGTAGAATGTGATGTTGCTTTGCCGTGCGCTACACAGAACGAACTTGACGGAAAAGCAGCTGAAACTTTAGTCAAGAACGGATGTGTTGCTGTTGCAGAAGGAGCAAATATGCCTTGTACTCCGGAAGCTGTAAAAGTATTTCTGGATAATAAGGTGTCCTTTGGTCCGGGTAAAGCCGCTAATGCCGGCGGGGTAGCGACTTCAGGACTTGAAATGTCTCAGAATTCCCAGCGTTTAGCATGGGATTTTGAAGAAGTCGATCAGAAACTGCACAAGATTATGGTAAATATCCATGACTCTGCAAAAGCAGCAGCTGAAGAATACGGCACTCCGGGTAACTTAGTAAACGGCGCGAATATTGCCGGTTTCATGAAAGTTGCCAACGCCATGATGGCACAGGGTGTTGTATAAGAACAGGACGAACTGTTAGAAAAGGAAAATGGGGACAGACACTATTTTATTGTTGTCCTTGAGTTTATAGCAACTCCTCTTTAAAGTGTCAATTGTCTAGGTCTGACCCTATATGACCCCATTGAGTTTATAGCAACTCCTCTTTAAAGTGTCAATTGTCTAGGTCTGACCCTATATGACCCCAGGGGATTTTTTAGAAATGAATTTTTCTGGGCAACAATTTTTTTTGGAGCTGAACTATTACAAATCCACGTTAAACGTTAAGTTTTAAAAAGTTACATTTTTAGCCTTTACAAAACTTCCTTTGTGGGGTAAACTTACTTTATGAAAAAAGTTAAATTCACAAAAAGGATATATCGGTGCTAAAAGACAAGGGCTTCTTTCGAAAGAGAGAAGTTTTTTTTGCATACAAGATAAAAAGTTTTTAAAAGTACAGAAAAAGGAGTTTGTAATGAAAAAGCCATCTATGATTTGTTTGGGTATGTTTGTTCTTTTGGTAACAATATGTTCTGTATGGTATTTACCTCGCGCATATGCGGACATTACAAGGGAAGTGTATCGGAATGAGATAACAGGTAAGGTTTACCGTATAGATTATTTTGATGACGGACTTTTAAGTCGTTCGGTCAATTGTTGGAATAACGGTAAAGTGTCGAGTCGAAGGTATTATAAGAAAGAAACCGGCAAGTGTTATTTGATGTATAGATATGACAGAAAAACCGGCAAATTAATAACTGCTGTTCATTATTGGGATAACGGAAAAATATCGAGCCGAAGGTATTATAAAAAAGAAACCGGTAAATGTTATTTGATGTATAGATATGACAGAAAAACCGGCAAATTAATAACTGCTGTTCATTATTGGGATAACGGAAAAATATCGAGTCGAAGATATTATAATAAAAAAACCGGTAAATGTTATTTGATGTGTAGATATGACAGAAAAACCGGTAAGTTAGTGTCAAAGACACGTTATGAGGATAATGGGAACAGTACTGTTACCAAGTTTGACAGTTACGGAATGATAATAGAAGAATATACAAAGTATGTTATTCCGCATCATAGCTGGCAGAAAATTACATATACCTATTATGAAAATACAAAAACTATATATTTAAAAACAGTTGAAACTAACACATCACCCGCGCAGACATTTGAATATGATGAGAACGGCAATTTGTTGTCAACTTCGGTTTATGGCAGAAAAACGATTTGGCGGATTAACGCTGAAGGTGGAAGTTATAAACTTTTCTCAGATTATTATCCAGGAACAAATCAAGCCAGATTTGTAAGTAAATTTTCTCCTGAGGGGGAATTAATTGCAAAATATGAATATGACGAAGCGGGTAACTTGATTCCATCAAGGGAGGAGTTAATCGAATACGCTAAAACATATTTCGCCGAACTTATCAAAAAAGATTTGTCTGCAGGGGAAAAGCCTGATCTTAGCGAAATTTCAGTTAACGTAGAAAACGAAGATAAAAATTATGTATTTTTAAATCTGAAGTATGGTTCTCGGGAAAGTTATGAAAGAGAAATATACGGTGGATTTGGCAGTGTCGACGGGGAATTAGTGCGTAAAATTATGGAAGATAGGGTAATGCGAAATGTGAACGGTGTAATTAATGAAAAAATAATTAAGACAGTCGAATTTGATGCATCCGGCAATCCGAGAGAACAGGAGGTTTATACGATTTTAAGCGATGGCGGTAAAATTCTTTTTACTAGTTATCAGGAGATAGAGAACCGGGAATATGACGGTGAAGGCAACATAACGAATCAGAGGATAAGCACGTATGTTGAAAAAGACGGAGAGCTTTTAATCGTAGAGGAGATAAGATCGCGAGCATTTCATTCTACAGGAGTG
>JBDRBG010000059.1:0-2945 GCA_043823005.1 Candidatus Omnitrophota bacterium
CAAAACTAACCTTGCTCCAAGCACCCGGAAAAGGTACCGCGCTATTACTGATAATTTCAAAAGGTTTCTTGAAACTGAATTTCCGTATCTTGAAAAAGTTTCACATTTCGCGCCCAAGATATTTGAAGATTTTAAACGGTTCCGTAAGGATGAAGGCGCACATAATCGGACTATTAATTCAGAATTGGTTGTAATACGCATGATGTTCCGTTTAGCCGTACAGTGGCACTATGCTGAAAAGAACCCCACAGACGGTGTTTCAAAGCTTAAGTTGCCCAAAAAAGTTGCCCCCCGGTTCTTATCAGAAGCAGAATGTCAAAAGCTTCTTACTAATTGCGAAAAATGGCTTTATCCCGTTTTTTATACGTTCTTAAATACAGGTCTCAGAAAAAGTGAACTGGAAAACCTCGAATGGTCGGATATTGATTTTGATAGAAAAAAGTTAAGGATAGTTGTCAAAGACAATTGGGCACCAAAAACAAATGAAAGAGAAATCCCGATAAATGACAGCTTGTGTAAACTTTTGACAAAACAAAAGAAACAAAACAGTTTATCAAAATATGTATTTACCGGAGAAGACGATAACAAAATATTCAAAAACCGCCTTCTCCGCCGGATAAAGACTTTAGCAAAAAGGTTAAAACTGGGAGATATTAACGTGCACACTCTCCGGCATACCTTTGCGTCACATTTGGTTATGAAAGGCGTAGATTTAGCAACAGTAAAACAGCTAATGGGGCACTCCGACATAGAAACAACCATGATCTATTCGCATTTAACCGAAGATCATGTAAATAATGCTGTGGATAAGTTGAATTTTTAAATTGGAGATAAGAGTATGAAAAATCAAATGTGGCTATGGATTAAATATGGTTTATCTTTTATTGTGAAACATTCGTATGTTGTGCCTATAGTTATACTTTTTCTGCTTTATTTAAGTAGTGCATTTTATGAGTTGAAAGACTTGAAGAATGGTATAAAAATATTTTTGATTGTAAGTATAATCATCACGGCTTTGATGCCACAAGTTTTTAAATTTAAAGAAGATTATATAGATACAGATAAGATATATCTTAGTGTTTTTAATTTATTCGGAGATCAAGAGGAGATATCTATAAATGGTAAGGGGAATAAAGAGATTATTTTTGAGGGAGAATTAAAAAAAGGAGAAACGAAGCGAATAAGGTTTCATCTGAATCAAGAGAATAAAAAAACTCCTCGTATAGGTTTAATCTTTATAAATTTCCCTGAGAATGTAGAAGTTAAAATCCCTGATGGAGAAAATTCATTATGGCTAAAAACGGGATATGTCGAAAATCAATATGTCTATAATTGTTCTCCGCCTTCACTTTTTCTTAAAGATGTAAGGTGGAATTTGCAACATCTCAATGTACTTTTTACAAAAATTGATGATTTGAAATTTTCTTATTCAATAGTTGGCGAAAATATGGATACAATTACGCGAAAATTTATTATTAAACCACGGAAGAACGACAATTTGGATATGAGAAGCGATAAATGATTCTATGAATATTCGACTTAATATGCGACTTAAAATTTGTTGTATATAATGATGATTTTGATACAATGTAATTAGATATTTTGTTCTTTACATAGGAACATAGATTTTCCTGTTGAATTAATCAACCGCTAAGAGGAAAAGACTGTGTCCCGAGCACGTAAGTGCTTTGGGGCGGGCGGTCTTTCGTTTTTACTTAGCGGTTGGACGTTGGACTTAAAAATGCTTGCCCCTTTTTTGTGGGCAGAGAAAGGATGGAACCATGTTTAAAAGATTTTCATGTGGACTTTCTATTGTGATGGGGATGCTTTTATTAACTTCATGTGCGACTACTTCATCTGGAAAGTTTCCGCCCCAGCCAAATCCTAAGGTTTTTTGTCAAAATTATGATTCTATTTGGAATAAAGCTATACACTTATTTCGGGTAAATAATTATTACATAGAAAAACAAGACTATACAAATGGTTTTATACAATCTTCTTGGATAACTCCGGGAGGAGCCTTTGCGAACTTTATAGCAGTTGGAATATCCGGCGAAAGCTTGCTTTGGCGCATGACTGTGAATGTGAAAAAAATCTCTGATGTAAAAACGGAGGTATATGTTTCAAACGAAACTGCTTGGCAGAATCAATATGGCAAAATGAGAATAGATGGAAGAAATTATCAATTAGAGAATCAGTTTTTAAAACTTTTAGAAGAGTAAAGATTTTTAAATAAGAAATCATCAAATTATAGAAAACATTTCAAGAAAGGTCAAAATGAAAAAATGTTTTAAATGTGGTAAACAGTATAAAGATCGGGAAGAGAATTGTTTTCATTGTAAAATACCGCTTGTAATAATTTCTGATAACTTACAGGAGCGAGACAAGGAAGAAGATATTAGTAAGGGTATGAAAAAATGTCCGTATTGTGCTGAGGAAATAAAGAATGAAGCTATTAAATGTAAACATTGTGGGGAATTCTTGAGAGAAAAAGAACAAACGATTTTAAAGAAAAGTATCATAATGACATGTCCAAAGTGTGGGGGTAATTATGATAATAGCTGGAAAGTATGTAGTAAGTGTGATGCTCCATTAGTCTCGAAGGAGTTTGAATTTGAAAATAAAGAAACTGACGATGAATGCGAATGGATAGATCTTCACGGTAAAAGCAATAAATTTGAATCGAATCAAAAAGGCAAACAATGCCATCTATCTAAAGCTTTTCGTTTCTTGCTTGTTGCTATTGCACTTATTTTGTTAGGATTTTTTCTGTTAGGGATGGGGCTGAGTGCAGGATTTTTATCAAAATTGTTCTAAGCAAGAAAGCGAAAATTAGAATAGTTATAATCGTGTGCGAATATATGGGTAAAATGCATAGTAGTCGAGGAGGAATAATAAAATGAAAAAATGTTTTAAATGTGGAAAAGAATATAAAGACCGGGAAG
>JBDRBG010000060.1:0-6194 GCA_043823005.1 Candidatus Omnitrophota bacterium
GAGAAAGGGATAGACAAAGGGGAGAAAAATAAAAAATTTATTAGTTTGAATGGCTCTGTGACTCAGAGGCTCTGTGGTGAAAAATCTGGGAGATGCGTAACGAATTAGAGATTGCCGCGCCGTTTGCATGGCTCACGGCTCGCAAAGACGGAGGGAACGTTTGTCGTTCGTCGTTTGTCGTTTGTCGTTCGACGGGGATTGCCGCGCCGTTCGCATGGCTCACGGCTCGCAAAGACGGACTTCGTCATTGCGAAAGACCTTCATCCGTCATTGAGAGGAGCGAGTGACGCGGCAAACTCGGATGGGAATAGAAAACGCAAAAATTAACCACAGAGGGCACAGAGGCACAGAGGGGGAACAATAGTCGTTCGTCGTTTGTCGTTCGTCGTTCGTCGGAGATTGCCGCGGTCGCTGTTGCTCCCTCGCAAAGACGGGAGATTGCCGCGCTGTTCGCATGGCTCACGGCTCGCAAAGACAGACTTGCGTCATTGCGAGGAGCGGAGCGACGCGGCAAACTCTAATGAAATAAAAATAAAAAAGAGGTTAAGATGCAAAGCGTAAAAGCAGGGAGTAAGGTTTTTTGTAATCTTGTGAACAGATATGACGGCGGTAAGATGCGGCTTCAGCGAAAAGTTTCCCGGATAATAGAGAAAGTACGCCTGGAAGGAGATAACGCCTTACTAAGGTACACAAAGAAATTTGATAAAGTCGATATCAAAAAAAAGGATCTCAAGGTTACTGAAGCTGAGATAAGCGGCGCGTATCAGGATATTAAACCGGAACTTGTTACTACGCTTAAAGAGATTATCCGGAACATAAACAAGTTTTACGCGAATCAGCTTCCAAAATCTTGGACTATAAAGCAGGAATCAGGAATAGAGCTTGGCGAAAAGTTCGTGCCTATAGAAAGGGTTGGCATTTATGTTCCAAGCGGTACAGTTCCGCTTGTATCAAGCGTCTATATGACGGTTTTGCCGGCTAAAATAGCGGGTGTGAAAAAAATAATAATGGTATCGCCTCCGAACGAACACAAATGTATAGATCCACATATACTTGTTATGGCCAATCTTTTGAAAGTGGACGAAATATATAAAGCAGGCGGCGCTCAGGCAATCGCAGGACTCGCGTTTGGGACTAAAACAATACCGAAGGTTGATAAGATAGTGGGTCCGGGAAATGAGTATGTGACAGAAGCAAAACGTCAGGTTTTTGGATTTTGTGATATTGATATGCTTGCCGGGCCGAGTGAGGTATTAATAATCGCTAATAATCATGCAAATCTTGAATATTTAAAAAAGGATCTTTTTGCGCAATCAGAACATCATAGGGGGATATCAATACTTGTTACTCCTTCGAAAACGGTTTTTGATACGATGCGAAAAGATCTGACAGTTAAAGGATATGTGATAAAGGTGAAAAATCTGGATGAAGCTTCGGAAATATCTAATATGATTGCTCCTGAACATCTTCAGCTTATGGTGAAGTCTCCGAAGAGGCTATTAAAAAATATTACAAACGCGGGCGCGGTTTTTCTCGGACAAAATACGCCTGTAGCAATAGGTGATTATATCGCCGGGCCAAGTCATGTTTTACCTACGGGAGGTACGGCCAGATATTTTTCAGGGTTGAATTTGAGAAGTTTTATGAAAAGTTCTCATATAATTTCATATTCGCGTAAAGCCATTAGTGCCGCGGCTCCGTGGGTAAGAGAACTTACTGTTTTGGAAAAACTGGAGAAACATTGGGAATCAGTTGCTGTTCGGTGTGAGTAAATAGTCGTTAGTCGTTGGTCGTTAGTCGTTAGTTGGTCGTTAGTTGGTCGTTAGTCGTTGGTCCATAGTAGGGGCGGCCGGCTGGCCGCCCGAAAAAGGATAAAGGGAAAAGTTCAGAGAAACCACGGAGGGTACAGAGACACGGAGAGGGAAAGTCGTATTTTTTGTCATTCCCGGCTTGACCGGGAATCTAGGATAAGATTGTGGATCCCCGCTTCCCAGGCTGTGTCAAAAGTCGGAGGCACTTTTCAAAGTGGATCCCCGTTTTCACGGGGATGACAAAACAGGCTGTCATTCCCACGAAAGTGGGAATCTATAATATGAAATGGAGTAAATTTTTCAAAGAAAACAGAAAACCCGACTTTTGACATAGTCTGTCCGCGGGGATGACAAAGGAGAGCAGCGGAGTTTACTTACGTGGAGCTTGTCCCCGTGAAAACGGGGAACAGGGAAGGTGAAGCGGGAAAGCAATCTCAGGAAAATATTTAATTCTTTTAGGGAGGAAAAATGGGTATATTCGGAAAAGATCAGGCAAAAAAAAGAGCCGTAAAATATGAACGAAAATCTAAAGAGACCGAGATAGAAATATCTGAACTTAATGTTGACGGTACAGGAGAAAGTGATATTTCAACGACTATAGGGTTTTTGGATCATATGCTGACGCTTTTTGCTTATCACGGATATTTTGATATAAAGATGAAAGCTAAAGGCGATACACACGTGGATAGCCATCATTTAAACGAGGATATCGGCATAGCACTTGGCGAAGCGTTTAAAAAAGCGCTGGGAGAATGTAAAGGGATTGTAAGAACAGCTTCAGCTGAAGTGCCTATGGATATGGCAAGTGCTAAAGTGCTGGTAGATCTGTCGAATCGGCCGGCGTTTAAATTCAAACTTAGAGATCTTGAAGAAAGTTCAATAAAAGACGAAGAAGGATATTCTATGCATCTGGCAAAAGATCTTTTAGAAAGTTTCGCGAAAAAACTTTGTATTAATCTACATATAGAAATTGCCGGTGAAGGTGATATGCATCATTTTCTTGAAGCAGTTTTTAAGACTCTGGGAGTTGCTTTAGACAGGGCTGTAAAGATAGATCCTCGCAGACAGGGCGAAGTACCGTCGAGTAAAGGGATATTGTAAAGAGTCGTTAGGCGTTGGTCGTTCGTCGTTAGACGGAGATTGCCGCGCTTCTCGCATGGCTCGAAGCTCGCAAAGACGAAACTTTATCTGTCATTGCGAGGAGCAAAGCGACGCGGCAATCTTCCATCTGTCATTGCGAGGAGCAAGAGCGACGCGGCAATCTAGAAAAAGAGAAAAAGGAAAAAATGATCGGTATTATAGATTATGGTTCAGGAAATTTACGAAGTGTTGTAAATGCTTTTCGTTATTTAGGACAGGAAACAAAAGTATATGAGAACGCGGATAATCTGGATCAAGCTGAGAAAATAGTGCTTCCCGGAGTAGGGTCATCAAAGGATGCTATGCAAGGCCTTGAAGAGCGGGGTTTTATCCGTCCGCTTTTGGATGATATTAAAAAAGGTAAACCTTTTTTAGGTATATGTTTGGGGCTTCAGCTTTTGTTTGAGCAAAGTTCTGAAACCGGAGGATGCGGGTGTCTCGGGCTTTTTTCGGGAGAAGTTAAACTTTTTAACGGAGACAAAAAATTCAAAATTCCGCAAATAGGATGGAATACCGTGCGAGTGGTTAACCCGGATTGTCCGCTTTTTAACGGTATAAAAGATAATACCTATTTTTATTTTGTTCATTCATATTATTGCGATGTAACGGATAAGAATATTATGTGCGGTGAAACCGATTATACTATTAAATATGCTTCTGCAGTATGGAAGGATAATGTCTATGCTGTTCAGTTTCATCCGGAGAGATCTCAGAAAAATGGAATAAAAATGTTGGAGAATTTTGTGAAATTATGAAGATAATACCGGCTGTAGACATAATAGAAGGAAAGACAGTAAGACTGGAACAGGGACAGTATAACAAAAAATTAAGTTATGATCTGTCTCCTGTTGAGGCGGCGCGAAAGTGGGAGTCATTAGGGGCTGAAATGCTCCATATAGTTGATCTTGACGGTGCCAGAGAAGGAAAACCCGTTAATCTTGGGATTGCCCGAGAAATAATCCGGCAAGTGAAAATCCCGGTTGAAATAGGCGGAGGGTTTAGAAAAGAGATTGATATAAAGAAAGCGTTAGATCTAGGTATAACCAGGGTTATTATAGGGTCAAAAGCGTTCGCGGATATAGATTTTGCCAGAGATTGTCTGGAAAGTTTTAAACAGCAGGTCATATTTAGCGTGGATGCCAGGAATTTTGAACTTTGTGTTGAAGGATGGGAAAAGAAACTGGATTTGGATCTTTTTGAGGTTCTGGGCCGGTTTGTTGCTTTCGGGGCGAAAGAGATAATTTATACGGATATACAGCGTGACGGTATGTTGTCAGGCCCGAACATAGAAGGTCTTAAAGAGATACTTACAAAAACAAGCGTTAAAGTTATATCTGCCGGAGGAGTGAAGACCGCGGATGATATAAGAGAGCTTAAAAAATTAGAGGATCTGGGCTTAAGCGGAGTCATTATCGGCCGGGCTTTATATGAAGGGACAATAGATCTTAAGGAGGCAATAGATGCTGGCAAAGAGGATAATTCCGTGTCTTGATGTTAAAGACGGACGCGTAGTAAAAGGAATAAATTTTGTAGATCTCAGGGATGCCGGGGATCCGGTTGAAAATGCCATAATATATGATAAAGAAGGGGCGGATGAACTAGTTTTTTTGGATATCACTGCCAGCCATGAAAAACGAAAAACAATGGTTGATGTAGTAAGGCGTGTCGCGGAAAATGTTTTCATGCCGTTTACGGTTGGCGGGGGTATTGATTCAAACGAGGATATTAGAGAACTTTTAAATGCCGGATGTGATAAAGTTTCCATAAATACTTTTGCTGTTGCCTGTCCCGAATTGATAAGAAAAGCCAGTGAAAAGTTCGGGTCACAATGTATTGTTACGGCGATTGACGCTAAAAAGACATTAAAAGATTCCTGGGAAGTTTATGTCAGAGGCGGCCGTCAGGCTACGGGATTGGATGCTGTTGAATGGGCAAAAACAGCGGAATCGTTAGGCGCGGGAGAAATTCTTCTTACCAGTATGGATTGTGACGGTACTAAAAACGGTTATGATATTGATTTGACACGAAGAATAAGTGAAGCAGTAAGTATCCCGGTAATAGCTTCCGGCGGATGCGGAAAACTTGAACATTTTTTAGAAGCGTTTACGCAAGGTAAAGCAGACGCGGCTTTAGCGGCTTCTATTTTTCATTTTAGGGAGTTTTCAATCCAGGAAGTAAGAGATTATCTGAGGAAGAACGGGATAGTTGTTAGATAGTGGCAGAGTCGTTGGTTGGAGATTGCCGCGCCGTTCGCATGGCTCACGGCTCGCAAAGACCGACGGGAACGTTTGTCGTTTGTCGTTCGTCGTTCGTCGTTCGACGGGAGATTGCTGCGGTCGCTGAGGCTCCCTCGCAAAGACAGAATAAGGCGCCTTTGGCGCCGTTCGAGGGTTAAGGTTCAAGGTTGAAGGGGAAAAACAAATATTTTTGGGTTTTGAATGACTCTGTGACTCAGAGCCTCTGTGGTGAAAAATCTGGAAGATGCGTAACGAATTAGAGATTGCCACGCTCCTCGCATGGCTCGGAGCTCGCAAAGACGGGAGGGACGTCATTGCGAGGTGCGAAGCAAATGAGCACCGCGGCAATCTCAAGAGTAAAAGACTAGAAGAAAGGAAAGATATATGAGTTTTATAGAAAAATTAAATTTTGATGATAAAGGGTTGATTCCGGCGATAATACAGGATTACAAATCTTCAAAAGTATTGACGTTGTGTTATATGAACCGTGAGGCACTTGAAAAGACCTTAAAGGAAAAAAAGGTCTATGTTTTTCGAAGATCAAAAGGCCGTATTATGCTTAAAGGCGAAACTTCCGGGTGTATACAGATCGCAAAAGAAATATGCATAGATTGTGCTGATAATTCTGTTCTTTTTAAAGTGGATCAGATCCGAGCGGGATGTCATGAAGGATATTTTAGCTGTTATTTTAGGAAAATAAACGAAAACGGTGAAGTTGTTATAGAAGAGGATCGTATTTTTGATCCGGGCGAAGTGTATAAATAGTCGTTCGTCGTTTGTCGTTCGTCGTTCGTCGGAGATTGCCGCGCTCCTCGCATGGCTCACGGCTCGCAAAGACGGACTTTCGTCATTGCGAGGCCTGAGGCAGACGAAGGCCGCGGCAAACTCGGATGGGAATAGAAAACGCAAAAATTAACCACAGAGGACACAGAGGCACGGAGAAAGGGATAGACAAAGGGGAGAAAAATAAAAAATTTATTAGTTTGAATGGCTCTGTGACTCAGAG
>JBDRBG010000061.1:0-32332 GCA_043823005.1 Candidatus Omnitrophota bacterium
TACACGCTTACCGTTTATGCGATAGTCTATGAAGTATGTGTTTTGTTTTTTTCGTAGGGTTGCCATGATAAATTATTGTTAATGAAATCCTATTTGTTTTTTTGGTTTCGATTCGGGTTCTTCTAACAATTGTTCTAATGCTTGAAAAACTATTTGGAACTGTTTATCGTATTTCTTTTCCATTTCTTTTAACTTTTGTTTTAAATCTTTATGCGTGGCTATCATTTCGCGTAATTTGGCAAATGTCCTCATGATTGCAATATTAACTTGGATTGCTCTCTTGCTATTTAGAATACTCGACAACATAGCAACACCCTGCTCTGTGAACGCAAATGACAAATACTTTGCATGTTGACCTCTTTTGGAGGTGCCA
Organism: Candidatus Omnitrophota bacterium; assembly: GCA_043823005.1. GTDB lineage: Bacteria > Omnitrophota > Gorgyraeia > Tantalellales > Tantalellaceae > JBDRBG01. The sequence goes on from JBDRBG010000061.1 coordinate 374, forward strand.
ATTTGGCTCCTTAAAACTGCGGTTTCTTCTTTTGTCAATTCGAACATAAAATCTAATGGAAATCTTTCGATATTTCTCCTTACAGACCTTTTAAGTTGTTTTACCTCAACCTTGTAGAGCTTTGCTAAATCGAAATCTATCATAACCTTATGCCCTCTTATGATATAAATTTCTTGTTCAATGATTTCTGATGAAATAACTTGCATGCGTTCATTATTTTGTTTCTTCGATATGTCCGTCATTTTCCCCATCCTTTAATTTTTTAAGGTACCAAATTGGCACCTTAAAGAAAAAAGGCAACACCCTCACTTTGAGAGAATTGCCTTGTTAAGTTTTTGTTTTTGATTTATCGCCACTATTTCACCACGTTTTCGGTTTTACGAGATCCCGCATCAAGTGCGGGATGACAAATTTGGTATGCCCGGATGACAGTTGTCGAGATTGCTTCGTCGCTTCGCTTCTCGCAATGACGCAAAAGATACTTTTCCCCCACACTGTTACATCTTTCTGGGCGCATTATGGGCACTTCTTGTTTTTTAAATGATATCATAAATAAAAATGCCCGTCAACAAACAAGTTATGACGGGCATTTTAATATTGGTGGAGGTGCCGGGATTCGAACCCGGGTCCATGAACAATAACCAAAGAGTATCTACATGCTTAGTTTCTCTTTAGTCTTTTCTAAGAAGATCCGAAAAACAGGATGTTTCCTTAGAGCAATCTCCTAAATACTACCTGAGGCTAGGAGGTATCCCCCCAAGAGTCCTTGCGTAATTGTAGTCGTATTAGTATCCCAAGGCGCTTACTAACGGACTCGCTCCTGTAAAAACAGGAACATTTAACGCGTCCTCAGCTAAGATATTCTCAGCTTCGGCTACTGGATTGTAGTCTGCGTTTATTGTTTTTCAGGTTTTGAAGAGGCCACCTGAACCCTCTGCATGCTGCCCAATGACTATTTGTACATGTCGAGGCCTGTCACCCCCAAAAAAATAAAAATAAAAATCCGGGGACATGCCTGAACTAGACGCACTTCAGGTATATGGCATGTCAGCGAAGTGCGGCTCTTTCAGGCGTGTCCCCGCTATGTATTCTTACCTTTACTATTAATCATTTACAAATTATTCTGAATTTTCAAAGATCAAATATCCTGTATGAATTTATATTTCCATAAGATTGCCGCGGGCCTCGTCTGCCTCAGCCCTCGCAAAGACGAAACTTGTTATCTATCCTTTTTCCTTGCTCCGAATAACTCTATCTATTTCTCTTTTGGCTTGCTTTTCTTTTAAAGCATGCCGTTTATCATAAAGTTTCTTACCTCGAGCTACTGCTATTTCAACTTTTGCGTATCCCCTGTGAAAAAATACTTTCAGAGGAACAAGGGTATATCCCTGCTGTAATGATTTCACTTCAATCTGTTTTATCTGCGCTTTATGCAATAAAAGCTTTCTCGGCCGTACAGGATCCTGTTCTTCCCGGGAAAATTCATAAGGAGTTATATTCATATTATATATGAATAATTCACCTCTTACTATCTTAGCAAAACTTCCCTTTAAATGAGCCTTACCCATACGCAAAGACTTTATCTCATTACCTTTAAGCTGTAATCCGGCTTCATAGACCTTCTCAACATAATAATCTCTTAAGGCCTGTCTGTTTGTAATAGCTATGTTTCGCCGCTTCTTTTCCATATATTATTATACTATAAGGAGTTACAATTTTCAAGCTCTATATATTGTATGGAGATATGAACCGTAAAAGTCAAAATAAAAATTAATGGGACTCTCTCTCTGCCAGGGTTTACACTTCCACAGGAGACCTGTCCCAGTCTACCCGCCTTTGGCGGGGCCTCAGGCGGAACTAAGCTTCGGTCCTTTTAGCGCACATCCCCGCAGATATGTATAGAATGGTGCGGGCGAAGGGACTCGAACCCCCAAGGAGTTGCCTCCATATGGATCTGAACCATACGCGTCTGCCAGTTTCGCCACGCCCGCATTATTTCTTCACATTAAAACATTAAACAATAGCGAGAATTATACTATAAAACATCTTAAGCGTCAATCTTGGGCCTTATTATATACTTTCAACAGCCTGTTTATGAGAGACAAATCTTATTTTCCGTTCAGCCGCGAAGTTTTGCCATTTACCGTTTAATAAAGCATTTAATTCTGCGCCGGAATTTCGGTACCATGGATATTTACCGGTAAAATCCGCTGATTCTACTGCCGGATGTACTGCTAATTCATTTATTCCGTTTGTAAGATTTTTCATCATATAACAGAGAATATCATCATCCATCCGTCCTGAATGAAAATGTCCCCAAAACACATCATTACTTACAGCTTTAGTGTTTACTATCAGTTTCTTTGCCTTTACAGAAAAATGTTTTAATGCCGTATGCCTCAATAAATCCTTTAAAGCAAACTGTATATTAATGATTTTTCGGGTCTCCAAAGGTATCCGAATATACGGAACTTTATATTCTTCTGCCAAAACTATTAATAACTTCATTATGCCGGGAAACAAATGAATATGTTCATGAGTATCCAAATGCGTTATTGTAAACCCCTCTTGTTGTATGTTTTCTATTTGATTAGAAAACTCTTTTTTGACCTGACTCAGCTCTAATTCTTTTTTATAGTAACGCAGGAACAACCCTTTATAATCAGCTTCAAAGGTTCCCTCTGATTTTAATATTGAGGATACAGCCGAGTTTTCTTTTGTACACGGACAGAATTTTCCGGTAAGTGTTAAATGCGCGCCTGTTTCCAATTTGTTTATTCCGCGCAATATATCCGCGGCTTCTTTAAAATATTCTCCGCATGCCATTATACTGACACCCGTAAGAATGTCTTTCTCGTAACAATCCTTTACAGCTGTATTTATCTCTCGCGAAAAACCCACATCATCAGCATTAATAATTAAAGTTCTCATAATTTATCCTCTTCTAAGCAATCTAACCTTCAGCATATCCCTAAACGTAGCCGCGATAACCGGAAGCCGAGCGATATAAGATTTCCCGCCTGTACGGTCAATGAAAATCAAGGGAAACTGATATATCGCGTATCCCATCTTTTTAGCGTGCAGAAAAAGTTCAACATCGACAAACGGGCTTTTTGAAATAAAATCAATATCTTCCACGACTTTTTTTCTGACAACCTTATATCCGGAATTTATATCATTCACGTCAAGACGGAATAAACTCTGCACTATGAAGTTATAAACTCCTGAAATAATCTTTCGTTTTATTGTATCACCTTTTTTTATTTTGCTTACTCCGGTTACTATATCAAATTTCTCGATAAAAGGAACCGATGCCATGATATCTTCTTCTTTAACCGGCATATCCGAATCCATATAAAGAATAACGTCTTTTTCAGCTCTTTTAAACCCTTCGCTAAAAGCACCGCCGAATTTTGTGTTTTTCCGCATTTCAAACACCTTAATACTGCTATCCTTTTCCGCAAGAGCTTGAGCGGTTTTTACGCTGTTATCCGTTGACGCGTCATCCACAATAACTATCTCATAGTCATCAGTAATTTCCGCGCCGAGAGATCTTATCCTTGACACGGTATCCGCGATATTAGCTTCCTCGTTATACATGGGAAGCACAAAAGATACGCTTGATCTTATTATCATTTACAGCCTCATTTATTATCAGTCGGTTGAACAGCTTTTTTATTAGTAACCAGAACATATTTACCGGATTTGAACAATGGTTCTGATATATCATCGGGCCGGCTTTCCCTTAATTGTTCGTAATGTTTACGTTGTACTATACCCCAAACCTTTTCTTTACGCGAAATAAATCTGTTAAATTCATACCAGGGATGTATATCAACTATATCTGTTCTGGCGGAATAAAACGCTACGCCGCGGCGATGATCGCATTCCCCGCCTAAAGGCGCGTCTCTGCCCGCCAGTTCTACTGCTTTATGTGTTATTGCTTTACTTGACTCAAATTCCGCGATAAGCGGAGATACTCCGGAAACCACGGGTACAATCAATAGAACAACCGCTAAGTTCAATAAAATAAAGGCCGCTGTTCCGCGTCTGGCTCGAAAAAGAATCGCGCTTATTATTAATCCCAGCGCAAAAACAACCTGGCTGGGCACAATACCCTGCACCATACTGCCATACTTGTATCGGACAAAAAAGTATAGCCCTATCATTGCCGTAAGACTGGCAGTGATAAACACATAAAAAGACACTGCCATATACTTATCCAGATAACCGGGGCTTTTCTCTCTTGAACAAAATCTCTCCCATAATCTTCCGATAACAATCGCTAAAACAGGAAAAAGAGGAAAAATATACGTAACCAACTTTGTACTGGAAGCTGAAAAAAATAAAAACACTAAAAGAAACCATACTCCCAGAAAAACCTTGTATCCCTTAAACAAAGAAACCGCTGTCTCCTTCCTGAACATATACCAGCTTCCAAGCGGAAGAAAAAAACTCCATGGAAAAAATCCGCCCAAAACAACAGGGATATAAAAAAACGGAGAGACACCAATACGATGTTCCGCTTCTAAAAATCGCGTAATATTATGAAATCCAAAAAATTCACCTATAAAAGCGTTCCCGTGTATTTTTGTGACCGCAATATACCAGGGAAGGCTGATAACAAGAAACACCAAAATACATTTTAATATCGGAATTTTTTTTAATTCTTTCCATTGACGGGTAAAAATTACATATAACAATATAATCCCGCCGCAGATAAAAAGACCGATAGGCCCTTTTGTAAGTACTGCTAAAGCCGCCATTACAGCTGAAATATAATAATGCCTTTTATTGCCGGACATCCAGCCGGCAATGAAAAACAGCATACAATAAAGTATACATACCATAAGCACTATGTCAGTAATACATGCTCTTGCAAGTATTATATATTGTATACAAGTAGCCATAACAAGCCCTGAAAAGAACCCGGAGATCCCGGAAAAAAGCAGTTTCCCCAAATAAAAGATCCCTATTATTCCCAAGATACCAAAAACAGCTGACGGTACCCTTGCGGCAAATTCGTTTATGCCGAACACTTTATAACTTGCCAGCACCAGCCAATAATAAAAAATAGGTTTTTCAAACTGAGGTTGTCCGAATATATACGGAGTTACCCATTCGTTTCTTTCAATCATTTCCCGGCCCGTTTCCGCATAAAAACTTTCATCAGGATCAGTCAGCGCCATATTCCCTAAACCGTAAAAAAATAAAAAAAGACCGGCGGCTATTAATAAAATTATAAAATAACGATTACGCATTATGCCATGCTCCTAAGTCTTTTGGCCCTCTCTGCTATGGGAGGATGTGTAGAAAAAAGATTAGAAATAAATCCCTTGCTGAACGGACGTACAATAAATAAATGTGCTGTTGCCGGAGAAATCTTACTCCGGTTTTGTTTTGAAGAACGATCCAAATTTTCCAATGCGTCAGCAAGACTCTCAGGGTCTTTTGAAAAACCCGCGGCCAGAGCATCAGCGGCATATTCACGTGACCTTGAGATCGCCATCTGCACCAATAACGCGGCTATCGGAGCTACAATACTTACGGCTATCACTCCCACAATATTACTTGAATCTCTGCGATCCCTGGAAAACCCGCCTAACAACAGCCCCCAACGCGCCATATACGCTATCATCATAACAGCGCTTGCCAAAGCAGCCGTAAGAGTCATAATAAGCGTGTCTCTATTACGAATATGCGCTAATTCATGCGAAACAACGCCTCTGAGCTGGTTTTCATTTAAGAGTTCTATAATACCCCGCGTTAAGCATACAGCACTGTGTTCAGGATCCCTGCCTGTCGCAAAAGCATTCGAAGCTTTCATTTCCGCGATATATATCCCCGGACACGGAATACCAGCATTACCGCTTAATTCTTCGACCGTTTTATATAAACGCGGATAATCTTTTTTTGATAACACCCTGGCCTTGTACATAGTAAGTATGATCTTATCACTGTACCAATAACTAACGCCGTTAAGAAGAAGCGCAAACAAAAATGCTATAAAAGCACCCCTGACTCCGCCCAACAAGCTTCCTACTGCCATAAGAATAACTGTTAATAATATTATCAATATGGCTGTTTTCGCGTAATTCATCTTATCACCTCTGATGTCGTATTTTTTAACTAGTTATAGTATTAAGATTATATATAGTAAGTTCCCTTAAAGTCAACACGTTTCTTTTCTTAAAGAATATAGAAATTAAAAAATTATTTTTGTTTCAGTCTTATTATACAATAAAACAGCTATTAACAAAAAATATAAATTCTACTTATTTTTTCGTTTTACTGTTAATGATTGACTTGACGCAAGTTATATTATGCGTGTATAATATTGAATAATTAGCAAAGAATTTTTATTCTTATTAAAAAGGATCTAAACAAAAATGTCTAATATTTTTAAAAGAAAAAAAACACAACGGTTTGGTGAAATTGCCGTAAACAAAGGCATGGCTTCTGAACACGATGTCCAAGAAGCTTTAAAAGAGCAAAAAGAATATGCTGAAAAACACAAAATACACAAAGAAATCGGTGTTTTTCTCACGGAAAAAGGCATTCTTACTCCGGACGACGTAAAAATAATCTTAGAAGAACAACACGACAATAAAAGCTTAATGGCATGGTTTACGGCACTTTTTAATCTCAACCGCTAAAAAACTTAACCACAGAGGACATAGCGAAAAGTGTTAAAATTTCAAAAAAGAAACAACAGATTAAGGATATTCAAATGAAAAAATTATTTCCCTTTTTATGTATATTTTTTCTTTGCATGCTCTCGGCTCAATATGCTTTTGCCGGAGCGTGGACTCTTCCACAAAACAGTGTATGGGTCGAACAGTACATGAAAGCCAATTTCGCGAAAATGGATTTTAACGCTGACAGAGGTCTTGATCGAAAAAACCGCAGCGCAGAATCCTGGGGATGGTCAATGTCGCCAAAATTTGAAATAGGCGCTCTTGACTGGCTTACAGTAATGGGAAGCGTTGAATACAAAGAAGCTAAATACAAAGAATATAACCGTCGGGCTGACTGGGGATCATACAGCGTAAAAAGTCACGGTATTTCATCCATTGATTTCGGGGCTAAGGTCCGTTTCGTAGAAACTCCATTTGTGTTAAGCGGCCAGATAAAAACATTATTCTATCTGAAAGGTGATGATGATGCTCCCGGCCTGAGCGACGGAAATGATGCTATTGAACTGCGCGCTCTTTTAGGTAAAAAATTTGATACAACAATACCGTTCTATTTTGGAGCTGAAACAGGTTACAGATTTAAGAATAGAAGCGTCTGCCATGATATCCCGTTTTTCGCGGAAGCCGGGATCTGGCCGATTAAATGGTTATTATTAAAAACCGAAATAGACGGGTTTATAAATCATGACGGAACCGGATCACTTGAAAAAGAGTATGCTATATGGCGTATCGGTCCGGTATTTCAATTTCTTACAGGCGATGATGTCACAAGAACAGGTAAAACTTTTGATGTTGGACTGCAATACGGCCTGGTTTTCTGGGGAAGAAACACATCCGCGGATCAGGAAATGATCTTAAAAATATCTTCACAGTTCTAAAATTTAATTTTATTTTTAGATTAAAAAACCGGAAGTATTAATACTTCCGGTTTTTTAATCTGTTTTTTTTATATTGAGATTGCCGCGGTCGCTTCGCTCCCTCGCAAAGACGTTTTTAGTTGACGGTTGATCGTTGGTTCGTTGACTGTTAACAATCAACCAACTAACCATCAACTATCAACCGAATAAAGATTGCCGCAGGCCTCGCATAGCTCGGCCTTCGCAATGACGGGGAGGGTGAGATTACGCATTGGCCGCTCACAAAGACGGAGAAAGTTCGCCGTCTATTTTTCATTCACCATTCAATAGGATCTTCTTTTATCCAGTTCTTTTTGCATCTCAAGTGTAGCTTTTTTAAGTTCTTCAGCCGGATCCGCGCCTTTAAGTACAACCATTTGAATGGCATGATTCACAAACCTCGTACTGGCATCCCAAGACAAAACCGGCGGCGGCCCTTTAGCGTCTTTAGCCTGCTGTTCTAACACCCTTTTTATAGATCTTTCCATAGGCAGATCTATCCAGGTTTCCATATTAGGCGGCAGATAAGAATCTTCCGTTTCTAAAGAGTCTTTATATATATCTATCTGATTTTTCGATTCAAATAAGAACTTTATAAATTCCCATGCTTCTTTTTTCATCCTGGACTTTGAAAAAATGCCCAGAACCCTTCCACCAATAAATGCTGTTCTCTTGCCTGAAGGTCCTCTTGGAAGCATCGCTATTGACCACTTACCGGCAATTTCCGGAGCCCCGGCCATTAAACTTATTATTTTCCAGTTCCCTGATATAGCCAAAGGATAGTCCCCTGTCCTCAGCCCCTGCTCTAACGGCACATTTGTTTTAGGCATACCCGCTTTGTAAAGCTGTCCTAAAAAATCCAACGCAGTCGCCGCTTCCGGAGTATCAAGTGTAACCTTTGTATATTCTTCATTATAAAAATCCCCTCCGGCTTGCCAGAGAAAAGGCGCGTATCCTATCCATTCAAGCGATCCCCAATCTAAAATCATTCCCTTATCCCGGGTTTTAAGATCTCTTAACACATTCAACAGATCCTCCCATGTCCTTGGAGGATCTGTTACAATATCGTTCCTGTAATACAAAATGTGTTCTGAAAGATCAAAAGGAATGCCATATACCTTATCTCCCAGACCTGTCGACGCTAATATACTGGGGAAAATTTTGTTTTCAAGTTCGGATTCATCCTCAGAAAACTCTTTTTTCAGATCAACCATTGCTCCGAGTTCACCAAATTCCATTCCCCAGGTAAGGCCCATCGTCCCTATATCAGGAGTAACTTCTCCGGCAATAGATGTCAAATATTTACTATGAGCGTCACCCCAGGAAATCGCCTGGCAGACAACAGCAATACCCGTCTTTTCTTCAAACTTCTCTCCGAGCTTCATTATTGTTTTTGCCTGCGCTTCTGAACCTACAAGCCACATCGTTATTTCATTTTTAGCCTTGCCGGCTGGTCCGCAGCCTGAACAAGAACAAGCAAAAATAAACACAAGTATCAATCCCATACATTTTCTGGCCGCTGTCATATGTCCTCCTTAATAACATCTACGTATTGTCAAAAGTTAACCACAGAGAACACAGAGAAACAGCTTTTCCTTTAATTTTTTCTTTCCCTCTGTGTCCTCTGTGGTTAATTTCTTTCTTCATTCTTTCATATTATTTTTGACACTATCAACATCTACGCGTTAAGCCACGTCCCTTATTACCTGCCAGCTTAATCTTTATAGTTGAATGTTGAATATTGATTTTATATTTTCGCGAAAAGATCCTGTATAACCAATGCTCCGGCACCTATGGCTACAACATTTTCCTTAAGACTGGTCGGCAGGATCTTAGCAACTTTTACTGATTCTTCATAAGCCCATTTTCTAACTGATTTCCTGACAGAAGAAAAGAATATATCTCCGCCCAGCTCAATACCTCGGCCTATTACTACTACTTCGGGGTTGAAAAGATTTATTAGAAACGCTATTTTTGCTCCCAGATAATTGCCTGCTTCTTCTATAATTTGAATAGCTGTTTTATCAGATTTTCCCGCGGCAGCAACAACCATATTGAAAGTAATATTCTCTGTTTCCCCTCCTGCCATTTCCAATATAATAGATTTTACCTCGGGATTTTCATTTAAATATTTTTTTGCCCTTGATGGAACACCTAAATCTATTCCGCGGGAACGAAGACAGCATCCATAATCATAATTTGTCCAGCAATTAGCAGGATCACTTTTTTCTCCAGGATACGGAGGATTTATGTTAAGTTCTCCGGCGCTTCTTGTCGCGCCGTAATAAAGCTCTCCTCGGATTACAATCCCGCAGCTGGAATCCGAACATAAAAAAATAAGATTCTCAGCAGTGCTTCCCGCGCCTGCTCCTGCCCATTTTTCACCAAAAGCTCCTAATGCCGCATCATGTTCAACAAATGCCGGAATATTAAAAGTACTCCTCAATTCATTGACAAGGTTCACATAGCTTATAATCTGTTCATCTTCGATAGGATATCTGACCATACCTTTATATCTGTCAATAACTCCCCATATCCCGACACCTATACCTTTTATATCAGAAATAGCCACATCTGCCTTACCCGCTAACACCTTTATCATATCCACAACTTTTGCCGTCAACTGATCAAAAGATTCTTTTCCTTTTATCACTTTCTCTTCGGCAAGCACTTTACCCGAAAGATCCATCAAAACACCTACAACCGAAGAATCAGGAGTAATATGCGGAGAACCCAGATCTATCCCGATACTATAACCATAATGACTGTTTAACTTCAAAAGTTCAGGCCTTCTGCCTCCGGTAGAAATATCAAGTCCTGTTTCAAAAACCAGTTTATTTTTTATATACTTACTAACATAATTCGATACTGTAACTATATTAAGATCTGTTTCTTTGGAAATGTCTGCTCTTGATATCTCAACACCTCTCCGGATGGAATCCAGTATACTTAAATTTCTCCGCTCTTTCTCAGACAAACGGCTTTCCCTTACTATAAAATCTCTCATCCTGAGTTACTCCTTTACTCTCCATCCCTCTAAACAGACTATGTCCTGTGTCATAACGTCTTTGCGAGCACTTAATGTTGAGTGCGCCCGCCAAAGGCGGATCCGCCTCTGGCGGAAAGCAATCTCGAATAGCAATAAAAATATAAACTTTGCGGGTAAACTATATTATTATTGAGATTGCCACGGTCGCTACGCTCCCCCGCAAAAACAAAATTTGATTTTTGACACAGCCTGAAAGACCAGCTTCCAACAATTTCCTATTTTCTATCAAAACACTTATCTTCTTGCCGGTTTTGCGTACCATTCACGTATAACCTGTTCCGCCGGTTTGTTCTGCGGAGTAAATGAACGGTTATATTTTCCGCCCATTTTCGCGTTAGTGCCCCAATACCACCAGTAAAGGCCATAAAACCATTTTTTGTTCCAAAAACTCTCCAAAAGTATTCTATAATAATCTTCCTGCAATTTTAAGTTTACCTCACTTCTCGGCACATGTTCCCATGGTCTGATTGCCGCGCCATCAGCACTGCTGCATCCTATTTCAGGAAAAATTATCGGTTTACCGGTTTTTTGGTAAAACTCCTCAAGTTCCGGAATCCATTTCTGCCAACCTTCTTTTAACTCTTCATACGACGGAACCATTTTATTTGTTAAAGGAAAATATACATTTATTCCGACGCAATCTAAAAGATCCCAAAAACGCACATCAAGATATCTGTCCCAATGCGCGGCATAAGTCAAAAGACCCGAATATTTTGTTCTCAATGTCTTAATCAGTTCACGCCACATATATCCTTTTACTGTAGCAGAAGTAGAAAGTTCTGTGCCTATACACAGCATCTCCACGTTTTCCTGATTCGCAATGTCAACATAATGCATCAAGTATTCTTCATACTTCCTGAACCATTCATCCCATTCTGACTCACGGGAAAACCCGATTTCTCCTCTCCAGCTTCCATCAGATTTATCTAATAAATCAAGGTGCATTTTAAGCATAACTTTCAAGCCAAGTTCATGAGCTTTTCTCACAGCATGTATTAAAGATTCATCCGTAGGTGTTTTTTCTGTCCTGTGAACATCCCCTGACCAGGGAGTAGTCTGATACCAGGTTACCAGCACACTCACCCAATCAGCTCCTGTCTCCCTCAGGGCCTCAAGAGATTCATCCGAACTCGGAGTATTATATCCCTCTGATGACCAGCTTACATATCCTACCCCTTTTTGAAACGCTAACCCGCCTTCTCCTTTTTTCAAAACATTTGTTACCAAAAATGCCACGGCAAGAATAACAATCACTAAGGGAATAACTATTTTGGGAACATTTTTTTTGTTCAACATCACAGATTTCATTTTAGAGAGCTTTTCTTTAATAGTCTGTTTGTCTGCCATGACCTGTCCTTTCGTAGTGCTGTGATTTTTTAAGTTATATCTTTTCTTTTTTATAAGTTTTTTATAAGTTCTCACAAACTATATAAAAAAATTTTATTGCCGCTCTATTTAGAATCTACTGCTTTATCTTTAGAAATTATTTTTCTGGTTTTCACTTTTTTCTATATTTTTTTTATTTTTATTGAGATTGCCGCGGTCGCTCTTGCTCCCTCGCAAAGACAAAATTTGAATTGCGACACAGGCTGAATGACGATTCTGCATTTCTGACTTTTTGCTTTTCCCTTTTTCCTTGCCTGTTATCTCCCGCATCTTACCTTATCAATATATATAGGCCCGGTATAAGCCGGTTTTTTATTAGATTCTATTCTTACCGCAATCTTGCGTATATCTTCCGCGAATTCTTCGTCCGGAATAATTCTTTTCCAATCATAACTACCCGGTTCGATATTCGCGGTTATTGATACCCATTCGCCGGGTAAAAGCGGTACGCTTCGGCTCATTTCGACAAATTTCCAATTACTGCCGACTGTTAAAATTATCTTCGCCTTTAATCCCATAGGCGCGTCTTGCGGGATATAAACATCAGCGCTTATTACACGATACGGACTCAGATCAAGATATTGTTGTATTTCAACAAGAGCGGCGGCCCATGTTCCGCCCAAAAAATCCGATGAAATCTTCATGCTGGAATTACCGTGTATAGCTACGTCCTGTGATACTATAACATCTTTTGCCATATAATCACTTTTACCGCTGGCCCACATTGGGATTTCCCATCCCCCTAAATTATTTTCAAAATCATAATAAATTCTTTCTTCTGTAATCGGCTTATCAGAAGGGACTTGAACCTGAACTTCAGTTTCTTCTTGTTTTTTGGTTTCCTGCACGGCAGTTTCTTTTAGAGCAGTGTTCTCCTGTTGAGCGCAACCTGCAAAATAAAATAAACTAATACAAATTACCGTTATTTTCACCCATATGGTGTATTCACGAAGACATTTCATATCTTTCTCTTTCTCCTTTTTTCTTATGCTTGAGCTCTCAGTAGCAATCTGTATTTAAAAAACCGAATGTCATATAGATTAAACATTTCTGGCATTCTCTTAAAGAAGAATGCCAGAAATGCTTTTGTCTTAAATAATCAGCACTTAATATAAAGTGCCTTTTTTGCGGTATCTAGAATATTTATATTGATTATTCGTTTATAACTCTGACATTATCGATATAAATCGAACCTGTATATGCAGGTTTATTATTCGATTGCACTCTTATGTCTATTTTTCGGACATCTCCTCTAAAAGCATCGGTTACCTCGATCCTTCTCCAATCCAAACTGCCCGGTTTAAGATCACCGACTATTGTAACCCACTGACCCGGCTCTAAATTATAGGATCTGCTCATTTCAACCCATTTCCAGGTATCTCCAACAGTAAGGATTAAAGCTGCTTTTAACCCTTCTGGAGCATCACTTGGGATATAAATATCACATGCTACTTGAGAATAATCACTCCAATCGAAAAACTGCATTATCTCAACAACTGCCCCAGTCCATCTTCCTCCCGGGAAATCAACTTCCACTTCCATGCTGCTTATTCCCTCGCTGGAATATTTATCAGAAACATCCAGTGACTGCTGGACATGGTCCGGCTTCTCATATGCCCAATCAGGAATATCCCACCCTTGTAGTCCATCTTCAAAATCAAAAAGAACGGACGCCTCTTCAGCATGTATGGCCGTTCCCGCGGACAACAAGAAACCAAAAACCGCGATTAACACCAACATTTTTCTCATCCCATAACCTCCTTTTTATTTTCCCTTGATCTCTTCTCTTTATTATATTATAAAATTAATTACGCTTTTCTGCAAGACTATCCTTCATATTTTAACCATTTCTCAATAATTTCGTTTGCTTTCTTCTTATTGACGGTAAACCCCAGCGGACTCCATCTTTCCTGCGGAAAATATTGCCATATATAATATCCTTTAAACCATGGCCGTTTAGTCATAACTTCAAACACCGCTTCAAAACAAAGTGCTTGTTCGTCCTGATCTTCTTTGTCAGAAATAGCAACCCATGGCTGACATCCGGCTCCATCAGCAGAAGGATATCCTATCTCAGTAAACAGCACGCCTTTTCCTTCAAGTCCTTTTTCTACCGCCCAGGACTGGATCTTATCGGCAATCGATTCCCATGATGACACTAATTCATCCAAAGAAGGATTATTATTATCACTTAACGGAAAATAAGCATCAATCCCGATATAATCCATTCTATCCCAAAAAGGAACATCTTCATATTCCGTCCAATTAGCGGAATAAACAAGTTTTCCTTTATAAACCTCTTTTATGCTGTCTATTACCCTGTTCCATCTTGAGGCCCAAGCCTCAAAAGTAGTAGCCTCCAGTTCCGTGCCAACAGAATATAACTCAACAGAATTTTCCTGCGCTAAACCCGCATATTTAACAATAAATTCCTCATAACTGTCAAACCATTTCGCAGAAGGCATTATGTTGATACGGGCTTCATCTGTTCTTGGGTCAACATGGGGCTTTAAATGTACCCTAAGTCCCAGTTTATGACAACTTTTAATAGCATGCGCCAGGGCCTCAAAAGTAGGCGTATCACCACCGGGTTTATCATTCGTATAAATAAGTTCTGAATCCAGTTTATCCTGATATGCGGGAACCATTATAGCTACTGTGTCATACCCTGTCTCTTTAATCTCCGCAAGAGTCAAATCTGATACGGGCATTCCCAACTCTTCTGTCATCCAAGACGTATAAACAAGGCCTTTTTGAAATTCTTTTTCTTCTATCGAAATAATTTGGCCGGCTAATTTATTAAGCCGGTTTTCTGCTTCTTTTTTCTTTTCTTCATCCTCTCCTTTTTCAAGATATTCTTCTTTTGAGAGCGTTGACTCCGAATTGTAACCGGCCGGACCGTATATCTCTACTTCCCAAATTGATATACCCCAATCTTCATTTATACGATCTCTGCCAAGTATCTTTATATACCGGCATTTTACAGGACTAAATTTTGATTCAATCCGGCTTCCGGCCGCGTTCTTTTCTTCATAAACCTTTTCCCATGATTCAGCGTCATTTGACACAAGAATCTCATAAGCCGTAGCATATGCCCTTTCCCAATAAACAATCACATTACTGACCACACCAATCCTGCCTAGATCAAAATAAATCCACTGGTCGCCTTCCGTGTAATCACTTGACCATCGCGAGAGCATATTTCCGTCAACAGGAGCCATTGGATCCGGTGAAGGCGCCCAATCAGGAGTTATATCAAAACTGGAAGCTTTGGCACTAGCGACATTAAGATATACAAGAGAATCTCCTTCTGAAACTTCAACGACTTCTATCCCGCCTTGTTTCGCAATAGGAACTTTTTCTCCGGAACAACCTGCCGTAAAACATAAAACAGCTATACATAAAACCAATGTTATCTTTTCCTTACGCATTATACCCCTTCTTTTAAATATCGGCTTATACAACTTATTTATTAACAACCCGGCGTTTAGCCTTTCAACCCTGTCATGGCTATACCCTTAATAATATATTTCTGGAACAAAAGATATACAACCAGCATCGGCAAAGTCGCAACCACTGCTCCGGCCATAACCATGGCAAAATTCGCTCCGAACTGACCTGTAAGAACAGCAAGCGCCAACGGTATGGTCTTCATATTGCTTGTATGGATTATTACAAGAGGCCAGACAAAATTATTCCACTGCTGTAAAAACGTAAATATTGCTAACGTCGCTAAAACCGGTTTTATAAGCGGCAATATAACTTTTCTATATATCATAAACTCTCCGCATCCATCAATCTTGGCCGCGTCAATAAGATCATCAGGTATACTGTAAATATACTGCCGGTTAAGAAATATACCAAATGCACACCATGCCATAGACGGAATAATAAGTCCCCTGTATGAATTGAGCCATCCCAGTTTTTTTACGATAACAAAACCGGGAATAATATTAACCTGCCACGGAATCATTAATGACCCCAAAAAGATAAGAAAAAGTTTATCTCTGCCCCAAAATTTATGTTTGGCAAAAGCATATCCGGCCAAAGATGTCGCAAATACATTAAAAAGCGTAATCGACCCTGCTACAAATAAACTATTGAACATATACCTTGCCATTGGAACCATACGGAAAAGATCTTTATAAGGTTCTAAAGTAGGATTTTTAACTATAAAACTAGGCGGATATGATTGTATCTCTGACAGCGGTTTGATAGACGTAACAAACATCCATGCATACGGTACTGCCATAGTAACAGCCCCTGCTATAAGAAACAGATAAATACAAGTTTTTACTGTTAATGAATCTTTTCGTATTCCTATATCGCGTCCGTCCATATTATCCTTTTGTTATTTACATGAAACTGTATCGGTCTAAAAAAGTTGATACTTATTTTTAGCATTTAGCATATAGTTCCCGGAATCGACATCTTTTCAGTATTTAATTTTTTTCTATCCGCTAAACGCTACCCGCTATTCGCTATTTTCACTATTCACCGATTAATATTCAACATTCGTCTTCATAAGACGATTGTTGATAATTGTAAGCACAAATATACACAAAAATATGATATATGCCAATGCTGAAGCATAACCCATCTGAAATTTTTGAAACCCCTTGTCATAAAGATACGCAACTATAGTAAGCGCGCTGTTTAAAACTCCTCCGATGCCTCCCTGCCCGCCTGTCATAATATATACTTGTTCAAAAACCTGAAAACTAAAAACAAAACTCATCATAGTAACAAAAACTATTGTAGGTTTTAGAAGCGGAAGTGTCACATAAAAAAATTTCTTCCAAAACCCCGCGCCGTCTATTTCCGCCGCTTCATACATAACATGAGGTATAGTTTGAAGCCCGGCTAAAAACAGTATCATATTATACCCCACACCGGCCCATATCGACATGATCATGATCGACACCAGTGTCCATTCCGGACTTGCCAGCCAATCGACCGGCTGAAATCCAAGTTTCATAATAAAAAAATTAAACAATCCGTATTTTTCACCAGCATACAGCCATTTCCATATAACGGAAACAGCAACTATAGCTGTAACTGTAGGCAGAAAAAATATAGATTTAAAAAAATTCTTGAATTTTATTTTCTGATCAATAGCAACCGCGAGTATAAGTGATGCACATATCCCAATAGGTACGACCCCGACTACATATATTACTGTGTTTCCCATGGCCTTCCAGAAAAGAGGATCATTAAAAAGTATGTTTTTGTAGTTCGCAAGCCCGACAAATTTCGGAGCATGAACAACATCATAACGGGTAAAAGACCATAAAAAAGATATGAAAACCGGAGCAAGTTGGAATATAAAAAAGAGTACTGCAGGCAAGGCTATAAAAAGGTATGAAACCTTTTGTCTGTTAATTTTTTGTATAAATGACTCCTGATCCATTACAACCCTTTATTTATTCATAACTTATGTATTAACGACCACGCATATTTTACAAAAATTTCGCGTTTCTGTCAACTTATCATTATACGATCTTTTCCTTGAGCCAAAAATCTAAATTTCGCATTCATCCGGTCTATATTTTTCTCCCACAGAAGATTGCCGCGTCGTCGCTACGCTCCTCCTCGCAATGACGAAAGAGGGTAGCTCTCGGCCCAATCTACCCGTTTAAACCGGCGTAAAAGTATCAATAACCTGGGCTCTCTTAGTCCCTTCTATAACATATTTCGGACAAACCGCCGGAATCACAAGCATTTCGCATCCGGCGCAAGCCAAAGGAACATTATATGATCTATCCCCCATTAGAACTTTTACATCCCCTTCAACCGCCACTAACGTATGGAAACTATCAATAGATTGTTTTTCTATCCTGGCTTTATCTTGAAAAAGTATCCGATGTACCTCGAGTCCTTTATCCGCAAAATTTCCCGGAAGCCGCTCAACCGTATACTCGGCCAGATCTTCTATCTTTTCCGCAAAAACATTCTGTGTAACAGCGGGAATCATCTCATCAACACGGTCAATGTCCAGTTTTTTACGCGCTCCGTCTCTTTCATATCCGGGAAAATAATATCTCACCGGATATGTTTCCCCGTCTTCTAAAGACTGCGTAGGACCCGGTATCTGCGGTTCGACTATTTCAATCCCAGATCCAAGTGCGTGTAAAGTTCCTGCAGGAATAGGAATAACATCACCGATCTTTACTTTCCGGTAATGATAAAATCTTTCCATTTGTTTCCGACTGGTTTTTAATAAATCTATCCCCTCGGATATTAAAGAAACTTTTTCTTGTTTAAGAATCTCTTCTGCGGCAAGAAGTACATCTTTCTTATCATAAAGAATAGTTTTCCCGTTTTCATGGTCTTCCAAAAAATCGATCAGCTGATTAAGCGCCTTACCATATTCCTTAAGAACATTTCCATATTCTTCAGTAACTCTTTTCCCATATTTATCTACCACTTCTTTACTAAACCCAACAATAATACACGGATCTTCGCCTGTAATAGCTTCATCTATACCTGTAACTATCCATAACTCATTTTTCGAATCATGAAACTGAACTGACAATCTTCCACTGGGAGTTAATATCTTAACTAAAGGCATAGCACTTCCAAATTTTCGCGTAACCCCTTCACCTAAAACGACTTGCGAAGCAACGCGAGCAATCTCCGACATTTGAATTGTATTGTTACCAATAACTGCGATTGAACTTTTATCCCCTTTTTCCGCTCCGTACCAATATTCACCTATACCATTTACACCCCATACTTTAGGTTCCTTGTACGGTCTGAGATAAAAAGGTGTACCTTTTGATATCTCTTTTATCGCTGATCTTAACTCTATATTTTCCGCACTCTTTTCCATAATATTCTTACTCCTTTTTAGCATTTAGCATATGGCGTTTTTTAAACCACGAAGTCACCAAGACACTAAGTTTTGTAAAAACTCCAGACTTTTCCACCACAGAGGCACTGAGTCACAGAGACTTTCTTTAACTCCTAAAATCGCTCGTCGGAGATACGCTTGAAAAAATAAAAATAAGGGGACTGGTACCAGCCAGGGACTATTCTCCTACGAGAGTACCTGTCCCCATCTGGAGACATATAAAAATAAGAAACACGTGTTTAACTTCCAGACTTTTTACTTCTACTCGAGATTGCCACGGGCCTCTCTCAGTTCGGCCCTCGCAATGACAATATCTGTGTACATCCTTTTTTAGCGTTTAGTTTTGCCTATACGCTAACCGCTATCCGCTATTCACTATTCGTCACTACTGCATATTTTTAACCATTTCAGCCACTATCTTGCCGCGCATTTTTATAATTTCTTCTACCCTTTCATTACTGTCAGAAGTAACATACATCCTGAATTCAGGAGCATTTCCCGAGGGCCGAATATGCACAACATCTCCGGATCTAAATATTATCCTTATACCGTCAATAAAATTAACAGAAGTAATATCATCAAACCCCTTATCCTTACTAAAATATCTCGCTAAAGTTTCCCTGATACCGATAAAACAATCTTCAAGATCTTTAACATTATCTTCATTCTCATTATTGTAATATATTCTCCCGCCTTTTGCTTCAAAATCTACCTGTATAATATCATCATTTTCCGGGGAAAACATTTTTATCAGAGCCTTTCCCATATCTGCCGTATATTTCTCACATCCCGATGTCTTATTATCAACCACATCAGCTCTTAAATATCTTGCAGGTAATTTTGTCGAAATAAGTTTAGATAATGACATATTTTCTTTTTTTGCCAATAAAAGAACAGCTAATAGAGGTAAAACAGCATCTCTTGCAGCTAAAGCTTTTAATATCTTACCATTAATCTGCCAATCCTGACCTAAAAGAAACCCTCCGTTAGATTCCCAGCCAACAGCCTTTATCCCAGGATCCATTTCTAATTCTCGATTCATAGCCGCTATAATATAAGGCGACCCTATTTGTGTCTGTTTGACATTAACTTTCATGGCCTTTAAAGCTTTTATTACAGCATCATTCGCGCTTATAGGCACAGCCGCAAAATCCGGCTTTAAATACATTGAAACTAAAGCTCCAAGTTTATCTCCGGAAAGAAAATCTCCGTTTTCATCGGCTAAAAGAGGCCTGTCAGAATCACCGTCAGCTGAAATTACAGCAAAAGGCGAATATTTTTCCGCCATAGCCCTTAAAAGCTGTCTGGTATCTTCTGAAACTTTTTCCGTATCAACAGGAACAAACTTATCACTTCGGCCGACAGGGATTATTTCAGCACCCAGTTTCTCGAATATTTCCTTCATAATGTCTCTTGCCACAGCTGAATGCTGATAAAACACTATTTTCATGCCGCCAAGCGCGTCACCAGGAAAAACTTCTAAATACCGGTTGACATAATCCCGCACAGCTTCATCGTCCTGTTCTGGAAAAACTTTTTCTTTCGGATCTTTTAACATGCCGCTTTCATTAAATAAAGATTCATCATCAGCTTTAGCATATTCTTCATCTCTGGCATTTTTTACGTTTTTAAGTATATCCGATTCATCCGTTTTTAATATTTCCCCTGATTTTTTAGTAAACTTAATGCCATTCCTATCATCCGGAATGTGACTGCCTGTAACCATTATACTGGGCACTTCTTTTTTTATCGCGTATGACGCAAGAGCGGAACTAGGAAGAAACCCGCAAAAATCAACTTTATATCCCATATCCCGAATAGCCAAACCAACTACTGCCATAATCCTGGGAGTACTTGAACGTAAGTCTCCGCCAAGAGCTATCGACTTTTCCCCTGTACTCATTTCTCCTTTTTCTTCCAAAAACTTTATAAATCCGTTTGTATTAATATAACATTCCATATCCGTCATTTCTGAGACTAAGGCTCTTAACCCGCTTGTGCCGAATTTCAACGGTTTAAATCTTTTAGACTTTTGTTTTATCCTGTCCATATTTCCCAAGACTATGCTCCTTCTTTTTTTTAGTTCATCCATACTTACGCCAAACATCATTTCATAAGCTTCGTTAAAAGATATCGGATTTCCGCATATGGGAATATTGTAAGTATTTTCTGTATCTCTGAGATCTGTATTTTCCGAAACCATCATATCTATCTTTTTATCCCGGGCTAGAATACTCGTATGACGCATACTTTCCTCAAGATCAAGATCTTCCATTCCTAAAGAATTATAAATACCGCTGTTCTTATTAAGTATTGTTTTTCCATAACGCACACTTTTCACCGCAAACGCTTCTTTCATTTCAACATCTTCAAATTCAGAATCTAAAATAACACTTTTTTCTATATTCCCGTTGCCTGTTATAACAGCATTAATAATAACAGAATCAGTAACACATATACTCTCACTAATACAAGATCCAATAATTATATTTCCGTTTTTATCTCTTCCCTCAGGAATCCTTGCCATCTTTCTGGCGATAGTGCCATCTAAGTCCTTATAATTAAAGGACATATACTTCTTTCTCATCGCGCTATGCAGACCGATATCCGCCCAATATAGGTTCCTTCCGAGATCAACAACTTTTAAATTAAATTTTCGTCCGTATTGTTTTGTGAAAACATTCTTTAACATCTGGACCTTATCAAAAAAATCAGGAATTGCTTTAAGAAGTCGTTGAAGAGGCCTGTCTGTTTTAACTATCCTTAGCCATTTGTCCTTATTGTTTTCCATAGCAAGACACATCATAAAATGCGGATCATAATCTAAATAAACCCCTTCTTTTTTTATTTCATCAGCAAAAACCTGCTCTGCTATTTCAATCACCTTATAAGACGTAGCAACAGGCCCAAGACTTATTCCTACATTCACCGCGTCAATACCCAGATCTATTCGGCATTTTTCTATATCTTTACTCAGAGCATTCACTCCGTCTCTGTTTCTGGAAATTTGCGCCAGCATATTATGATCTTTATCAAAAATAACCCAGTCTTTTTCCCGCGCTTCAACATCAGAAATGTTTTCCGGATCAACATCAGAAATAAACTTTATTATATCGCAGTCTATCAAAGATTTTTTTTTATTCCCAACAGGGTCTCCAGTCAAGTCAATAGACGCTATTTCTGTTTCATCCCCCCATTTGTTCAAAATACCTTTAAATCCTCTTTTTTCAAGATATTTAGCAACAGGAACAAAATGATGCAAAGCCTCTTCTAAAGCAGAAAACGCAATTCTATTGTTTTCGAACAACACCATCCCGGGAGTAACAACAATATCACCTTTACGATCTCCTTCTGTCTGAGTAAAAGGCGACATTCTTTCCCCGCGTCCAAAAAGCATCCCTAAAAGAGTCACGTTATCTCTATATTCTATCCCGGCTTTTTCTGCCTCTTGTTTTATATATTTATACGCCAATAAAGTGCCCAGAAAATTACCTTCTTTGGTCTTTCTCCCGATCTTTTCGACCAGAGATAGGATCAAAGTGCTTGCATCCTTGTTAAATATATACGAAGCTGTTTCAGAAAGACGTTTCTTACAGTTCTCCCGGTCTATTTCATTACCTGAAATAACAGCGGCAAGCTTTACGCTCTGATTTTCTCTGCCAAGCCGGTCTGCTTCTTCTATGTTTTTAAAAATATTCGTAACAATAGGATCTTTTTCCATGTTTTATAACTCTTTTTATACGCAGTGTTTTTAGGTATTATTAATATTATGCGATCTTTAATATATATAACATAAACTTCTGTGTAATTCCAGAAACAAATCTCGCAAACGAAAAAATAAAAGTAAAAGTTGCGGGGACATGCCTGAAAGAGACACACTTCAATCTTTATTCGGTAGACAGTTGACGGTTAGTTGGTTGATGGTTAACAGTCAACGAACCAACGATCAACCGTCAACTAAAAACGTCTTTGCGAGGGAGCAAGAGCGACCGCGGCAATCTCAGTAGAAATAAAAAATAATTTTATTGTTATGGAGATTGCCACGGCCTTCGTCTGCCTCAGGCCTCGCAAAGACAAAAGTAGTTCGCATATAGCTCGGAGCTCGCAAAGACAAGATGATTATACCCCCAAAAGTGTTCCCGAATTACTGAGCATATACAACCGTCCCCATGTGTGAATAAAAAGGGCGGATGATTTATCCGCCCTTTTTATGTTGTCGTTATACTATTTTCGTGCCCGCTACGCGCATTATTAGCGTTATACGCGGCAATCTCACATATTATAGTGAGTACATTACCATACGTCGCGAATGTAGCGCGTCAGCCGCGTTAAACGGTGTAATCGGCATTCTAAGAAGAAGCCGTTTAACAAGGTTAACCATCCACGCGAAAGAATCCTGAATTTTTTCTTTTATCTTTTTTGGAATACCGTCATCGCTGAATGATAAAAGATAATAAAGATCGTCAAACCCGAGGTTTCTCTGATTATATGGATCAGATAACTGTTTCATCAGCTGAAGCATATCTTCTGCTATTGCCTCTTTGTTTTCTATTGCTTTCGCGTTTAGTTTTGTCTGAAGAAGGGCTGTTCCTACTACTTCAAAGGCAAACGACCACCCTTTATTTTCTATTTCCTTTGCTCCAAGACTCGGAAGCGGAATGCTTTTTATGTTGTTTAAAAACTTCTGAAGCGCCATATCCTGCTGATCCGCGTTATCAACACTTTCCTGAGTCGCGGCTAATATAGCTACAGCGCCTTTTCTTACTTTGATTCCCATAATCTGCTTTAACGCGTCTTTTGTTGTGCTATTAAAAGTATGGATCTTAGTTAAATCTCTTTTATTGAAAAAGTCGTTAATTTTATTTTCCATCCATTTAGCTGAACCGATTTTCCCTTTACCGCCTTTAACAAATATCTCTTTAGGCAGCATAAGATCAGCCAGTCCTTCTTTTATTTCAATAAAATGCTTTGCCAGGGCACGGTAAACAGCGTATACAGATCTTTCCGCGTCCGAAGTATCACGCCTTATATCTACTAACGCTGAACCTTCACTTGTTGTACGCAGTTTATAATCACCCGCATTTGTCATTGCAGAAGCAGAAATCACCCTGCCTAAACTATCTACTATTTCACCTTGACTCATTATAATTCTGGTATCTTTCGGAAAAACAGCTGGTTTTCCTTCATGCATAAGAACTTCTCCACCAACTTCTATTACTACCTCACCTTGGTCAACAGCCAATATATGCTCATTAGCGGTCATTACTGGAGCGGGCCTGGCAACAGAAGTAACTGTCATTGTTTCATTAACCATACGGTTAGTTTTGTCAATCTTACCGGTAGTTGTATAGGGTGAAATTTCTTCTGTTAATATCTCCTGTTCCGAAGCTTTTTCCAATACCACAGGCATAACATCCATTTCTTCTTCTGTTTTTAAAGGTTTATACTGGGTAAATACTACTGCTTTTTTGTCTAAGGCTACTAAAGTATATTTACCCGCGGAATACGGCATTGACCATTCTTCGCCTGCTCCCATCTCAGCGATTGTTTCTCCTAGTGCATTCACAACACATACTGTTCCCTCTAAAATAAATAAAGTATGGGGTTTTCCCACGATATCATTTACGGCCGATATCTCTTTTTTCGGTTCGATCGTGTATCTTAATGATACAAATCCATCAGTCTCACCCATTTTCTGGCAACGCCCATTCATACGCTTGTCTTGATCACTGATTATTTCAGGTGTGACTAAAAGTTTTACAGGGTTAAAAGCCTCAAGATTTACTTTAGCGGCTATTTCTTTACGTCTTTCAGGGCTAAGTGTAAGAAAATCTTTATTTTGTCTTATATAGCCTTCATCCACAAGCTCTTTTATCCATATTTGAGATTGATCTTCCTCTACCCCCAAAGCTACTATTTGCTCAACTTTAGCCTCTAAATTTTTCTGTTCTTGCTCAGGCAAAAGCTGCCATTTAAGCCTGTCAAAAAATGATATTGTACCTTTTTTGTCACCTTCAGCGTCAACAGCTTTTACTTCATAGACTTTTACTTCACCGTAAGCATGAGCCACACCCCTGGTCACAAGCATTGGAACTCCTGCTTTAAGCGAAACTCTGTTAAACATACTTACATCGCCTATAAGAAGCTTTTTTATGAAATCGTCCTGTGACAACTCTTTGTTAAGCCCGAAATACGCGTATCCGTCTTCAAGAGGTATGATCATTTCGTCAAAATCATGTATTTGTAAAGATAACGGCCTTGCCGAGGTAAGCAGTTTAGCTGTAATTCCACTTTTTACTCCTACCTTGTCCATATGAGCTTTGCCGAAAAACTCGTCTGCTACCAAGCTAAGCGCTTCCTGCGGAAGATCATAACCTGTTCCAACATCAATAGCACCGTTTCCAACCCAGAGTTCAGAAATAACTTTAACCATTTCTATCACTTCTTCATCATCTGACATCTCTGATTCAGAAATATCGTAAAATCTTCTTACTATAGCTACTTTTTCTTTGAGTGTTTTCGCGCCTAAAAGTTCCAGAGTAAAACTTTCTTCGAACTTCTGTCCCCAAGTATAAACTTCTTGAGCGCTCCGCAGAAAAGGCAGGCGTTTAATCGGAAGGCCCTTGGCTGTTCTCTTTTTAAGTTCTGTAACAGCTGTTTTAAATGCTTCCTGATCTTTCACATCAATCGAGCCGTAAATACCCGGAGTCGCTCTTTGTTTTCCAGCACTTCCCTCTCCTCTATGTTGCTTTGTATATTCCAACATATTAGGAATTATTTGATTCAACCCTAACTCTACTATTGCCTTTGCTTCCTCTAAGCTATCAGCCTGAGCGTAATTTCTGAATTCCGGAGCATTGCTTGAAGGCCTTAAATGTGATACACGGCCGTCTTCAAAGGTTATTTTTATACCATCAAGAATTCTGATAGATACAATTTTGCCAAACCCATGTTCTGTATAGATATCCTGAAAAAGTTTTTTTACCCGCTTCCATTCCGCGATATCTTCCTTAGACAACGCAGTTTCGGCATAATCTGCTTCTTTTTCAAAAGTCTCTTCCACATTTTTACCTTTAAGCCGTATTATGCAGTCCATCTGAAAATTAAAAGCAACAACTCTTTTATCTTTTAAGTTCGGAGAAAACATCTTTACAGTATCCTGCATCCATTCAAACGCGTCATCTCTGTCCATATTATATTTTTCCGCTACTTTTATAAGGTCAGCAAATTCATAACGACGGGTTATCTTTCCCGGACAGTTAAGTTGCTTTGCTATAAGATCTGAAATAGATATTCCCTGTCTTGCGGCAAAAAGAATTGCTGAAAGTATGGGAAGCATCGAATCCCTTGTAGGTAAAGCTTCTATTTTCCCGACATTAGGAATTGTAATATCCGAGCCCAACAGAAACCCACCGTTAGATTCCCAGCCCAAAACCAGGTCATTCTCCTGACCCCTTTTACCACGCCAGTCATTCATAGCTTTTATTATATGAGGCGATCCAATCTTTGTCTGCACTACATTTATTCCCATAGACCTCAAGTCTAACAGTATTGACTCATCTGCACTTTCTGTCAACATTACAGCATCAATTTTCACGCCGACGTCACGCAAAAATTTAACAGCTAAAAGGTTGAGCTGGTTTCCCACAAGAAAATTACCGTTTTCATCTGTTAAGAACGGCCTGTCAGAATCACCATCAGCTGATGTTATAGCAAAAGGTTTTTTGTTTTCGAGTTTGACAAATTCTTCATGCTCTTTTGCAATAGCGTTTAGAATTCTCTCGTCCTGCAGAACTTTTTCCGTATCCAGCGGGAAAAACTCATCATCAGCTAATCTGCCGCATCTTTTATAATTGACACCTACTTTATCGTATATTTCAGCCATTATGTCTCTTATAACAGCGCTTTGTTCCCACAAAGCTACAGGCGTCTCGCTAAGAATCTTTTTAGCTTTTTCGTTCATAAGTTCCATAAAAGGCGCGTATCTGGCAACATACATTTCTTTGGCTTTGTTATCTATATTTTGAAGCTTGAACGCCATTTCTGCTGTTTTCAACCATTCTTTCTGCTCTTTACTAAGACCGAATATTTTAAATAACCCTTTAACTGTAAACATGGATTTACGCCAGCTTGTCATATATTTAGCTATACGCGCTTTTTTGACATGTTCCAGAATCGGTTTTTCATCGATTTTTAATACTTCACCCTTAGATGTGTAATATTTTATCCCATTAGTGCCAAAACCAGTATGACTACCGGTTACCATAATACAAGCCCTGCCTGTACGAAGCGCGTAATTAGCAAGTACCTGTGTAGGAACTTTACCGCAATATACCGGTCTGCATCCTTGACTAGCCACACCTACTGCCACAGCCCTGGTTATCTGCGGTGATGAAGGCCTGAAATCATCGCCTATTAATATTTCAGCATCCAGTCTTATGTCACCTTCACCAACTAACATATCAACAAAACCTTCTGTATTGATCGTATCTTCAAGATCCGTCATATCCTCGTCATCTGCCCTTAACCCGCTTGTACCGAATTTAAGCGTCTTTTTAGACATTCTCTTTTTTATTGGGTTAATAAACCGTTTCTGAATCTGTTTTTCTATTTTTTCAGGAGAGATCTTTCTCTGTCTTACAAGCGCAAGCTGGTCTTCAAAAGAACGCGGGTTACCGAATCTTGCCTGCTTATAAAAGTCATCTGCGCCGACATCAACCCTACTGTCAGCAAACCAGTCTTCAAACCCTTCTTCTATATTAGCCGGATTTTTCGGCATGTTTGTATGCACATAATCATCTTTTATCTTTAAACTGCCGGAAATTGAACGCATGGCCATTGCCCTGTATCCCATTTCAAGATCAACTACATTCGCGTCAACTGCAACTGATCCGGGCCTTATTACGGCATTAAGTACATTAGTGTTAACTAAAACCGCATTATCAATATCTGACGGTCCGTATACATTAGAATTAATAAGTACGCTGTTACGGATACTTCCGTCTTGCGCGTATTTACATTTACCGACAATAATATTACCGAATTTATCTTTTTTCACATGGTCTATTTTAGCTAAATAACGCGCAAAATCAGCTTCAGGGCCTTTTTCAGCAACTATATGATACTGCTGTCTTAGTTTTTTGAGCTGGCCTATATCACCCCAATAAAGGTCTTCACCATAATCAATGACTTTGATTTGCAGGGGACTGCCGCGTCTTGCTTCAACGTTTTGTTTTAAGTCCTGGCATGCCTGGTAAAAATCAGGATGGTTTTGTAATAGTTCAACCATACCCGGTTTTTTGAACTTGATAGTTTCGCGTTCGCCTTTTGACAAATCCCATGTACCAGCTGTAGCTGTCCAGTCAAAGCTCACCCCAGATGGCCTTTGTCCCACTATTTTTTCTTCTTCCAACTCAGCGAGCACATTTTCAATAAGTGCTAAATCCTTCCGGCTATCTTCCGCCCACAATGGTGTCTTTTTTTCAAAAAGTTTATTCTCAATTACTCTTAGATCAATCTCTTCCCCGGCAGAATAATATTTAAGAACAACTTCTTTAATTGCGGTTTTTATCTCTTCCCTATATTCAATTTCCCATTGCGCTTCATCCTGAGTAAGACCTTCTATTAAATATCCGTCAACATCTGCCCAGCCTTTCCAGTCACCGAATATCTTTACTGCTTCTTCCTGTAATATATGAGAAAACGCGGGGCTTCCTATATGCACCATTGCCCTGGCGTCTTTAGTATCTTCTACGCCCAATCTTTTTAATAAAGCCGCTCTTTCGCGTCTTCTTACCTGCGCTATAAAATTACCGTCTTCATCGGCATTCAGCCATTCTTTGTTTTTAGCAAGATCGTCTGTTACTAATACTTTTGACCCAAAACGAATAATATCCGTTTCTGAAAGATCCATATTAAGATCAGCTAAACGTGTTGAAGGAATCTGCGGTTCATCCAGCCATTTCCATGCAGTACCTTGAAACCCCATGCGTTTTAGATGATATGCCGCTAAGTTCCATGAATAAAGCGATGCTTCACCTCCTGAAAGCCAGTCAGCTTTTTTGTCTGTTCTTATTAAGACAGGCATAAAAGGTTTAATACCGAAAAGCGATTGTGTAAACGGGCTGAGTCTTGTGCCTTTACCCGGAAACATAGCGCCTAAAACAACATTGCCTGCTTCGTTAAATGCTGTTTTAAATTTCTTTTCCCATACTGCTGTAGCGTGCTTAAACGCGTCTAGCAACCCAAAAAGCTGGCCACGTCTAGCTGCCTTACCACTACCGTCTACTTCTCCATGCGCCATAATATTAACGTTTTTCCCAAAAATAGAAGGCGCTACTTTTTTCAGCGCTTTTTCAATAACAGATTCGTCTCCTGCGTTAACTACAGGCAATACATTTTGAACGCCTTTGCCGGCTTTCACAATCTCCTCTAATTCTTTAACGTTCTGTTCCTTAATTTCATTGGCTTTTTCTTTTCTGTCCACTTCCGCATGTTTCTGTGCTAATATCCTTTCCTTAATTTGTTGAATATCACCCGTAACATCATATCCTAGCGTTTGATTAACAAATGTTTCCTGCGCTTCGCCTGTAGGCGAACTTGCATTAACATATCTTACCCATGTTCTAAAAGCTTCCTCATTATTTACAGCTTTTCTTATCGTGTCTTGTGATACTCGAGTAATCCCTCCGAGTTTGTGAACTATTTCCTGTACATTCCATATATCAATATGAGCAAGTTCATGCCTAAACAATCTCTTTTGTTGTTCGTTGTTTAACGCGTTATAAAAATCCAGGTCAATATGCGCCTGAATCGCTTCATGCTCTTTCTCTTCCCCTCCACGACCCGGATGCACATTACCCATTTTATTGTCCGGCACTTTGTGATTGATTTGTTTTTCAAAAAAACCTCTATGCGTTAAATACAAAGCGCCTTTTCTTATATGATCCATGGGTACTTCTTTTTCCCTGCCCTCATCAATACTCTCTACTATAAGTTCGTCGTAATATTTATGCGCTTCCCACGTTGTTAAAACTGTTTGATCAGCTTGAACTCCGAGTGTATCTTTTAATCTTGCCTTTAACGCTATTGCTAGATAAGGTTCAAGCGCTTTGTATATTTCGCCGCCTTTTTTGTCTCCACTGGCTTTAACCAGGCTTTGTCTTGCTTTATCCAGATAATGCCTGATAAACATTCCTTTAACTGTGTCATCTTTTAAAGCTTCCCACTTTTCTTTAGCTTTTTGTTTATAAATCTCGTCAAGTTGCTTTTGTGTTTTCAAAAGCCACTGGTCAGTATAACGTTCAACCGCGCCTTGAAAAAGGCCTTCAACTCTTCCCTTATATGTATCTGCATCTTCACCTGTAACAGTTCCTGCATCTTTAGAAATAGTTACCAGTTCTGCCATGCCTTGTTTATCAAATAAAAGTTCTGCCGCTGATACCCTGAGAAGCGGACAAATAAATTTATCAGTTCCCTGTATTATCATGTCATCCGATGAGTTCGCGCTGGAAGCGCCGGGCATTGCCGCGCTTTCAGTAAGGATGTCTTCTAAAGACGTGCGCTGATTTGTAAGCACCTTAATATAAGGAGTTTCAACGTCTTTTGTTATCTTTGGAGTAACAACAACATAAGAGATGCCCTGTTTTTCTAAAAGACTTTTTATGCCTCTTGTATGAAATCCTCCGGCAATTAACACACATTTATCTTTTCCGGATTCTTTCATGTGGGTTAAAGTGTTATCAATAAGCGCTTTATCCCTTTTCATGGCGATTTCATAAAAATCAATCATTTTGGGAATATTTTCGCTTATATGAAACGGCACTTCGCCTATACTGGAATTAAGATTATATCTTTGGCTTAATGTATCGACATAATTTACTGCATTTTCAAGCGGGCTTTCCTTTAAATAACCTTTGAAAAGGTCATAATCTTCGTTTGTCAGTTCAATATTAACCAGAGCTACAAACATATCCAGCATAGTTGAATATGTATCAAGTTTTTTCTGGTCATCGGTTTTAAAAAGTTTTCCTTTTATGCGTTTTTTTACCGCGTCTATTTCCTTGAAAAGACCTTCGTTATCAATACCGTCATAAAGTTTTGTATAAAGATAATAATAAAAAAGATTGGGATATTCCCTTACTATGGGTATGTTGTGTGTTTTCGCGAGAGCTCTGAGATGAGAATAAAAATCAACTGCTTTTATATGGCCTTTTTTGAATTTTATACTCTGGGTAACCAGTTCTGTCATATTCTCTTTAGAGAGTTTTTTGCCCAGAGCGTCAATATAATCGCTTCTTTCTTTGTCAACGACATCAAAATCTATCTTTTGCTCGTATTCAAGAGTATCCAAAAGTTTCTTAAAATTCGGACAGTCTTTAACATCAATTTTATATTTTAAAGCTTTCTTTGAAAGGATTTCCGCGAATTCAGAGAGTTCAAGATCTTTGGAATCAAATTCTCTTATCTTAGAATCTATTTCTTTTAACGCAGGATGATATATAATGCCTCTTAAACGGCCGGCAATATTTTTTATGCCACTGAAATATTTTTCAATCTCGTCTTTATATGGATAAACATCAGTAAACGCTTTGAGATTCTGTATGTAATAGTCTCTTGTTTCCGCCCCGAAAATAGTACCTTCATAATCAGAATTTATGGAGAAAAATTCAGCACCGGCTATTTCGCCTTTTTTCATGAAATACGTAGCTACTTCTTTGCGTATTTCAGCATCAGGAAACGCGCGAAACCATGAAGTATCAACAATACCTTCGGCTCCTTCAACAGATATCATCCTGACACCGCATTCTCTGGTTATTTGTTCAAGTATCCTGTTGATATTGCTCTGAGCTTCAAAATTACAATGCGCGTCCTGTATATGTACGATAACCTTCCCGCTGTCTCCTTTGTGCCTTGATTTTATCGTTCCGCAGTCTATGGCAATGCCTATGTCATCCACGGATAAAACGATATCTTCTTCCGACGAAACAGCCGGCGCTTGAATAGAATCTGTAGTAACGGCAAAAGCCGTGTTTTGAAAAGGAAAAGAAAAAACTAAAAACAAACTAATAAGTTTAAAAA
>JBDRBG010000062.1:0-2327 GCA_043823005.1 Candidatus Omnitrophota bacterium
CTTGAAACCAAAGACCCATATGAACCCGTATATGATAACAATAGAGGGGCGTATTTATAATTTTTATGAAACAAAAAAGTATTAAAACATTTGGTTCTGTCGTTATAACAATCACGGTTTTACTGATTTTGCCTTTTTCGGACAAAACTTTTGCCGCGGAAACTATTGTGACTCAGAAAGAAAATATACGGCGCCTGTACAATGATGCCCTCTTTTCATATTCTGAATTAAATGATAAAATAGAAATTGTCGAACAAACCGAATACTTAAAAAATATTGTACAGGAAATGAATAATTACCTTGAACTCGCGCGCAAATTGGAAACCCAGGAAAAATACCACGAAGCAATAAAGTGTTATACTGAAATCCTCTCGCTCTCCCAGGATCCGGAAGTAAAACGTTTTATTTCTTCTAGAAATAAAACATTAAAGCGCCTCGCACAAAAGACACAAAAATCGGTTTCACAAGAAATTTCTAAACAAAAAAAAGCAATGCTGAACGCCAGAAAACCAACAAGAAAATCAAAGATGGAAAATTTAGATAAACAACATGATCGAAGAACTCAGCTTCTTTCAGAACTTACGCAAAGATTGCAACAACTGGAACAAGAACAAAAGGAATAACTGTTATTATGCGAAGAATCTTAACAATTAAAACTTTGTTACTTTTTTTTAACATACTGCTTCTTGCTGGTTTTCCCGCGTATATTTCTCAAGGTCAAACCAGCAACAATACGACTGAAAAGAGCCCTTATTCTTTCGATGTTGACCTGCTTGCAAAAAATATGTTTCTTTCTTGTGAACTTTTTGAAGAAGGAAAAAATTTGTATGAGCAAAAAGAATTTCAAAAGGCCCGTTTGAAATTCCAAGAAGCTCTCCAAAAAGACCAGGATAACGCGAAAGCTTCTCAACATCTTAAACTGTGCGAAGAAGCTTTATCGCGCAATTTGCCAAAGGCAACAAGTCCTACTCTAATGGTTTCCCCAAATAAGCTAGAAATCGATCAGGCAGAAAAACCAAAGGATGTCCAGCTTCTTACCGACCTACTTAATCGTGTCGAAACACTTGAAGCTAAAAAAAGTTCAAACATAAAACAAGACAAGGAAACGCCTTCTGATATAAGTCACACATCTATTCCTAACGATCCTTCTGAGAGACAACACCCTGAACTCGACTCAAAAATCACAGAAGACCTGCAAATGACGCACAAAGTTAAACAATCCGAATTTTTAATGCTTCAGGGCAACAAATATTACGAAAATCTAGACTACGAAAAAGCATACGAATTTTACAAAAAAGCTTTGGAAGTATTAGAACAAGAATAAAAAAATAGGGACGTCACCCATTTAAGTTTCGCTTAAATGGGTGACGTCCCTATTTTTCCGTCCCTATTTTTCGTTATTGCCATTCGTATACGGAATAGGTCTTCTCTTTTTCTTCTTTTCCGATCATGACCCTATACGAATCAACTAACTTATCATTAACATATATATCCGCGTGGATAGTATAAAAAGATCCTTTTACGCCTAAAAGTTTTTTGCTTATTAGTGAATTAATGGCCTGTTCTTCGTTCAAAGATAACGACCGGCATTCGTTAAGACCTGTTGCAATATCTGCGGCGGACTCAAATACCCCATCATCTTCAGTATATAGCTCTTCATCCTCGCCTACACGAAACTCCATTACCGCCTCAATTAACCCGGAATCAAAATCTAATATTTCCAAAATCTCATTTGAAGCAGTATTTATATTTACAGCGCCTGTTCCATATACCGTAATAATATCTTCCATTTCAGCATAATCTTCTTTTTCAATGTCTTCAACCTTTAGAATTTCTTCTTTAGGAAAATACGGTTTTAGTTCCGAATTTACAACTTCTACCGCTTTATCCATGTCCATTGAAGGTAATTCCTTCAAAATTAAACTTGTAGCTGTGTTAATATTGATCTTCGATTCTTCGTCTACCATGTAATAAACGACTTTTACATTGCCAAATTTATAGTCTTTTTTCTGGGCTAATTCAGTTAACGAATCATATTCCGGAGTCAAATCATCCTCGCGATCAAGTTTAAGCATAAGAACAATGCCTCTTACTGCTTGTTCTCCTGCTAACTTATTTTCCCGCCACTTGGTGAAATTATAGACAGACCACGACACTCGCCCCAGGCCCATTCCGAAAATGGCAAGCACAGTTATAAACCATAAAACAGTGACCAGCACAGTTCCTTTTCGGTTTCTTTGTTTCATACACCTCTCTTTTGGGTCAACGTCACCCGTGGGGTCACCTATGGAGATAAACGTCAAGAATAAATACACTCCATTCCTTGG
>JBDRBG010000063.1:0-10891 GCA_043823005.1 Candidatus Omnitrophota bacterium
AAAAGGCGATTAACTTGAAATACAAGGGAAAAGAAGCCGGATTGCACAGGATAGATTTTTTGATCAACTTTACTGTGCTGAGACTTAAACAAGCAATAAAGAGGTTGATTTTATGAGAACACAGAGGGGAGGGAGTAAGAAGGTTTCTAACTTCTTAATACTAAAAGATTTCTCTGTGTTCTCTGTGGTTAACTTTTGACAATACCGGGTAAATGAAAAGGGAGAATATATGATAAAATTATTGGTTGTTGATGATGAAGTGGATATATGTGATTTTGTTAGAAAATTCTTTAGCGAAAGAAACTTTGAAGTTTTAGTGGCATATAACGGAAAAGAAGCAGTTGATATAGTAAAGGCTGAAAAACCCGCTATCGCGCTTTTAGATATTAAAATGCCGATAATGGACGGCATGGAAGCTGTAAAGGCTATACGTAAGATAGACGAGGACATTAAACTGATAATGGTTACAGCCCTGGATGATATTGATAGAGCCGAAGAAGCTAAAAAACACGGTGTGCTGGAATATATTACCAAACCTCTTTTACTTGAACAGTTAGAAAGAATTGTTCTGACGGTTTCAAAAGAGATCAAAATGGGATCAAACCCATAGGAGTTCATATGTTAAATGAAGATAATTGGTTAAGGGTACATGACTGGATCATAGGTAAGATAAAAAATTGCGACGGGGCGCTTATTCCCATGGACGGCCAGGATATTCAGAAAAGGCAGGAACCTGAACTGGATTATCAATTTTTTCTGGAAGGCGCTTCTCGTACTATGATACGCTTTAAAAAGCCGGATCGTCTTATTCGTATGATAGTAAGGGTCATAGATGAACACGTAAAAGTGACCCATACTGCTATGCTTCTGAGACAAGGGGATACTAAATCGTTTGTGATTATTGATAGTAAAGGCGCGGAAGGGGTAAAGATTCCTATCGGATATATAAGGCTTACGCGGGAAAATCCGCTTATAAAGCTTTTTCATGAAAGACATAATTTTAAAATATCAGAAACAGGCGCAATTGAATATGCTGAACTTTTAGATATTATGCAAACGGATGAAACCGTAAAAAAAGACGAGGAGCTTTATGACTTTATCGAACTTAGCTTAAGGCAGATGGAACTTTTAAAAGCTAATATTTGTATTCCCGTATATTACAAAAAAGAGCTTCTGGGCGTTTTGGTTCTGGGTAAAAAACTTTCTAACATGAAATTTTCCAGACAGGAGATAGGGTTTTTTACTACTCTGGCCAATGATGTTGGGATGGCGCTTTCAAACACACAGCTTATACAAGATCTTCAGGATAAGATAGTTGAAGTACACCGTCTATATGAACGGGAACATAGAATATTTGTTCATACGGCTATTTCTTTGGCGGCGGCAATAGACGCGAGGGATCCATATACTCATGGACATACTGAACGAGTGACTCAATATGCTCTGGCTATAGGAGCGGAGCTAGAGGATATTCCGGAAGCTATAGCGTATAAAAATTTTCGCGAAACAGTACATATATCCGGTTTACTTCACGATGTCGGGAAAATAGGGGTTTCTGACAGCATACTTAATAAGAAGAGTAAACTTACAAAAGCAGAATATGAGAAAGTTAAAGAACATACAGTAACAGGCGCCGCGATATTGACTCCAATAAAAGAGCTAGGTGATATTTCCAGGGAGATTTTATCTCATCATGAAAGGTTTGACGGTGCCGGATATCCAAACGGGTTAAAAGGCGATGACATACCGTTTATAGCGAGAATAATAGCTGTTGCTGATACTTTTGACGCAATAACAAGTGATAGGCCGTATCGTCAGAAAAAAATGGCAGAAGTGGCGGTTCAGATTATTAAGGATAATTCAGGAACCCAATTTGACCCGATAGTTGTAAGCGCGTTTCTTTTGTCGTATAAAAAGGGGAAATTAGGGGTAGTGTAATAAAACTTATAAGACTTATGCTTTTGTCATTCAGGCTGTGGCGAAATTTAAATTTTGTCATTGAGAGGAACGGATTTTTTTCGTCATTGCGAGAAGAGCTTTTTCGTCATTGCGAGTCGCGGACCTTTTTGTCATTGCGAGGAGCCCCAAAGGGGCGACGCGGCAATCTCTTAATGGAAAAAGTAAAAAATTAAAAATAAGAAATAAAATTTATAACTCCGGTGGGGACAGAAAGCAAACAGCTTCTACCGGAGTTTTGCCATTATTCTTAAAGGTATGGGGCAAA
Organism: Candidatus Omnitrophota bacterium; assembly: GCA_043823005.1. Lineage (GTDB taxonomy): Bacteria > Omnitrophota > Gorgyraeia > Tantalellales > Tantalellaceae > JBDRBG01. The sequence continues at coordinate 2,225 of JBDRBG010000063.1, forward strand.
GAAGCGTCAAAATAAAGGCTGTCTCCGCGTTTCAGTGTATATGAATTTTTGCCGACAGAAGCTAAGACTGTTCCGTTGATCACATATAAGAATTTTTCCACGCCTTGACTGTACTTTTCGTTGTTGGTCTCACCTTTACTGTCGATTTTTAATAAAAGAGGCATTATTTTTCTGTTCTGTACATTAGAGACGAGGAGTTCATATTTAGCCTTATTTTCGCAGGCAAAGTGTTCAGTGCGTTTTGATTGAGGTATTTTTTCCGAAACTTTTTTTTCTTCCTCAAGTTCCAGGTAAAGTTCACTGATGGAAACGCCTAATGCTTTGCAGATACTCTGATGTGAATTTAATGTTCCGATCATTTTATTGTTTTCCATACGACTCAATGTAGCCAGAGCTACATTACTTTTTCTGCTGAGCTCATCAAGGGTCATTCCTTTTTGTTTTCTAAGTTTGTGTATTCTGTTTCCAATTTTCATTATGCCTCCTTGAATTTTGTATATAATATAACATCAATTTGTACGATTTGCAAATATCCATTCAACTGTTCTGATTTTGAACTCATACCTGTCCCAATTTCAATCCCACACCTGTCCCCTAACAGTCAAGAGTTAGTTTTTTGGTGCTTTGATAAGGGTGCCCTCAAAACAAAACTTTAGGGTTTATTTTGCCAGCAAGGGGAATGCAATCAATATTCTGTTTAGCTCAATATTAAATCGCACAAGTTTGACAATAATTTGTTGTTGTTTGTAGCAATTTGTGGGATAGAGTTTTAAATGGGGGGCAAGGGCTTCGGGACAGGTGTAAGCTCAAAACTGGGACGGGTGTGGGATTGATTTCAGAACCGTCCCCAAAAAGGGGTCGTTGGGACCGCCCTAGCAAGCTTTTTGTTGACACAACGAAGCGTTTGTAGTATTATGTATATAAGTTATAAAAATTAATATATAAAAAAGTTAGAAAGTGCGCATTTTTTGATTTTTCAAATCAGGTTATTTTCTGGCTCATGTAGGGATAAAATGGTGGTTATATAAATGGATCAGTCTCAAAAACTAAAAACTAGGCCTTTTTATTGGCGCATAACAGCTATTATTACGCTTATAGCATTTCTCGCCACATCGATTGGCAATGAAGCTGTTTGGGCTTTGACTTTAGGTGCTAACCGGGTTTCTATCGCTCTTAAAAGCGAAATGTTCAAGGAGACAGATACTCTGAGTTCTGATACTTTTGCTGACTTTCCTTCTGATCTGGGAAAAATTACTAATTATTGGGGATTTTGCGAAAAAAAGCCAAAAGCTAATAGTTTATATGAAGACAAGGACAAGCTTTTTCAAGAATCTGTTGATTCTTCAAATCATACAAAGCCCATTATTTTTCATATACAGGATGCTCATTGTAATTATGCGGCTCAGCAAAAAATAAGAGAGATAATTGAATATTTAAGTAAAAAACATAAGATCAATGTTATTAATCTGGAAGGAGGAGAAGGGGCATATGATCTCTCAGTATTTGACAGCATAACCAGCCTTGATATTCGGAAAAAGCTATGTGATTTTTTAATAAGCAAAGGGATTATAAACGGGGCAGAAGCTTATGCTGTTCAAACTCCTGGGGTAATTGATCTATGGGGAGTAGAAGATACAGAGCTGTATCGTAAAAACCTGGATGTCTATCGCACTTTTTTAAGGTTCAAGGCAAAGGCTTTTTTATATATTGATGAGTTGGAATCAAAGATCAGTTTGCTTAAGGACTTTACATATACGTCTGAACTACGAGAGTTTGACAGAGAATATATTCAGTATAAAAAGGATGAATCAAATTTAAGATTTTATGTAGAGTATCTTATTCTCAAAGCAGAAAGATTTACCTTAAATAAATCTAAATTTCAAAATATTACAAAGTTAAAGCAATCTATAGATCTTGAAAAAGTGATAGATTTTAAACAAGCTCAGATTCAGAGGAGCCTTTTAATAGAGTATTTGAGAAAAACCCTTTCAACTGTAGAAATAAAGGATCTTGTTGAAAAGACAGTGATGTTTTCACGCAAAGAGATTCATTCGAATAAATTTTATTCTTACCTCATTAAAAAAGCAAACCAAATAAATATACGCTTAAAACCTTTTTCGGATTTTATCGCTTTTACAGAATATATTTCACTTTATGAAAGCATTGATCAACCCCAAATTTCTTTAGAAATAAAAAAACTCGAAAGCTTAATAAAAGAAAAGCTTTATACCAATCAGGCGCAAAAAGAACTGGACCGGTTATCTTCAGGCCTTATTTTAATGCGGGATCTCTTTAGTATAACAATGACAAGAGAGGAGTTTGATTTTTACAAACGCGAGAGGGATAGTTTTAAAACAGAAAAATACAAAGATTTTATTGAAAAACACTCCCAGTATTTAGGTGGAGATGCAAAAAATAATTTTAGCATAGGCAAATTGGATGAATATTGCGATAAAATTATGGAATTTTACGAATATTCTTTTAAAAGAGACCAAACATTTTTAAACAATATTAAATATGGAAAACCTCTAACGACTAACGACCAACGACTAACGACTATCCTAATTACCGGCGGATTTCACTCGGATAACCTCTATAAGCTTTTTCAGGAGAAAAATATCAGCTATGTTTCAATTATGCCGAATTTTAAGAATGAAGAGGAATATGTATGCCCGTATTTTGATTTGCTTGAAGGCAAGATTCCTGGATTTATTAAAAACAGTAAGATAGCATCTTCTTTGATTGCAATATATTCATATCTTTGCGGTGGGAAAAGCGAATCAGTTCATGATCTCGATAGAGAAGAGATTAAAGCGTTTTTAGAATATGCGGAGCAATTACTTGGGCAAGGGGAAGACTTGCAGAGTGTTTTAAAAGAACTAAAAGCCCCAAAAACCGTAAAAGAGAAAAAAGTTTATGGGAATAAATGGTGGCAAAAATTCTCATTATTTTTTAGTTATATGATGCTTTTTACAGCACTTTTATGCAGTTTTTGTTTTTTTTGTTCAATGCGACATAAAGTTTTTCAAAAATTTGAAATTATTCCTAAAGCAGAATGTGTACAATTGTCGCGAATACAAAAGAAAATACTTGAATTAGAAAAGAAGATACAATTAAAAAATGATGAAATTCAAAAAAATCCATTGGAATGCTCCTCTTCTGATAAATTTTTCTTTAAACATGAGAATGAACTTATAAATGAAGCTATTCGATTAATTCGATATTCTGATGACCCCAGGGAAAAAGAGTTAATTGTTTTGTTAAGGAAACAAAATAAACTGTTGAAAAAATATCCAGAACAAGCGGATTTTTTCTTTTTATCTGAAAAAGCGAAAAGTTTTTTTAAACAAACAGGAATTTTGATTAAAGGACCATCAGCGTTGGTTGTCGAAAGAGTTGTAGAGAGATTAGAGCCATTGTCTATAGGTCATACCGAAAATCTTCTGCAAATACGCATTGTTGACAAATTCGGAAGAACTAGTCCCTTAGTTCCAGAAGCATTAGGGACAGCAGTAATTGATGATGATTGTTCAATTTTAACGTTTTCGCCCGAAACAATAAAAACACCTTCGGTAATTATGCATGAAGTAGGGCATAATGCATTGAGGGCTTTAACGGACAGGCAAATAAAAAATTTGTTTAGACTTTATTTAAAACAGTTTACGCCATTGACATATTATGGAGAAAAAATAGCAATTTTAGAAACACATGTACTGGGTTTTCATGAAACAACAGCTGAATTTTATAAATTATGGGTTGCGGATTCAAGATTTGTTATAAATCAATTAGTAAAGATAGAAGAATCAGGAGATGATAATGCTATTAGATTTTATATGGAACTGATTAAGGAATGGTTTGTAGAATATAAAACGCATCGTCAAAGAATAAATGTGTGTTGTTTTTATAACGGTAAACCTGTAAATCTTGGTGTTAATTGCCGGGATATAAAACTATTAGAATATGCAGATATTCAAGAAGCCTTGCTGAAAAAACAAGAAATCGCATTAGATTTTTGGCGCCAGAATTTATCAGCGGATTATAAAAAAACATTGAATGAGACTGAACAATATCTCTCAACTCTTGTAAAAGCAAGATTAATAATAGGAAAGGATATTACCGGGGTTATTGGTTCAATTTGGCAGAGGCTATGTTTTCAGCAGAATTCAAGAGGACCACAATTAGATCTTATTCCTGGTGAAAAGAAAAAACTTGAAATGGGGTTAAAAGCCTTAGGGGTTTTAGATAATAAAAAAGCTTTTATTTTTACTAAAGATACATTTTTCTTATGGAAGTATTTATTGAATGCATCAGATTCTTGTGATTTTATGGGAGTTTTATTATGGAGTATGTATGAAGATATGAGTGGACTTATGGTTAGTGATGAAATGTTGTTAAAGCTAACAGCGAAGGAGCCAAACACCCCGCAATTAAGCAAATTTTTTTATGAATGGTTGATGCCTAATGATAGAAATACAAGAAAACTTATCGCTGAACGTATACTAAAATTGTACAACATTGATATAAAAGTTTTGCCTCGAGATGAAGTAGAAAGAATTCTTTCTGAAAAAACTATTTTTGGAGAAACTAGAAAGAATAACTATTTTTATTCTTTCATGAATAATATCTTAAGATTTTATCTGTACAACAAAAAAAATAAAGATATTTTTGAAAACAAGAAAACAAAAAGTAATTTAACTGTTCCTAAAAAAACTTACGTTGGAGGGGCGTGGTGGGGGAATCCTTTTTATATTCGTTTTTTTGCAGGAGCAGTAGAGCCTATAATTGTTTATTTTTTTGGGGGATGGATAAAAACGGGATTATTATCTTACTTCAATAATGTGTTTTTAGCAGGGGGGGTTGCTACTCTTGCCGCCGGATCTATATTTTGGCTAGGACATATATTCCGGGGAAAAAAGGTGCTTTTTGATCAGGATGTTTTAAAACTTGCAATTCTTACTGGAATAACGGGAATCCCTTTGTTTGTTTTTGGAGTTAGTTGGAAATTAAAATTTAGTACACTGTTAAACATGATTCTTTTGGCTGTGTATGTGTCATATCATGAGTCAATAAATTTAAAAGCAGCAAGACAAATACAAGCTGTGAAGAGAGTGAAAAGCAGTAAGAACAATGTAGAACAGCTAATAACCTCTATAAATCAGATCGAGAAAGAATATGTGAAATTTGGTTCAGGGCTTTCTAGTGTAGAGAGAAACGATGTTTCCGGGTATTTACGAAGGGTTAAAGAAGAATATGCGCTTATTATTCAGAAGATTGATAGTTATATTGCTAAGCTCAAGGGAAAAGGTGCTTTGTTAGAGGTATTTTATGAGTACAAAAGGGATCTAGGAAAGATAAACAGCAAACTTGAAGATATTGGTGTACTTTATTGTGACCAATTGTTAGCTGATGTTTTTTTTGAGACTGAAGGGCCAGATGAAAAATATAATAATATTCATGTTCAAGCAGAAAACATTTGGGAAAAATGGCAGGAAAATAATATTTTTCCTGAAAGCAATCTTTATACAATAAAAAGCAAGATAGAGTTAATGAATGCTAAGAATGCTTTAAATGATTATGAAAAAAATCTCGAAGAATATAAAGAGATATTAAAAAAGACAATAAAAGAGCTGAAAACATTAAAAAAAGGTGAAAGGGGTTTTAAAGAAAAACATAGGGAATTATATGAAAAATCCAAGATAATCGGCAGCAAAAAAAGGGAAATACAAAAGACCAGGGATAGTTTAAAGGGTGTTTTGGTTGAGGAAGCCGGGACTCTTTCAAACGCGTTATTTGCGGTTTTTGAAAGAAAGATCTTTGAAAATATACTTTTCAGCGAAATAACAGATGAAAAAAAGCGAGCCTTAGAAGAAGTTTTATTAAATTCAAAAGAGCTAAGCCGCATAAAAGAAAATTCAGCTCAAAATATGGCAGTTGAAAATTTGTTAGAAGAGATGTTAAGAACAAAGAGTCTTTTTCTGCCAGAAGGGTTTCGGAGAAAGAATGGGACAGATAAATATTGGGGAACATACAAAGAAATTGATTTTACCGGTGAGGTGAAAAGAAACCCTAAAATAATACAGCTTGTTTTAAATAATATAGGCAAGGAATGCGCACAGCTTCTGGAGTTTGAAAAAAATAAAAACAAAACCAGAAAAGAGAGAACTAAAACACAAAGGTCGAAAAGAAAGACAAAGAATTATAATAAAAACATAAGTTGGATGCTAGTCGGTATATTGTTAACAATCATTTGTGTGCCGTTATGTAAATTGTTTTTAAGCCGGAGAACTAACAAGGTCCTTTTTAATGCGCAGGTTGAAAATATAGTAGAAGACAGCAGGATGCAGGCGGGAGGTATGCACCCTAAAGAAGCACCAGAAGATTCGGAAATAAAGAAAAAAATAATACCGCTTATAAATTTAGAAGAAATGATAAGTGCTATGGAAGCAGCCGGTCTTATGTCTGAAAAAGAAAAAAAAGAGAAAACGAATAAAGAAATACAAGAATTACAGCTAAAACGAAAAAAACTGATGGAATCTTTTGTTTCGCTTGATCAAAAAGAAACTGAAGTAAAGACCAAAATAAGGCAAAATTTTAACAGCAAAGAACTTATTGCCAGACGTACGGTAATGCAGGAACAAGCAAAAGATTTAGAGGAGATAAAACCTTCTCCTAAAAATATTTCTTACAATTATCCGAGTTATTCGGACCGATGGCAAGAGCTTGAAATTGAAGAAATAGAAACTGAGTCGGATATTGATGATGCGGAACTTTCAAAAATCGGTATTTCATTAAAAAGACAGAAGATAAAAGACGGGGAAGGAAATATATATCAGGACTTATGGATAGGCGATTGTAAGCGGATAGACCGCGGCCTTACGTCTCAATATTTAGTGCAGCAGGTTTTTACTAAGATTAATCCTTTAACCGGTGAATTTATTCCAAGAGAACCCCTCAAATGGGAGCCTGTTAAGTTTGAAAAGAACAGTGAGGCTGCAGAACTTTATATAATGCCGGGTAATGGGAAAAAAAGTATTATAGTAAATCTTCCGCCGCACGTAGTTATTACAAAAATACAAACTGATCCAAAAAGCGGTTGTAAAAGTGTTAAAGCCTATTATGAAAAAAATAATGGTGTGCATTATTTTATGTTTGATAAAATCCCTGCGTATATTTATCTTGGATATTGTAATGCAAAGAGAAGAGAAAGAAAAGAATTTAAACCGATTGAAATCGAAGATTCTGTTGAAGCTGAATGGAAGCAGGAAGCTCTTCCCTGTTTTTTTGAAATATTGGAAGGGATGAAAGAGCTCTCGCCTGTCGAACAGGACGAAATTCTCCGCCAGGTCTTTGGAGTTTTTTATTCATCAACAAACCTTTGTCTAGAAAAAATGCGTAAAATGGAACCAAATTTTTTCAAATTTGCTTTCAAATATTTTGCTTTGGATTGTGAAGGCCGCGCTATGCTTGATGCAGTGAGTTCACATGAGATTGGCAGGCCTACGTTATTGTGCAAAGGGTTTGCCGATTTTGATAAAGACGGAAGGTTTTATGGACAAAATTATAATGGAGATCATATGTTTTCTGTTGTGAACGGAGGTGTTCAGGATAAAACCGAATGGACTGAAAAATCTTATTTATCAGGGAAAAAAGCCGGGCCAGCGGAATGGGAAGAAGAAGAGGCTTATATCCGGCAGCGGGCAGAATCCGCAAGAAATGGATTAAAGAAAATAGCAGAATATGTGAAGTTATTAATATCTAAAAAAAGTCTTTCAGGGCAATTAGAGGAAACAGGAAAAACATTAAAGACAAAGCAGTCGAAAAATCAAAAGGATAGAGAGCAGCAGAATATCAAAACATATTTTGAGCTTAAAAATAAACTGGATAAAAATTTGAAAACGCTGAATATTCCAGGGATGAATAAAGATAATCCTGAACATGCGGCTCGCATTGAAGATTTTTTAAAAAGGTGTAATAGATTTGATATAGATGTCCAAGTCATAACTAATGAATATAATTTGATGGCTATAGGTGATTTTATGCTTGAAGCATTATGTCAAAGTCGAAATGCTTTCCCGCATCGTTTTAGAAGAATTGAAAGCTTAAAAAAATTTATTTATGATACTATCGAAGAAAAAGCTAAAAAGAATAATTGGAGTTTACAAGAACCAATAGAGGGGCATGTTCCGGGGGTAGAATATAAGGGGAGGTGGAGAAGTTCGAGTTTTGAAGATCTGATCATTACTGAGAGAATAAAGACAGAGCCAATCCATGCAAATGCGCATGTTCAAATACAAAATACAACTACAATTATAACAGATGTTCTTACAGGAGAAGTTTTTGAGATTCCGGGTAAAGCAAAATTATTAAAAGTTATGGATTATATGCCGGGTTTATTGTGGGTGAGAAAACTTAATCCCGACGGTACTTTTCAGGGGGATTATTTGTTCGGGAAAAAAGCAGGCAAATACATGGGAGTCAGGTTAGGTTATGGAAAACTGGAAAAATTGCAGATGCTATTTGACGGTAGTTGGCTGGGAATTGTGAACGACGCTCTGAAAACATACCAATATCGACGGATAGTCGGTGTACCATGTACCACCCATTTAATTCCTTTTTAATTCCATCCTGAATAATGAAATTGGTTTAATTCCGATATTAATCATTCCT
>JBDRBG010000064.1:0-2104 GCA_043823005.1 Candidatus Omnitrophota bacterium
AAAAGGCGATTAACTTGAAATACAAGGGAAAAGAAGCCGGATTGCACAGGATAGATTTTTTGATCAACTTTACTGTGCTGAGACTTAAACAAGCAATAAAGAGGTTGATTTTATGAGAACACAGAGGGGAGGGAGTAAGAAAGTTTCTAACTTCTTAATACTAAAAGATTTCTCTGTGTTCTCTGTGATTAACTTTTGACAATACCACTTTAAGTTTAAGATAAAGGAGATAGTATGACGCGATTTATAAAAAAGATATCAAAAACAGCGGGACTGGTTCCCGGGACGCTTGTGCATGTAGGCGAGCAAAAGGTCGAGAAAGTAAAAATAACGGTATTTGATTATGACTCGGATGGTTTTACTGAAAAACAGGTCCATAACATAGAAGAAATCGGTTCTTATAAAGATACAGGTAAGGTTATCTGGATCAATATCGACGGGGCGCATGACATCGATATAATAGAAAGGCTGGGAAAGATCTTTGATTTTCACCCGCTGATGCTTGAAGATATAGTCAATACCGGGCAGAGGCCGAAGTCTGAGGAATATGGAAAATATATTTTTGTAGCTTTAAAGATGCTTTACGCTAATAACGGGTTCAAAGATATTATATTTGAACAGGTAAGCTTGGTTCTGGGCAGAAATCTTGTGATTACGGTGCAGGAAAGAGAGGGGGATGTTTTTGAGCCAGTTCGAAACAGAATAAGACAGGCAAAAGGGCGCATAAGAAAGCTGGGCGCTGATTACCTGTCACATTCTCTTTTAGACGCTGTGGTCGATAATTATTTTTCAATACTTGAAAACTTCGGTGAAAAAGTCGAAGAAATAGAAAATATCGTTGCTGTTAATCCCGTGCCGGAAACATTAAAGATGATACATAAGATGAAAAGAGAAGCAATACTTTTGCGTAAATCCGTGTGGCCGCTGAGGGAAATAATACATAGCCTGCAGAGGGAAGAGTCGGAGCTAGTACGAAAAGATACGATTATATACTACAGGGACCTGTATGACCATACTATACAGGTGATAGATACTATAGAAGTATTCAGGGATATGCTCTCGGGTATGCTGGATATTTATTTGTCGAGTTTAAGCAACAAGATGAATGAAACAATGAAGGTTCTTACTATTTTTGCCGTTATTTTTATCCCGCTTACGTTTATTGCCGGTATATACGGTATGAATTTCAATCCGCAGGTTTCTGTTTTAAATATGCCTGAACTTAATTGGAAATACGGATATATATCTGTTTTAGGTTTTATGGCAGTGGTTGCTGCTGGAATGTTGATATATTTCAAGAAAAAGAAATGGCTGTGAACGGGGTCATTAAGGACCTTTTGAAAGAGGGGAAGCATGCGGGGATTTTATGAATGTGCTATTATTTATTGCTATAGTGATTGCTTCTTTTATAATCGTCAGGATAGGGGCCATAGCTTTTCAATTGACCGGGCTAGAATGGTCCTTAGCTAAATTTCAGGCGTTATCATGTTTTACCGGAACAGGGTTTACGACTAGAGAAGCCGAACTTATTACCGGTAACCCCCAGAGACGACGCATAGCTACTGTGTTAATGATTCTGGGAAATGCCGGACTGGTAGTGCTTATCGCGACATTTGCTAATTCATTAAGGCCTTCTCTTATTGTTCCGAAATTCGAAATACCGTTTTTACATTTAATAGTACCTGCCAGAATATTGCCTTGGGTTAATCTTTTAATAATCATTATTACATTTTATTTGGTTTATAAAATTGTTACACGAACAAAGTTTCTCAGGAACTTTACGTTATTTGTAAGAAAAAAGATAATCAAAAAGGAGATAATAAAACCGGTATCTTTTGAAGAACTTATGGTTTCTACCGGAGGATATGTTGTTTCCAATATAGAGATTATTAAGAACAGCTTGTTATTGAATAAGACCATAACACAGACCAAGTTAAAAGAGAATGATATTATTGTGCTAGTCAAAGAGACCTGCAAAATGATGTTTCACCGTCATCCTGAGGAGCCGAAGGCGACGAAGGATCTCGGGGGAAAAGAGGAAAAGGTAAAGAAGAGCGAGGATGGCTGATAAAAGAGCAAAAATAGACACAGCTATCCCGTAAGA
>JBDRBG010000065.1:0-44184 GCA_043823005.1 Candidatus Omnitrophota bacterium
CTGATTATAGCTTCGTTATATAAGATTTTCCCAGGGTTTCCGGTAAAAGGTTCTGACGTATTTTCTTGCGCGTTAACTTTTTTTGCGGGTATTGGTGTATCATATTTTTTGTCAAAAGTTAAAACTTGAGTATGGATTGTACACTGTGAGTGAATAGCGAAAAGTGCCTTTTGTCAGTCAAGATAGACTGAGGCATAACGTCTTTACGAAGAATGAAGTGACGCGGCAATCTTTTTTTGTCTAATGGAGGAGAGAAGCAATCTTTCTCTGTCTTTGCGAGGAGCGAAGCGACGCGGCAATCTCGACTATAATAATTATACTCCTGTTGTTGAGATTGATGTTCTCTGCTCGCAAAAACAAAAAATGAAATTTTTTTATATTGCAAACAAATATTTTATGCTGTATTATAATCAGGTTATATAAATAGAGGGTTGAAAAACTAAAGATTAGTATCAAAGGGGAAAAACATGATAGCATATTTTCTTATTATTCTGGGCTTTCTGCTGAGACTGTTACCTCATGCGCCTAATATGGTGCCTATTGCCGCTATAGCTCTTTTTTCAGGAGCGTATCTGAATAAAAAGATAGTTCCCTGGGTGCCGTTTTGTATTATGGCGCTTAGTGATATGATTATAGGCTTGCACAGTGTTGTCTTTTTTACATGGGGTTCTTTTATTATTATCGGATTTATGGGGGGTATGCTTAAGAAAAGAAAAACACCCGGGTTTGTGTTCGGCGCTTCAGTGCTTTCAGCTTTGCTGTTTTTTGTTATAACAAACTTTGGAGTGGCTCTTATGTGGTATCCGCATACAATGCAGGGTTTTATTGCGTGTTATATTAAAGCGCTTCCTTTTTTAAGAAATACCCTTGTAAGTAATGTTGTGTTTTCTCTGGCTATTTTTGGGGTATATGAAGTTTCTCTGAAATTTGTAAAAAAGACCAGGTTTCAAAGAGTTTTGCTCGCGAATTAAAAAGAGTTTTGGATAAATAAAAAGAATAGTTTAAGATAGAAAAATATTTCTCATACAGGTTATCGAAAGATTTTAAAAGGGAAGTTCGTGAAAATCGGACGCGGTCCCGCCGCTGTAACCGGGGATGAAGATCTTAAAAAAGCCACTGCTATTATAGCGGGAAGGCATAGATCCTAAGACGATCCGGGAGTCAGAATACCTGCCTGTATGTAAACGATCTCAGGCTCGAGGAAGCCGGTAAAGATCTATACAGGGTGTGAAGAAAACGGGTGCAGCCCCTGGTATCAATATTGATATCAGGGTTTTTTTATGCACTAAAAAGATTTTTTAAGAAACTAATGTTAGGAGGAATGGATGTTTAAGAATCGCGGATTATTAATTTTACTTGTGTTTATGTTTCTTGTTTTTGGGCCGGATATGTGTTTCGCGGAAACGACTGTTGAACTTGAACCTATAGTGGTTACTCCGTGGAGGGGTAAAGAATCAATTTCAGATGTCAGCAGGGGGATAACTGTTATAACAAAACAGGATATTGACAATTCGGGCGCGAATTATCTGCCCGAACTCTTACAGCATTATACGGGCATTTCAGTAGCGGACTATTTTGGTAACCCAAAAGGGACGGTTGTAGACATACGGGGTTTTGGTGAATCGAGCAATTCAAATGTTCTTGTGTTGATTGACGGACGAAGGACCAATCAGGTGGACCTTTCAGGCGTTGACTGGGCGCAGATTGACCTTAACGCTGTTGACCGCATAGAAATAGTAAGGGGGCCGTCCACGGTTTTGTACGGTGATAATGCTGCTGCCGGGGTGATAAATATAATAACGAAAAAAGGCAGAAAAAAACAGCCTGAGGTAGTTGTCGGAACTGAGTGGGGAAGTTATCAATATAAGAAAGGTTTTCTTGAGTTCGGAGGAGCGTCGGAATTGATGGATTATTTCTTTACTTACGCGTATCAGGACACTTCGGGTTACAGGTCAAATAATGATTATCTTGCGAATGATTGTTTTGGAAAGATAACAGTATATCCGGCAGATGTTCTTGAAGTGGATATTTCCGCGGGTTATCACAGGGATCATTATGGTATGCCGGGCCCGTTATATCCGCATCAGCTTGAAGCAAAAGGGAGAAGGGGCACTGTATATGATGATGACAGGGGGTTTACCTCTGATTATTTCGCGACTTTTGTTCCAAAATTTATAGTTAATATGGGAAATGCCGATGCAATGCTTTCTTTCTTTAATTCGTACAGGGATCGAAGGGCCAAGGGGTTAACTGTTTACACACAAGGAGTTTCTGAATATGAAACAGCGCATCATATAAAAACATATGAATTTCGTCCGCAATTTGAAATAGATTTATTTTTGGCTGGGTTTGAGAATAAAATAAAAATGGGCACTGATTACTTTTTTGCGGAGGATTCTGTTTTAAGCGGTAATCGCATAGGCGATAATCAGGACGAGACAGATATAAAAAAACAGACATTAGGAATGTACATCCATGATAGTTTTAAACTTTTTGACAGGGTCTTGTGTAACGCGGGTTTCAGGGGAGAATGGGCTGATTATAAATTCAGTCAAACGCGGTTGGTTTCTAATGAAGATAGTAAGAGTTTGAGAGACGCGGCTTTTAACGCCGGAGTAGGTTATAAGTATAATGATAAAGCCCAGGTTTATTTTGATTTTTCCAGGTCGTATCGATTACCCAATACTGAAGAATATTATCAAAATAAAGCTATATATTTCGGGACAGAGTACGGTGGTTTAAACGCGGACATTAAACATCAAAAGACTAACAGTTATGAGCTGGGGATCAGGGATGTAGGTTTGGATTTGGTTGATTTAAATGCTGATATATTTCTTATGGAGATAAGGAATGAGATCTATTACGACCCATCGACCTGGCAAAATTCAAATTATAAACCTGAAACAAGGCATTACGGACTTGAACTGGAAACGGTTTTTAATTTGCTGGATGGAAAAGTACGGCCGTTTGCGTATTGGACACTTCAAAAATCTTATTTTAAGGGAGGTACATACGCGAATAATCTGGTGCCGTTTGTTCCGGCCAATAAGATTACAGCCGGAGTTACGGTGTCTCCCGTTAAGAATCTTAATTGGACAGTGTTTTTTACTTATGTAGGGTCCAGGTACAAGATAAGCGACCAGAAAAACATTGCTCCGGTTCTGGATGATTATACTGTTTTTGACACAACAATCGACTATAAATATAAGGATCTTAAGGTCTGGTTGGCAGTTAAGAACCTGTTTAATAAAGAATATAACGCTTATGGAGTAACGAACAGTACCGGAACAGCGGAAACGTTTTATCCCGCGCCTGAGCGTAATCTGGAAGTGGGAGCATCTATTGAGTTCTAGATATTTTTGCGAATTGAATACAACCAAAAGATAGTGTCAAGACTAACAGGACAAAGACATAAAAGAAATTGACCGTAGAGTACACATAAATAGTTGTTTTATACTTTATGTCTTTGCGAGGGAGCTCGAGCGACCGCGGCAATCTCGATAAAAGTCATAAATAGGGTGGTTTTAAGAAGACATGTTGTGCTTTTTAGAGCAGATAGCGCATAAAAATAACAAGATATTATATGGACATGTTTAAAGATCATACAGTTCGGACAGCGTTTGGAATATCCGTATTATTTCATATGGTTCTTATTGCTCCGTTTTCGCTTTTTTCTTATGAAGAAAAAAGCGAAAACAAGATTGAACATAAAAGCGAGTTGAGTTATATTCTGATTCCGACTGCTGAAGTTAGTCGGGATAAAGAAGTTTTTCAGGACCCGGGTTTTTCTGATACGGTGATCGCAGAAGAATCCGGGTCTGTTTTTAAGGGGGAAAGGCGGCAGAATACAAAGGAGATAATAGAAGAGGAGTTTTTTGAACTTGTTCTGCCGGAAGAAAATAAAAAAACCGAAGCAGAAGATCAACCGGACTTTGAGGAAGAACAGAATATAAAAAAAGAACATGAATCAGAGCAAAACGACAGATTTAAGTCTTTTGAGCAAGAAAAAGCATATCTAAAATATCACAATATTATACGTGAAAGAGTGCGAGCTGAGATTTTTTCCGTATGTGAAGGAGTAGAAGCGGGCCGGGTGTTAATGGTTTTTACTCTGGCTCCAAACGGCAGATTGATGTCAATAGATGATATTTTTTCAGATGATTTGCCTGATATTAAGAGAAAGGCAGTTAAGGGGATAAAGAAATCTGAACCTTTTCCGGGGTTTCCAGAGGAGATGGGTAGAGTTCCCATAACTTTTTCACTTACCATATACTTTACTTCTGAGTAATAAAGCGGCATTTTTAGGCGAAACCGATAATGAAAGGCCCGTTTAGTTTTATTGAAAGCCAGCCGTTTGCCCGCTTGAAATAGTTGACACAACCGACATGTTGAGATATACTTAAATTAAATAATAGTTAAATTGCTTAACTATTATTTTGGAAAAAAATTTGACGTTTTAATGTTTATGTTTTTCAATATTCAGGGCATTAAGGCTTTTTTGAAAAAAGGAGGATGGGTATGGTTCCGAATAAACGTGTGGATATAGGGAATGAGATTTCAAGATTACAGCCGCTTATTTTCAGGGAAGTGACTAAAAAACAAAAGACGATTTTCGCTAAAAAGGGTATTACTTTTCCGCATATAATCATACTGGATTTTCTTAAGGAGAACGGGACGCGTAAGATGGGAGACTTGGCTGAAGTTCTTCATTTGACTATGAGCGCCGTGACGGGTATTGTTGATAAGATGATAGAGGACGGTTTTGTTAAAAGGGAACATTCAAAAAAAGACAGACGGATTGTAATGGTGACTCTTATTAAGAAAGGCAAAGTGATTGCTAGGCAGATATCCGAGGAACGCAGGAACATAGCAAATGATGTGTTCTCAGTACTTACGCAAAAGGAAAAAAAAGAATATTTAAGATTGATTTCAAAGGTTCATAACGAATTAAGGAAAAAAAATGAAAAAGATTAAACATAAAGAAAAACGACGGATATTTTCTGTGCTTTTTTTTAACACGGCAATATTGATTTTTTTGTCTTTTTTTGGGAATTCTCTGGAAGCTCAGGAAACTCAGGATATTTTTATTCCGAGATTATTATCTCAGGGATCTCCTGAAAAAGGGGTAAATGTCCGCACTCTGGATATTGACGAGTGTATTCGATACGCTGTTTATAATAGCTTCGAAGTGAAGCTGGCAAAATTGGATTTTTTGATAGCGGAAACAGATATAATGTACTCAGAAGCCGTGTTTGACGCTTTTATTTATGCCGGAATGAGTTATGAAGAGGATAAACGCCAGCAGTTATCTGTTTTTAGCGGTGATGATGCTCAGACTAATGAGTATTACGCTAAGATAGAAAAAACACTTGTTACGGGAACGGAACTTATGCTGGAAGGCCGCGATAAAAGGAGCTGGGCTGAGACTACTTTTGTCGCAAAGAATCCCGCGCATGAGACTGATCTCAGATTGGAAGTTACTCAACCTGTAGGAAAAAATACATTCGGTTACGCTGACAGGTTGGATATCAGTATGACTAAACTTATAGTTAAGAACGCGGATATGGATACAAGAGACAGGATAGAGGCCTTTATAGCGGATGTGCAGAAACTTTACTGGGATCTTGTGTTTACAAAAAGATCCTGGCATATATATAGCGGGATGCTGGAACGGGCAGTTAAATTGTATGAGAGTGACAAAAAAAATTATGATATGGGATTAATAGAAAAAGTGGATCTTTTGGCTTCGGAAGCAAATATCGAAAAGATAAAAGGAGATCTTATCCTTGCTGAAAACAGTTATAGAAGAGCTCAAAAGGATCTAAAACTCGCGATGAACATGGATGATGACGTGGATATTTCAGCGGCAGGAGATTTAAGCTATGGCCGGTTTGAGCAAAAGCTGGAAGATTGTTTTAAACAGGCTTTTAGCGAGAGAATGGATTATAAGATAAAGAGAAGGGATGTTGAAATAAAAGGCCTGGATTTAAAAATAAAAAATAGTAATACATGGCCTGAAATCGATCTTAACGCGACTTTAGAGATGAACGGAGTTGAAGGAACACTTGGAGAGTCCGTGAATAATACGATAATGAGGGATAATATGTATTATTACGCGGGAGTGGAAGTAAAAGTGCCGATAGAGAACCGGGAAGCAAAAAGTGAATATATAGCGGCCCGTCATGAAAAAGAAAAAGCGCTTGTCAGTCTTAAAAATATCGAAAGAACCATTATTGCTGAAGTCGGTAACGCATTTCGCGATGTTAGGGCCTTTTATTCCGGCCTTACTTTTCTGAAAAAAGCAGTAGAACTTCAGGCAAATAAATTTAGCGAAGAAGAAAAAAGATTTGAATACGGAAGATCAAGCACCAAGAGGATAATAGACTATCAGCAGGATCTTTTGCGCGCTGAACTGGAAGAGGCGGCTGTACAGCTTAAATATAAAAAAGCTATAGTCGATCTTAACCGCGTGATGAACACGATTCTTTCTGAATATGAGGAGCTTTTATGAGTTTACCAAGATTCAGCGTTAATCAATCGCTTTTTGTGAACCTTATTTCTATAATTATAATCATAATAGGGATTATAGTACTTTTAGGTATGAACAGGGAGATATTTCCTAATGTTGATTTTGATATGGTAAGCGTGAATACTATTTATCCGGGTGCTACGCCGATTGATGTCGAGAAACTTATTTCCGTTCCTATCGAAAAAGAACTTAAGGAAGTAGACGGAGTTAAAGAGATAACTTCTTCTTCTGACTCGGGTACGTCTGTTATTATTGTAAAGATAGAGCCTGATGAGAGCAATAAGCAAAAGGTAATACGTGACATTCAGAGCGCGGTTGACAGGGTGAAGGATCTGCCGGATGATATTGCCGATGACCCGATAGTTACTGAGATAGCTACAAGACAGTACCCTATTATAGAGGTTTCTTTGTCAGGCGAAATGAGTGAATGGGATCTGCAAAAATATGCTGATGCCCTGGAAGATGAATTGGAAGATATCAACGGTGTTGCGAAGATAAAAAAGTCAGGATACAGGGATCGGGAAATACAGGTTCTTGTTGATCCTGAAAAGATGAAAAAATTATATGTTTCGCTCGACGAGATAGAAAAGGCGCTGGCATCGAGGAATATCAGTTTGCCGGCCGGAGAGATAAACACCAAAACTACTGAATACAGCATAAGAACGACCGGAGAATTTGTTGAAGCGGGAGAAATTGAAGATGTGATTATACGGGCAAATGATTCCGGCAACTGGCTGAGGGTCAAAGATATCGCGGAAATTAAAGATACTTTTAAAAAAGATGATGTAATTTACAAAACGCTGGGTACGCGTTCGATCAACCTTATAGTTGTAAAAAAAGAGTCCGGAGATGCCATCGGAATAGTAGATGAGGTTAAGCGGGTTTCGGATGAATTCTTGAAGAGCTGTAAAGGATTGCTTGAGATCTCGTATGTAAATGATTATTCTTTTTTTGCAAGAAGACGCTTAAATGTGCTTAAGAATAACGGATGGTTTGGTCTGGTAATAGTTATTTTTTGTATGATGCTTTTCCTTCAGCGGCGTGTCGCTATGATGGCTGTTATAGGCATACCCATAGCATTTTTTACGACTTTTATAGTTATGGGGATGTTGGGAATAACTATCAACATGATCAGTATGTTCGGCCTTATTATAGTGCTCGGGATGATCGTTGATGACGGGATAATAGTGGCTGAAAATGTTTATCGTTATATGGAAGAGGGTGTTCCTCCGAGAAAAGCCGCGGTAAAAGGGACCGAAGAGGTTATGGGCGCTGTTACTACCGCTGTTTTGACTACTATCGCGGCGTTTTCGCCGCTGCTTTTTATGACAGGCATAATAGGCAAATTTATAAGAAATATTCCGACTGTATTAATAGTAGCGCTGCTGGCATCTCTGGGCGAAGCCCTGATAATTCTTCCAAGCCATCTGGCTGATTTCGTGAAGGTCAAGTATGATAAAAAAGGTAAGGTGATTGGAGTTTCTAAGGATCGGGCATGGTTTAAAAATTTGGTTAGGGGGTATACGAAACTTGTCAATAAAGCTATAAAACACAAATATTTTGTTCTTCTCGGATTTATTATTGCTTTTATATGTTGTATGTTTTTGGCTTTCGGGGTATTAAAATTTGTACTTTTCCCGAATGCGGGCATAAATTATTTCTTTATAAGGGCAGAAGCTCCTATAGGTACTCCTTTGCAGAAGACAAATGAGCTTATTTCTCCGATTGAATCCATGGTAGCAGAGCTTCCCGCGGAAGAATTGGATTCTTTTGTTACTTCTGTCGGGAAAATAGCGGAAGACCGTAACGATCCTTTTGAAGGCAGAGGAAATCACCTTGTTCAGGTTACAGTATATCTTACTCCTGAACAGGATCGAAAAAGACTTGCAAATGAGATCATAGAGGATCTGCGAAGCAAAATTAAAGATAACCAGGGTTTTGCGGAATTAAGATTTGATAAAGCTGAAGCAGGTCCGCCTGTAGGTAAGGCTGTTGAGGCCAGAATAAGGGGCGAGAATTTTGATACGCTTGATAAAATAGCCGGTGAATATATGGATTATCTTGGGACGGTTGACGGTACCAGGGATATTACGTGGGATCATAAGCCAGGCAAACAAGAAATTCTGATAAAGGTCGATCATGATAAAGCTACTTTGGCAGGGCTTTCTATCGGGCAGATTGCTAAGACTGTCAGAGCTGTATTTGAAGGCAGTATTGCTACAAGAATAAAACCCGTAAAAGCCGAAGAAGAGACAGATGTTACTGTAATGTTTCCTAAAGAGTTGTCCCAGAATATGGATGTTTTTGAAGATATTCTTATCCAAAACAATTCAGGACATTTAATTCCTCTTAAAAAGATAGCTTCTATAGTTATGATTCCCGGAACTACGACAATACACCATCTTGACGGAAAAAGAGTTGTAACTGCTTCGTGTAATGTGGATGATGATAAGATAACAGCCTTAAAGGTAAATGGAATGCTTTTACAGAAATTCAAGGATATATCAAAAAAATATCTTGGATATTCAGTAAAATACGGCGGAGAGCAGGAAGAAACAGTTGATTCCTTAGTAAGCCTTTTAAAGGCGTATTTATATGCTTTTCTTGTTATATATCTTATTTTAGCTTCTTTTTTCAGGTCGATCATTCAGCCATTTATAGTTATGCTTGCTATTCCGTTTGGGATGATAGGAGTTGTCATCGCTTTTTTAGCTCATGGTATGCCGTTTTCATTTATGGCTATACTCGGTATTGTGGGGTTGAACGGTATTGTTGTAAATGATTCTATTGTTCTTGTGGATTTTATTAATAAACTGCGTAATTCCGGAATGACCCGGCATGATTCAATAATAAAAGCAGGCGAGAGGAGAATCCGCCCGGTTATATTAACGACAGTTACAACTGCGGGAGGGCTTTCGACTGTTGCTTACGGCTTAGGAGGAAAAGATCCTTTTCTTGTTCCAATGGCCCTGTCAATAGCCTGGGGACTTATATTTGCGACGGTTCTTACTTTGATAATTATACCCTGCATTTATTCTATTGTTGATGATATCGCTTTAAAGATTACGCATCATACAAGCATGATAAAATGCGCGAAGGTGGACACTAATAACGGGAAACAGTGATGAATAGTGAATGATATATAGCGTTTAGCGGATAGCGCATAGCGTATAGGAAGAAGTAAACGCTAAACGCTAAACGCTAAACGCTAAAAAAGCTTGGAGGCGGAGTGCAAAGTATTTTGCCGAAAGGGCAAGCATTCCGTGCTCAAACAGTTTGCCCTCACTTGATTCGGGCAAAAACTGCGCTCAGAACGCTCGCCCTTCCGGCAAAATAGCGGTTGATGAATAGGAAAAAGGGGGAATATCCGATCCGTGATTGCGAGGAGGAGCGTTTAGCGACGACGTGGCAATCTTGGAAGAAGTGAATAGGACAATTTTTATTTTTATATGAAAAAACCATTATTTGAAAAACGTAAAATTGCTGTATTTTTTTTGCTGATTATTGTTTGTTGCGGATGTACGGTTCTTTTTGCTGACGATTTTAATTTTAACTACCATAAAAAGGTTCTGGATAACGGTGCTTCAGTAATATGTGCTTATATGCCGGAATCTCCGCTTGTTTCTATTCAGATACGTGTTTTATCCGGACTTTCCAATGAAGGGAAATACGCAGGGACAGGTATATCCCATTTTCTTGAACATCTTATTTTTAAAGGAACAAATGATTTTGGCCCTTTAGAAGTGCGCGACAGGATAAAAGAACTTGGCGGTACGATTAATGGTTCGACTGGTATGGATTCTGCTGAATATCATATTGTGGTACCTAATGCCAATTTTGCGGCGGCATTGAATCTTATCGTGGATATGGTTATGGAACCTGTTTTTACGGAAGAAAGTATGGGGATAGAGAGGGACGTTATATTGAAGGAAATCAGCCTTAGAAATGATGATCCTATGACCATGAGGATGCAGGCCCTTTTTTCCGAAGCTTATAACTCTCATATTTATAAAGAGCCTATAATAGGGGATGAAGAAAGGTTTAAAAAACTTACGAGTGAAGATATTAGAACGTATCATTCTTCTGTGTATACACCGGAGAAAATGGTGATCGCTGTTAGCGGAGGAATTCAGCCGGAAAAGGCAATAGAAACGGCGCGTAAAAAATTAAGTAAATATAAAAGAGGTCAGGAACGTTTTGTAACTATTTATAAAGAGCCGGAACAAAAACTGGAAAAACTTTACAGGTTTTCAGCGGATGTAATACTGGGTTATATGGCAATAGGGTTTCATTCTACTGATATTTATTCCCCTGATATGTATGCGGGAGATGTCCTTAGTCTGCTGTTAGGCGCGGGCCAGGGATCAAGATTGTATAAATCTTTGGTTAAAGACAAACAGCTTTTTTATACTGTTTCCAGCAGTAATTATACTCCTAAATATCCCGGGCTTTTTGTTGTAACTGCTATAGGAGACCCGGATAAACTTATTGAGGCAAGAGAGGAGATCTTCAGCGTGATCGAAGATCTTAAAAAGGGCCGGATCAGCGAAGACGAAATGAAAAAGGCCAAGAATATGGTGATTTCGTCATATTTACACGCGCATGAACGCAGTTTAAGCGTAGCTTCATCTATTACCAGTTCTAATCTTTTAATCGGTGATCCTGCTTTTTTTGAGAAATATGTCAAAGAAATAAAAAAAATAGGACCTGAGGAAATAAAAAAGATCGCGGAAAAATATTTAACCAAAAAGAATTCTACTACGGTTATTCTTTATCCTTATTTTTATAAATGGGAAGAGATGGATTCTTTGAAAAAAAACTCAGAGAGGCCGGATAAAGCAGAAAAAGAGCCCGTAAAAGGAGAAGCTTTTGAGGCTCAAGTCAAAGTTCCGCAAGGTGATGATTCGGCTAAAACAGGTTTAGGCGCGGAAACTGAAGATCTTGCCGCGAAAAATAAGAAGGATGAATTTTTCCGGGAAGAATTTATAGAATTAGACAATGGGCTTAAAATAATAGTCAAGAAAAAAGGTGATGTCCCTTTGGTTTCTGTAACATTTGTCGTAACAGGAGGATTAAAGAATGAAAACCGGCGGAATAATGGTATATCTAATTTAATGTCTTCGCTTGCGCTGAAAGGCACGACACTGCGTGATGAGAGTCAAATCGTTCCTGCAATCGAAAATATGGGAGGCAGTATAGCTTCTTTCAGCGGTATGGAAAGTACAGGGCTTTCCATGGATGTTATGACAGAGTATTTTGACGATGGGTTGGACATATTTGAAGATGTTGTTAAAAATGCTTCTTTCCCCAAAGGCGAAATAGATAAACAAAAGAAAAAAATTAAAGCCGCTATTAAAGAACAGGAAAAAGATATATTCAAAAACAGTATAATAAATTTAAGAGAGATGATTTATAAGGAACATCCTTACGCTATGATGAGCTTAGGTAAAGAAGCAACTGTAGACGGGATTTCACGTGAACAGTTGACTGTTTTCTACAATAAATGTTTTGTTCCTAAAGGAGCTGTTCTTACAATAGTAGGAAACGTAGATCCCGTTAAAACAGTTCAGAAACTAAAGGATAGATTCGCGAGTTGGGAAAATCCGGAGGAGGAGAAAATAGAAAAACTTTTGTCCGTGATCTCTATAAAAGAGAACGAGAGAAAAGATATTACCATGAAAAAGGAACAGTCTCTTTTTATCGCAGGGTTTCAGGGGCTGGAAGTAACGGATAAAAGAAATTACACGCTTTCTGTAATAGGCGCTCTTTTATCAGGATCAGACGGTTTGTTATTTCAAATGGCGAGGGAAAAACAGGGGCTTGCTTATACTTCAGGCATTTTATCAGTATCGCTTAAGGATAAAGGTTATGTGTTGTTGTATGTAGCAACTACTGAGGAAAACCTGGTAAAAGTTGAACAAATTGTATTAGAAATATTGGAAAAGGTCAAAAAGGGCGATATTTCTGATAAAGAAATAAGACTTGCTAAGGAACGGCTTATTTTACAGCATGCTCATTCTCTTGAAACAAATGAATCTTTATCATCAATCATGGCAATGGATGAATTTTTCGGCCTTGGATATGATGAATACAAGAAATACGTGGAAAAGATAAAACTTGTTACAAAAGAGGATATAATAAGGTTGGCTGATCAGATATTTGACCTTACTGCCTATGCTACTGTTGTAATCCATTCACAAGAACTCAATTCAGATGTTACCAATTAAGATCCAGAGATTAACCACAGAGGACACAGAGGCACAATAAGGCGCCTGCGGCGCCGTTCAAGGCTCTAGGGTCAAGGTTATATTAGAAATTCATTTTGGTCATCCCCGAATCCGCTCTTCGTTCCTCATTTTCATGGGGACAAGCTTAACGGATATCGGGGATCCAGGAAGGTTCTGGATTCCCGCTGGAGTTTATCTCCGTGGAAACGGGGACGGGAATGACAAGAAGAGAGAAAACTTTGGTGTCTTGGTGCCTTCGTGGTTCAAAGAATAGGAGTGTAGTTTTTAAAGAATCTTTGTCATTCGAATGGGGACGATAAGGTATCACTTTACAATCATAAATTAAGATAAACTTTGATTAAGTCTGGCCCGTCAATTCAGGGGGAGTTGCAATCTTGCCAGAGGATTTTCAAGTACATTCAAGATTATTTTGATAAAACTAACTATTTACTGTTAGGGGACACCCCTGGGATTAATTCTGGGACAGGTCTGGGTTCAATTTGAGAACCGTCCCTAAATCTGGGTGGTTGTTAGGAGGCAAAAAGGTATATTTTGTTCTTAAAAAAATAGCATTTATAATATATAATATAAAATAAAGTCAAAGGGTAAAACATTAAAAAGTAAGAACAGAAAAATGCGTAAATTATATAGAATAATATCACTTATAATAATTTTATGTCTAGTGGCTAATAATACGGTTTTTGGCGCTGGTTTTGATTCTGCTAAAGGTCAAGTCAAAGGTCAAGATATAAAGTCAAGCCTGGATAAGCTTGCAGTGTCTTCAATCTTTGATGATCCGGATAAAGAAACAGCAAATATTGAGTATGTTCTTCAGGAAAATTTATTAAGCCGTAAGCAGGATATTCTTGATATGGCTTCTCTTAAAGAAGATTTGGTATTGAAGGAAAAAAGTGTATTCAGGCCTTTTAATATGAATTTTTTGTTCAGTAGTATGCAACTTTTAACAGATGAATATATCTGGGTTAAATGCCGTGTTATAGATGAAAAAGAAGAGAAACAAGTTAATACCTATCATGTTGTGTTTTCAAGACAAAAGGATAAGGATCAGGGGTTTCCCATAGAGGTTTATACTGAAGAGGAATGGAAAAGATTGGAAAAACACAAAAAGACTTTTGATGAGAAGAATGTGGTCCCGCCGTTTAGACGAGGAAAAGGCCTGTTAGCAAAACAGCGTTATACGAAAATTAATGAAGCTGTTATTGACCGGTTTATAAGAGAAAGGATAGAAGAAGGTAATTTTATAGAGATCGAGAACAGGGCAAAGAATCTGGGTTGGGATGAGGATTATCCTGACAGAGAAAAACCCGGTACTTATTGGTCAGAAGACATATTAGACAGCATTAAAGAACCTATGTGCCGATATTTAAAATTTTTTGGCAAGGATTGCTGGGATAAAGCATTAGGAAAAAAGAACATAGTTTTTATTAAGATTCCGCAAGGAGAAGATTATCCTGTTATTCAAGAGCAGGGGCAGGATATGAAGGTGATGAGTCATGCGAGTGAAAAGGCGGGTTATGTATTTTTAACGCACGGCCAATGTGATGCTATCCAAAATTTTTTGGATGCAGGTGACATTAAAGACAGTGATACGTTTAATCGTAGTGCTATGAGAGAACAAATATTTGAAAGAATAGCTTATGAGATAGGAGTGATCTATGATTTTCCGTTTAAGTTTTTCAATTCCTGGTATGGAAGAGAAAAACCTGTATTAGTTATGCGCAATGCTGTGCAGTCAGCTATGATGAGTTTTTACCTGAAATATGAACAAACAGTTTCAATGTTTCCTCAAAGCTATGAACCAATGAGAAAAAAGGTTTTGGAGCAATTCCCAGAGATAACGGCATTACAGGGCGATTCGGTTAATCTTAACGATAATATCATGACTCGTGATTATTCTATGGGGTTTTGGCCAAAGTGGCTGAAAAGAAAAACTCCTGCAGAAAAAAATAGAAAGAAGTTTCTTGATAAAAAATTCTTAATAGTTCAAAAATTGTCTGAAGATCCCGGGCTTACACAAGAGATCGTGCAAAAGGCGACTGAAGATAAGCTTGAGTCATTAACTTACTATGAATTGATTCTCCCTATTTTGGATGATCTTGGAATAAATGATTTGGGTGTAACTAATCATGATCAGGTAACTTGTATAACTTCTGCCTGGAGTCTTCGCACAAATAGAGAAGAATTCAGAGGAAACCCGATTATTGATCCTATTAGAGAAAAGATAGAGCAAAGAGCCTGGAGGATTAGTGAATGGAAAATTGAAAAATACGGGCCTACTTTAGGAAAAGCAGTTATTGCAAGGATACCTAAAGAAATGATTGATAAACTCTTTGATGAAGAATTAGATACTTCTAAACCAACCGGATACTGGGTAAATGATCATGATTTTAATGCAGTTAAAGAAGATGTGGACGGTGGTGTAAAAGGTAAAGGTATAGCATATATTACGAGAATAGCACGTGAAGCAAGATTAGCATTTGAGATGATAGTCGCATTAAGGCGGTCTGCTGAACAAAAAGATTCCAAACCTTTTGAAGAGTGGTTTACAAAAACTTTTGACAGAGTTGAAAACGGAGATCTTACTCCTGAAATAGTAGAGCAAAATATCAGGGCTGTGGCAGAAAGGCTCAGTAATAAAGCATATCCTGATATAGGCGGAATAAAGCTGGAAGATGTATTTATGATTGCTCTGGTAGGGGAATATCTGAAGCTTGACAAAGAAAAAGGAGAATTATCAGAAGGAAGAAAAATACGGAAACAAGTAATAGATTCTTTATTCAAAAGATATAAAAATTTATTCTGGAAGGATGAAAATAAAAAAGCCGAAGAAATACATGCTGATTTTGCAGAATCCAGGGATTCTGTATTGCTCGACAGAAACAAGACTGCTCAAAAATATTGGGAAGGATTGGAAAAAGATCTTGGGGCAAAAGTGCCGCCTGAGGTTACAGTAGATGATTTAGGCTTTGAGTTTTCGGATTTTGTATCACAGGTTTGGGATTTTACACAAACTATAATTGAAAGCAAACAGTTTAAAAACGAAATATACGCGTATTATGAAAATAAAATGCCGGACGTAGAATATAACAATATAATCCAAAATCTAAAAAAACTGCGCGCCGGTATTTTGTCAAATAACCCTATAAGCGTCTTAGGCGGACCAGTCCCTGCTGATATCAAACGAAGGTGGGATCTTGTATTAAAACCATATGTCGGCAAAAGATGGTTTTCTGATATTACTGATGAACATATCAATATTTTTGAAACAACACTATTAGAAAAAGCAAAAGATGATATGCAGAAACAAGAAGAAATCGCGCAATATAAAAGAGAATTAAAAAAAACTCGAGAGAGTGCAGAAAAAAATGAAAGCATTCTATGGAGGATTCCGGCGGATTATATATATGTTAAAATTTTAGAAGCAACAAAATTTTGGGAAAATAATATTGACCCGTATGTGGAAAAGAAACACAAGGGGTGTAAGGATGGAGTCAAATATTTTGCTGAAAATTTAAATATTAATAAGATCAAGGAGTATGAGAAACAAGGAGAGGAAGGGATTCGTAAGGGGTTGGCAGAAATGCTGGATATTTTGTTGTTGGGTAATATGTATAGTGATCCTACACACAAAACACAGGAAACCAAAGATGAAATGTATTTGGTCAATGACAAAGAAAAAGTTTTAGAATATTTGATGTCCTTAAGAAAACGAACATGTGAAGGTGAAGTGACAGAGCTTCATATATTACATGATAATGTGGGGGTAGAACTCGTTGCACTTTTCTGGTTTATGGATTTTTGTATCAGGAATAAAGTTATTAAAAAAGTAGTTATGCATACAAAAAATCATCCATATTGTATTTCAGATGTGACAGGCATTCGTGATGTTGAGATGCAGTTGAGAGCACTGGCTTCTTTTTCTGATGAAATGAAAACTTTTTGTGAGAGAATAACTGAGCATATTTATAAAACAAAGAAAATAGTGGTTGCTGAGGCACATTGGTTTCCTGCTATGGGGCAGAATTTCGCGGATATGTCTCAAGATTATTATGATCAGCTAGCTAAAGCAGATCTAATAATGGCAATAGGGGATTTTTGGTACAGAAAAATGTATTTACATCGCCAATGGGATTATACAGCAGATTCAAAAAAGATCTTAAAATATTTTCCTGCTCCTGTAGTTGTTGTCCGTATCGGAAAAAGTCCTATGCTGGCTGGTGTAAAACAAAATATTCGTGAAATGTTGACGAAAATTGGAAAACTTTTATGGTGGGAAAAACCTAAATACGGGTTAGTTGATTTTGTGGGGCCTGAAGATTTGATCAAGCAACCAGGCGAGAAGCAAAGCAAGGCTGTTGATAGTCTCAGAGAAAAACAGAAACTAAAAGATATTCTTGAAAGCGGGCACCTAAAAGATGTAGATGTTATTTTGTCTGATTTTGACGGTGTTGACAGAAAGGAGGCGATAGCCGGGAATCCCCAAATTCCGTCAGATAGATTGATAAAATTAAAAAGAGATCTTGCTGAAACAGGGATTCTAAATTGTACTTTGACAAGTAAAAGACAAGAACAATTTATTGAAGGATTTGGAGGCATGGAGCGTATAAAACAACTGGGGGCAAGGCGTCCTTATTATACATTTACAAGGTCAACAGGCAAAGTTATGAATAAAGACGGACAATTAAATAATATCCCTGGGTATGAGCCTTTTATTTTAGGTGAAGATGAAGTCGCCGCTAAATTAAAGGATATAGCTGTATCCCTTATGAAAGAAGTTTTAAAAGAGAATGATATAAATGAAGCTGTTGCCGATAAGATATTGATTACAAGTTCTCCTTGTGAAGGTATTTCGCTTTATGTTAATAAAGATGAACAAGCTCATAAAATAAGGTATAAAATAGCTGAAAGGATCAGGAATAAAATTATAGAGATGCAAGGAAAATCCGAAATCTTTCAGGATATTGAAGTTACTGCTTCATTTAGCACAGTTAATATAATGCCTGTTTCTAAGGGTAAGCTGGCTTTGTGGATGATAAAAAAGTTTCATCTTACTTCAGCTGTTATAATAGCGGATTTTGTCGGAACAGATAAAAATCCGGGTAATGACAGGAGTCTTTTAGGGGTTACTCAAAAGGATCTTTTAGATGCAGGAATAGACTGGCCTGTAAAATTATTTAAGTTTTATGTGGGGAATGAAGCGAATGCAGAACTCCCTGAAGGGGTTATAAGGTTTGTCCCTGATGCTGAACAAGATGCTCCGGCTCTTGATATTTATCAGGAAATACTAAAAGCTAAACATATCAGACTGGCTGAAGAAACTGCTTTTGAGATCGCGCCTCCTGTGTTAGAAAAAAAATATACTTTGTTTGCATCGTATGATTTTTTTGAGAATAAGGAAGAGCTTGAGAAGGATCAGATAGATTATGGCAGTGTATTTATGCCGAAATGGATAAAATCAAATAATCCAGGGGTGATCATGCAACAGGTTGAAGACGAAATAGAAAAAGGGCTTGATCCTAAGACAATTATAATACAATTACCGGGGATTGATTCAGATAAGACTCAAAAAATAGAAGAGTTTAAAAGCAAGTATAAAGATATTAAATTTCTAGTAATAGATGTTCAGGGATTAAAAGGAGAAGACGAAATTGAAAGGCCTAAGTATCGGCGCATTATATATTCGCTTATGCTGTTAGCCAGAACAATAAACAAAGATACTGCTGAAGATTCTAAATTGTACCAGTTGTTAAGGATTTTTATCGATACATGTTTTAAAAACGTAAAAGATCGGAATGAAAAGATAGATGCTTATCTGCAAGCGCTTAAATTTGATAAGATCATGGAGATAATAAAAACCGTACTTTCATATAAGTTCATAGAAAAGCATGTACTGCCAAACCGGGATATAACTGCTTCAACTCTTATTTCCTTATAATATTCAAAATAACTAGAGCGAATCATATTTAACCGGTCTATTTATTTGCAAACCAGCCATTTTTATATATAATTAATATGTTATACATAGCGGGGACACCTTTGGAAGCATAAGATTTAAAAATAAAAATAAGGGGACTGGTTTCAGCCAGGGTTTGCGCTACTGCAGGGAACCTGTCCCCATCTGGATTGAAATGGCACAAGGGAAGGGGGAGATATGGTTAGACGAGCGGCAATGGCCGGGCAGTTTTATACTGCTGACAAAAAAGAACTTAGAGAAGAGTTGGAAAGTATGTTGCCGCCGCATAAGGATAAGATCAACGCAATAGGCGCGGTTGTGCCGCATGCAGGGTACATTTATTCAGGAAAAGTAGCAGGTGAGGTTTACAGCAGGATCAAGCCGAAACAGACGTATGTTATTTTGAGTCCTAATCATACTGGGTATGGCAGACAGTTTGCCGCGTCCGAAGAACCATGGCAGACTCCGTTCGGTACAGTAGAAATAGACGAGGTATTGCTTTCTATTATCAAGGAAAAGACATCTTTAATAAAAGATGACAGCGAGGCGCATTTGTACGAACATTCTATTGAAGTACAATTGCCCTTTATTCAGATGATCGCGGAAGGAGCAAAAATAGTTCCAATAACGGTTCAATATGGGAAGATCGAAGAATTGGAACAAATAGCTGAGGCACTATTTTTAGCTGTCAAGGAAACACAGCGAGATGTTACGATTCTTGCGTCCAGTGATATGACGCACTATGAAGACCGCGTATCTGCGGAAGAAAAAGATAAGATGGCGATAGAAAGGGTTCTTGCCCTGGATTCAAAAGGACTGTTGCGTATAGTAGAAGAAAAAAATATATCTATGTGCGGATATATTCCTGTTGCTATAATGCTTATGACTGCGAAAAAGATGAAAGCCGAAAAAGCGGAACTTGTTAAATATTCTGACAGCGGGTACATAACAGGAGATATGCTTCAGGTTGTAGGCTATGCCGGTGTAGTGGTTTATTGATGTGGATTGGTGATCGATGATAGTTTAGGTCTGCGCGAAACAAAGAACCGCCAGAGGCGGGTTCGCCTTTGGCGGGAAGCAATCTCATATAGCAACAAAAATATAAACTTTAAGGACAAACTATATTATTATTGAGATTGCCGCGGTCGCTGCGCTCCCTCGCAAAGACGGACGAGAGATTGCCGCGGTCGCTCTTGCTCCCTCGCAAAGACAAAATTTGAATTGTGACACAGCTTGATTGCGAGGAGCTAAGTGACGCGGCAATCTTTATTAAAAAAAGGGGTGGTTATATGGGAATTTTCAAAAAAAAGAAAATTGTATTGGCTCTTGGAGGAGGAAGCGCAAGAGGGCTTTCCAATATAGGCGTGCTTAAAGTTTTGGAACGGCATTTTGGCCGTGATAAAATGCCGTTTGATATGGTAGTAGGAACAAGTATCGGAAGCCTTATCGGCGCGGCATATTGTTTAGGTATTAGCATGGAGGAACTTGAGAAAAAAGCTAGCGCTTTTAAATGGTCCAATCTTGTGGATATAGGACTTCATCCTACGGGACTTATAAAAGGAAATAAGTTTCAATTGGTAATAGAGGACATTATAGGAAGAAGAGGGTTTTGCGATATGAAGGTCCCTTTTGCTTTGACTACTACTAATCTTGAAACAGGAGAAGAAAAAGCTCATAAAAAAGGGGATTTAATAAAATTGATCAGAGCAAGCTGTTCCTGGCCGGGGATTTTTACGGCAGTAGATGTTGACGGCAGACTTTTAGTAGACGGCGGGGTTCGTAATAGTATCCCGACTAAAGCCGCGTATGAGTTCGGGGCTACGTTTATTTTAGCTGTAAATCCGGGGTTTTGCGTAAAAAAACAGAAGATAAACAATGTTATTAATGCTTTGATACAGTCTGTTCAGATCATGGGGGAAGAACTTAATAGGTACCAGTCTTCTGTTGCTGATATTGTTATAAAACCCGAGCTTGTTAATGTCGATCAGTTTGATTTTGATAAGGCCCCTATAATAATAAAACAGGGAGAAGTTGCCGCGGAGAAAGTTATTAAAAAATTAGATCGAAAACTTCGTTTTTTATGGTGATGTGAAAAATAAATGATAGTATCAAAAATGAAATGGTAAAAATATGAAAGAAATTAATCGCAGAGTACACAGAGGGGAAAAAGGAATTGCTCTGTGTTTTTTTAATAAATAGACAGGATAATAAATGAGAAAGACACGAACAGCTCTTATTCGTATTGTTATAAGTTTTGGATTATTAGGCCTTCTTTTCTGGTTTATGAGAGGAGAGATTTATGATATATGGGAAACTATTACACACAGTAATATGATGTTTATAAGTATTGGTATTGTATTTTTTCTTGTGAACGTAATAATGCTTGCGTATCGTATGAAAGTAATTTTTAGCGGGGAAACATTGACTATTAGTTTATGGGAATCTTTTCAACTTACGGTTGTCGGATACTTTTTTAATAATTTTCTTCCTACAGCCGTGGGAGGAGATATTGTAAAAGCGCATTATGCCGGAAATACAAGTCAAAAAAAAATACAATCATATGCCAGTGTGTTTATGGACCGCATAATAGGGCTTTATACTTTTTTAGTGATCGCGGCGGCGGCGCTTATTGTTGACGGGGGGAGATTCGAACTGCCGTTAATAAGGATTATGGCGTTTGTTCTGCTGATATTGGGCGCGGCCGGATTTATAGTTATTACTAACAGACGCGTAGCTCGTTTTGTGGAAGGTATTTTGGGGCGTATTAAGATGTTTGATTTGGGAGAGAAACTTAATGCTATATACAAGATAGTGCATGATTATAGAAACAGGCGGGTAATAGTATTTCGCGCGTTTCTTTTATCAATAGTCGCGCAATGTTTATATTTTTTTATTATCTATGTTT
The DNA here is from genome assembly GCA_043823005.1 of Candidatus Omnitrophota bacterium. Taxonomy (GTDB): domain Bacteria; phylum Omnitrophota; class Gorgyraeia; order Tantalellales; family Tantalellaceae; genus JBDRBG01. The sequence goes on from JBDRBG010000065.1 coordinate 21,636, forward strand.
TTTTTCTTTCATTGGGAAAAGAAGTGAGTTTGGGTAATATATTTTTAATAATGCCTATAGTTACGTTTATAAGCATGATGCCTTCTATGGGCGGTCTTGGAGTAAGAGAAGGGGCTATTGTATCGTTTTTTGCTCCGTTTGCGGGAAAAGAGTCGGCTTTTGCCGTCAGCCTGCTTGTATTATTCGGACTTTTTTTCGTAAGCATTATAGGAGGGATTACATATTTCTGTTGGGGATTTACCAGAGGCTATATTAAAAGCAGTGATAAATAGTCGTTAGTCGTTTGTCGTTCGTCGTTAGGGAAAAAGGCGGAGATTGCCGCGCTTCTCGCTTAGTTCGAAGCTCGCAATGACAGAAGAGAGTCGTCATTGCGAAGGCCGAGGCAGACGAGGCCTGTGGCAATCTCGAACAAAAAGTGTCAACTTTTTTTAACCGCAATAAATAATTGTTAGTAGGAAGAAAGGAGTTTTATGTCTAAAATACTGGTTATACACGGTCCTAATCTTAATCTTCTGGGGAAGAGAGAAACGGATATTTATGGGACAGATACTATTGAGAGTATTAATGATGAAATAAAAAAAATGCTTAAACATGAAAAAATCGGTATTGATTTTTTTCAATCAAATCATGAGGGAGATATTGTTGATAAAATCAACCAGACAGATGCCGCTGGAATTGTAATAAATCCGGCCGCGTATACTCATACCAGTGTGGCTATACATGATGCTTTAAGGGCCAGAAATCTGCCTTCAGTGGAGGTTCATCTATCAAACATTTATTCAAGAGAAGAGTTCAGGCATAAATCACTTATTGCGCCGGTCGTTACCGGGCAAATAAGCGGTTTTGGCAAAGACAGCTATATTTTAGGAGTAAAAGCTTTGATTGATATAATTAGCGGGAGATAAATTGATCTATAATAAAGGTGTTATTAATCAAATAAGGTTAAGGTTAAGAGATATAGGGATAGATGCTATTCTGGTAAACAGCCAGTATGATATTATATATCTGACCGGGTTTTATTCTCCCGGAGTAGTATTAGTTATTCCGGCATACGAAAGGCCCTTATATTTTATTGATAAGATGAACCGGGCTCTTGCCATAAGCCGCTTAAAACATGAGTTCCTTGATATTATAACCGGTTCAGGTATAATTATCGAAATAATAGCAGAACAGATAAGGATTAAAAAAATAAAAAACTTAGGAGTAGGAGCAGATAGTGTTTCCTTTCTTATGTATAAGAATTTATGTAAGAGTATTCCGGCTGTAAAAATCATTTCAGAACGTAAAGGTATATATATAACATCGATTATTAAAGATCTGCGTAAGATTAAGACCGCGGAAGAGATAGATGTTTTGCGAAAAGCCGCTAAAGAGACAATTCGGATATGGCGAAAAGTAAAAAGAAACATAAAAACAGGTATGAACGAAAAAGAAATAGAAGGTATGGTTGATAGCTATATCCGCGAAAAAGGGTATAAAAACTCGTTCTCAACAATTTCAGCTATAGGAAAAAATAGCGCTTATCCGCATGCTATTGCAGGACATACAAAGATTAAAAATCAGGAACATCTTCTTGTGGATTTTGGAATAAGATACCATGGGTATTGTTCTGACTTGACAAGAACATGGGACAACGGTAGAATAGACCGGAAAATCAAAGTGTTTAAAAGATTTGTACGAGAAGCTCATGATTTTGCTATTAATAATATTAGACCGGGTGTTCAAATAGGGTTGCTAGTCAAAAAAGTAAACAGCATTTTTCAGAAAGCCGGTCTTGGGGATTTTGTGCTGCATGGCCTTGGTCATGGAGTGGGTTTAAATATTCATGAAGAGCCTTTTCTGAGACAGACTTCCCAGGAAAGGTTTAAACGGGGTATGGTCGTTACGGTTGAACCGGGATTATATGAAGAAGGCCTGGGAGGTATAAGAGAAGAAGATATGGTATTAGTTACTTCTAAAGGATGTGAGGTTTTGACGAGATGATAAAAGCAGGACAGTTAAGACAGAATGGTATCATTGTTTATAACGGACAGTTTAACGAGGTTTTGGAAGCTCAGCACCATAAACCCGGAAAAGGCGGGGCATTTATTCGGGCCAAATTAAGAAATCTTTCCACAGGTTCAACGGTTTCGCTTACATTGCGGCCTGAAGATACTTTTGACGAAGTTTATGTGGAACAAAAACCCATGCAGTATTTATACAAAGATGATCTGGGTTATTGTTTTATGGATGAACAAACTTATGAGCAGATTCATGTGCCGGAAAACAAGATCAACGAAAAAGCCGCTTATCTTAAAGAAAATATAATAGTAACAGCCAAAATATGTAACGGAGAGGTTTTGAGTATTGATCCGCCGATACATGTTATTCTTGAAATAGTCCAGACTGACCCAGGGTTTAAAGGAGACACGGTTTCAGGCGCTACAAAACCCGCGGAACTTGAGACAGGAAAAGTAGTAAAAGTGCCTCTTTTTGTAGAACAGGGGCAGTTGATAAAAGTAGATACACGTACCGGAGAATATGTGGAACGGGCATAAATTGGTGCTTGTCGTTTGTTGTTCGCGAAATGAATTTAATTTTAGATCTGGGATTACGGGAAAAGGGTATGAAAAAACTTTGAGTTAAAAGCCAATTTAATATAATAAGGCTTAAAGAAGAGGTGAAAACGTTTTTTTGTGAGCGCGCGGAGATAAAGAAAAAAGTCTATTAGTTTGATATTGAAAAATTTTTCTGTGATCTCTGTGATTAACTTTTTCCAATGTCAGAAACGAAATAAAGGAGAGCTGTATGAATATAAAAAAAATCAAAGAACTTGTTGAATTAATGAACGATAATGAGATTGTGGAGGTTGAGGTCGAACAGGAAGGAATGAAGGTTCGGCTGTTAAAACAATCTCAGGCCGGAGCAGGGCAGATAGTTATGCCTGCTGCTATTGAAAAAGCGACGGTTTCAACGGTTTCTGAAACAGCCGAAACAAAAAAAGAAGAGAATAAAAACCTGAAAGAAGTCAAGTCGCCTATGGTAGGGACTTTTTACAGTTCTCCGGCTCCGGATGCCGATCCATATGTTGCTGCAGGCGATACAGTGAAAAAGGGTGATGTTCTTTGTATCGTTGAGGCCATGAAGCTTATGAATGAGATCAAAGCTGAGTTTGGAGGAAAAATAGTTGAAGTATGCGCAAAAAACGCGGATCCTGTTGAATTTAGTCAGCCGCTTTTCATTATAGATCCGGCTTAAATACAGAAAAATTATTATGTTTTCAAGAATTTTAATAGCTAACAGAGGCGAGATAGCGCTAAGAATTATACGCGCTTGTAAGGAACTTGGAATAAAAACAGTGGCGGTTTATTCAAAGCCTGACGCGGAATCGTTGCATGTAAAACTGGCTGATGAGGCAGTTTGTATAGGCGATAGTCTTCCGTCTTCGAGTTATCTTAATATTCCGCATATTATCAGCGCCGCTGAGATAACGGATGTTGAAGCAATACATCCGGGATATGGGTTTCTTGCCGAAGACGCTCATTTTGCCGAAATATGTGAATCTTGCCGTATAAAATTCATAGGCCCTACTCCTGAAAATATAAAGCTTATGGGTGATAAGATGGCCGCGAAAGAAACCATGAAAAAAGCCGGTGTTCCTGTTATTCCCGGGTCACGTACTGTGATTGAATCAAGAGAAGCGGCGTTAGCGGAATCTCAGAAAATAGGCTATCCTGTTATTATTAAGGCATCTGCCGGCGGCGGCGGTAAAGGTATGCGGGTATGTCATAATGACGTAAGTTTGATAAACTCTTTTTTGACCGCGCAAAGTGAGGCAGAAGCCGCTTTTGGGAATTCTGCCGTATATATGGAGAAATATATAGAAGCTCCGCGTCATATTGAGTTTCAGATTCTTGCTGATGAAAAAGGAAATGTAGTTCATCTTGGCGAAAGAGACTGTACCATACAGCGCCGTCATCAAAAACTTATAGAAGAGGCTCCTTCGTTTTTTTTGACTGATGAGAAGCGTAAAGAAATGGGTAAAGTCGCTGTTCTGGCCGCAAAAACCGTGAATTACAGAGGAGCCGGGACAATAGAGTTTCTTGTAGTTGGTGACGATTATTATTTTATGGAAATGAATACCCGTATACAGGTAGAGCATCCGGTTACTGAAATGGTCACAGGAATAGACCTTATAAAAGAACAGATAAAGATAGCCGCGGGTAAAGAACTTGCTTTTAAACAGCAGGATATAAAGATAAAAGGATGGGCGATAGAGTGTCGTATAAACGCGGAAGATCCGGATTATGATTTTCGTCCTTCACCGGGAAAGATTTCAGCTTTGAGTATACCCGGAGGTCCGGGGGTAAGGGTGGATACACACGTTTATGCCGGGTATACAATACCTCCTTTTTATGATTCCATGATTGCTAAGCTTATAGCATATGGCCCGAATAGACGGGAAACGATAAGGACTATGCAACGGGCTCTTGATGAATTCATAATAGAACCTACAAAAACCACAGTTGATTTTCACAGAGAAGTTCTGCGTAACCCTGATTTCCAAAGAGGGGATTTTTCGACTCATTTCGTTGAGAAATTTTTCGCGGATAAAGAAGGAAAATAGTTTTCCGCCGCAGGCTCGTAAAAGATAAAAACATAAAAGGATTTAACCGCAGAGTACACAGAGGGAATTTTCCGGGAAATATTATATAATTTTTGTTTTATAGAGATACGTTTAATTTTCGATTTAGAATTATTAGAAAGCATTTATAATAAAGCCTTAACCAATAAGGTTAAATGGGAAATAGATTAATTTATGGAGTATACAGAGACAGAAAAAAGGTTATGTATTTAACGTGAAAAAATCTCTGTGATCTTTGTGTTTATTTTTTGATAATGTTTCTATCATTTTAAGGAGGACAGATGAATTTTTTTAAACGGCTCAGCGCGGTTTTTTATATGGCAGTAATGGTAGGGACAGGGGCTTTGTTTCTCGCGGTTGCGTTGAATCTGATAGTCCCGGAGTTTTGGCTGGAGATAATCAATTCTATTAGCGCCAATTTTTCATATCAGGCGGCTGCTGCTGTTATTGGGTTTTTATTTGTTATTCTGGGTATAGTTTATCCATATCGGATGGAAAAGCGGATCAAAAAAAACAGGATAGTTGCTTTTCAAAATCCCGACGGAGAAGTTACTGTTTCGCTTTCCGCGATTGAAGATTATGTTCGTAAGATTGCTAAAAACATTTTAGGAATAAAGGATCTTCGTTCGCGTGTTGATATCAATAAGAGAGGTATAAATATCATAACTGATGTTTCCATGTTTTCGGGAGCAAATATCCCTGAAGTAACGGAAAAGATCCAGATGGAGGTGCGCAACAAGGTGCAAAGTATGCTGGGGATAGAAAAGAAAATAAACATAAAGATGCACATAAGAAAGATTGAGAGTAAAACCGAACCGTCCTCAGGAGCCATGAATGAAGAAATGACAGGCGCCATGAATGTTCCTTACAGAGAAATAGGATAATAACAATATTTCGGAGAAAACATGGATACAGAAAAAAAGATAAGAACTATTCTGGAGGAAAGCCTGAAGGTTAAAAAAGATTTTCTTTCCGATCGTGCGAATATAGCGGCAGTCGCGAAAGCGGCCTTAGCGATTATTGCCTGCTGTCAGAGGGGCGGAAAAGTCATTATTTTTGGTAACGGCGGAAGCGCTGCTGACAGTCAGCATTTTGCGGCCGAACTTATCGTGCGATTCGAGCGGGAGCGGGAAAGTATCCCAGCTTTAGCGTTGACTACTGATACCTCTGTGTTAACCGCTTTTTCAAATGATTATAACTTTAAGGATGTTTTTAAGCGTCAGATTCAGGCTCTTGCAGGCCCGGAGGATATAGTTTTTGCTATATCTACAAGCGGTAGTTCGGAGAATGTTCTGGAAGGAGTAAAAGCCGCGGCCGCTAAAAAGATACAGGTTATCGGATTAAGCGGAAAAGACGGAGGCGAATTGGCAGAACTTTCGGATATAGCTATAACCGTAAGATCAAAAAACACCGCGAGAATACAGGAAGTTCACATAACAGTAATACATGTTTTATGTAAATTAATAGAAGAAACTTTATCGTGATGGATTTTGATAAAATAAAAACACAGGATGAGTTAATACGAATCGTCGAAGAAAAAAAGGCTGACGGTAAAAAAATCGGTTTTACTAACGGATGTTTCGATGTTTTACATTTGGGCCATGTGCGTTATTTGAAACTGGCAAAAAAAGAATGTGATCTTTTAATTGTGGCTGTGAACAGTGATAATTCCGTAAAAAAACTTGGCAAAGGTTTTGACCGGCCTGTCAACGGAGAGAATGCCAGAACAGAGGTTTTGGCGGCGCTGGAAAGTGTGGATTTTATAACTCTTTTTGATGAAGATACACCGGAACGGCTTATAAAAAAAATAACTCCTGATGTGCTTTTAAAGGGCGGAGATTGGGACGAAGATAAAATAGCAGGGGCAGAACATGTAAAAGCTTCGGGAGGAAGAGTGAAACTTATCAATTACGTTCCCGGGTTTTCAACAACGGGTTTAATTAATAAATTAAAATTATCAGGCCGGTAAAATTTAAAGCTAAATCGGGGACATGTTTTCGCGGAAATGAGAGTCTGTGAAAATATGTCCCCGAATTTTGATTTTTATTTTTAAGTGTGACGCTTTCACGGTGCGTTTCTATTGTGCAAATTATAGAGGAGAGGAATAAATGGATAAAGGAGTTTATAGGATAATAGACGCTAATCTTAATCGGGTTATGGAAGGTATCCGTGTTTGTGAGGATATTATAAGGTTTTCTTCAAATAATGAAAAACTGACGTTTAAGCTTAAAAATCTACGACATGAAATATTCGATTCAATAAAAGCTTTGAGGAAAGAACATTTGGAAGAACTGGTTCTTTCCAGGAATATAACCGAAGATGTAGGGATGAAATCTACCAGATCCGAAGAATCACGCGAAAATTTAGTAGACTTGTTTTTAGCTAATACCCAAAGGGGGAAGGAATCGCTGAGGGTTTTAGAAGAAGTGCTTAAGCTTTTTGACCGCGTATTATCCAGAAAATTCAAAAATTTCCGTTTTAAATTATATGAGATCGAAAAAACAGCTGTTAAAGAACTGGAAACTATATGTAATTCTTGATGCCGGGCTTTTTTCTGACAGGCGGTTACTTCGGAACAAGTTTTATGAGCTTGCGGAGAGTCCTATAGACGCACTTCAGATAAGATGCAAAGCGGAAATAGATTTTTCCCTGTTTCTAATGATAAAAAAAATGGCTTCTTTTCTTAAAAAGAAAAAGATTTTTTTTATTATAAATGATAAGCCCGAACTGGTTTCTTGTTTCGGGGCAGATGGTGTGCATCTTGGTAAAGGAGATATTCCGGTTAGGCTTGCCCGAAAAATAGCGGGAAAAGACGCTGTCATCGGAAGTACCATAAGGAATGCTTGCGATATAAGGGAAGTACAGAAACAAGGAGCGGATTATGCCGCTATTGGCCCGGTTTTCAGCACGCCGTTAAAACCGGAACTAAAACAAGTGACTCCAAAAATTTTAAAAGAAACAATAAGAGCGGCTAATTTGCCGTTAGTTGCTATCGGCGGGATAAATACGAGTAATGTACGGGAGATCAGCCGATTTGGTGTCAAAACAGTTGCGTTCGCCCGTTATGCTGTTACGGAAAAGAATACGGAGTATAGAATAAAATTAATAAAGCAAATTTTAGACACGGAGATAAAATGATAAAAATCAAAGAGAAACTTCTTTTAAAAGTAAAAAAGACAGAAGATGTAACAAAAGAATATATTTATGAGGGTATATCTGCCGGGCACATAGTTTTACCTAAAAACAAAAATCGAAGTATGACCAGGCCTTGCGCCATAGGGAAAGGATTGAAAACAAAAGTTAACGCGAACATTGGATTGTCTCCTGGGTATTCAAGTATTGAACGTGAGATGAGGAAAATGGATACAGCTGTTTCCTCCGGAGCTGACGCGCTTATGGATTTGTCTACGGGGCCTTATCTGGGGAAACTTCGGCGTAAAGTGCTTGCGGAATGTCCTGTTCCGGTAGGAACGGTTCCGGTTTATGAGTTGGCTTGCCAAAAGAAAAAGAGTTTTATTTCAATGCAGGAGAGAGATTTTATAGACATAATGCAAAAGCAGGCAGAAGAGGGTGTGGATTTTTTTACGATTCATTCGGGACTAACTTTAGAATCTGTGTATAAAGCATCGAAAAATCCCAGGATTCTCAATATTGTCAGCCGCGGGGGAGCGCTTTTAGCTTCATGGATGATGCGCAACCGGCGTGAAAATCCTTTTTTTTCTTGTTTTGATGAGATATTAAAAATAGCGCGGAAGTATGATATTGTGTTGAGTTTAGGGGACAGTTTAAGGCCAGGTTCGCTTTTAGATGCTACGGATCGTCTTCAAATTCAGGAACTTCTTATTCTTGGGGACCTTCAGGAAAGGGCGCTTTCGCAAGGAGTTCAGGTCATAATAGAAGGGCCGGGACATGTGCCGCTTGATCAGATAGAAATGAATGTTAAATTGCAGAAATCTATTTGTCATGGCGCGCCATTTTATGTTTTAGGGCCGTTAGTAACAGATGCGGCTCCCGGTTATGACCATATCGTAGGGGCTATTGGAGGAGCTATCGCGGCCTGGCATGGCGCTGATTTCTTATGTTATGTTACGCCGGCGGAACATCTCAGGCTTCCCGATGCCGAGGATGTACGGCAGGGAGTTTTAGCGTCTAAAATAGCGGCTCATGCGGCAGATATTGTTAAAGGAATACCATCGGCGCTTGAGCGGGACAGGCAAATTTCAAAAGCTCGAGCGAAAAGAGATTGGAAAAAACAATTCAAACTTTCTATTGATCCGGAAATGCCTGAAAAGATAAGAAAAAAATCTCAACCAAAGATTGAAGATGTGTGTACGATGTGTTCAGAATACTGTTCGATCAAGATTCTGGAAGACAGCTTTAAGACAGATAATTAGTCGTTTGTCGTTAGTAGGAGCCGTCTCTGACGGCGAACTTTTGAGCTTGTGTTAAAACCCGGTGGGGACATGTTGTAAATATAATAATAAAAATAAGGGGACGGGTTTCAGCAAGGGTTTAGACTACAGCAGGGAACCTGTCCCCATCTGGGCCGGGTTTGGAGTTGACTTTAGAATCGGTTTGGAGGAACTCTTCTGTCTTTGCGAGGCACGAGGCAGACGAGTGCCGCGGCAATCTGCACGGTAAAGGTTATTAGTAATTCGTAATATATAATTAATTGAAGGGAGTAATATGCGATTGACAATTATTGGGTCAATGGCTCTGGATAGTGTGGAAACACCTTTTGGGAAAAAAGAGGATGTTTTGGGCGGATCTGCTGCTTACGCTTCGGTTAGCGGTTCTTTTTTCGCTCCGGTGAATCTTATAAGTGTTGTGGGCACGGATTTTCCCGAACAATATATTACGATGTTCAAAAAACGTAATATTGATACGACCGGATTAGAGAGGAAAAAAGGAAAGACTTTTCGATGGAAGGCTAAGTATCACTATGATCTTAGTTACGCGGAAACATTAAGCACACGTTTAAATGTTTTTGAAGGGTTTAGGCCTACTATTCCGGCTAACGTAACATCAAAGGATAATCTTCTTTTGGCGAATATTGATCCTGATCTTCAAAAATGGATATTTGATCAGGTGAAACCGCGGGGAATAGTTGCTTGTGATACCATGAATCTTTGGATCGAACATAAGAAAAAATCTCTTATTAAATTGCTTAAGAATGTGGATCTTTTTTTGTTAAACGATGCTGAGGCGCGACAGCTTTCAGGAGAAACTAATCTTTTGGACGCGGCCCGCTATATTTTTGATAAAGGCGTCAAATTGATAGTTATAAAAAAAGGCGAGCATGGAGCGCTCTTTTTTTCAAAGGGCTTGCGTTTTATTGTTCCGGCATATCTGTTGGAAAAAATATCCGATCCAACCGGAGCCGGGGATACATTTGCCGGCGGGATGATGGGCTATCTTTCCAGAGGAGGAAAAATTACCGATAAAATCTTGAGAAGAGCTTTGGTCTATGGTAGTATATTGGCATCTTTCGCTGTAGAGGCGTTTAGCGTTGATGGTCTTTTAAGAGTAAGACAGGCGAATTTGGAAAAAAGATACAAGCATTTTGAAAGTCTTACTAAATTTTAAGAATATAAATAATATTGAGTGGAAATCTATTTGAAATTAATAGAGCGAGCGTGGTTCAATGGTAGAACTCCAGCTTCCCAAGCTGGTGACGGGGGTTCGATTCCCCTCGCTCGCTCCATTTTATCGCATAATACGGTATTTTTAATAAAAAGGCCTAAACTGATAAAAGTATGTTTATAGAACCAGTATTCGGGAAAAAATTTTTTGGCCGGGAAGAAGTTCTGGGCACTCTGCAAAAAAGAGTAACGGATCTAAAAGGGGGATACCGTCAGAATTTGGCTCTTGCCGGACCTATGCTTACCGGGAAGTCCTCGATTTTGCGTCATTTTCTGAAACATATAAAAGACCCTGAGATTGTTCCGCTTTATCTTGAGATGGATGGCGATGATTTTTATATGTTTTGCAGGAGATTTATGGCTGCGCTTCTTTATAGATATCTAAAATTCAATTCAAAGAACACAGAGAATGAGGGAGTGGAAACAGGCCGCGGCGAGGGAGAGTTTCTAACTATACAGGGAACAGACGGAGATCTTGAATCGTTAAAGGAAAATTGCAGGAAAACTATACCTTCCACCACAGGTTGTATCGATAAGATATGTCAATCTTTGAAAAAAAAGAAAACAAATGATGCATATGAGCGGTTATTATCGCTTACTTCTGTTTTTAAACAGGAAACCGATAAAAATTGTATAGTAATTTTGGACGAATTCCATAATCTTTCAAATTTCAGGTTAAGAAAACCGTTTCAAACCTTTGGGAAGTTTATAATGGTTCAAAAAAATACAATGTACATAGTTTCCAGTTCTCAGAAAACTTTGTTGAAAGATATTTTGTCTCAAAAACTTTCGCTTCTTTTTGGCAATTTTGAGGTGATAGAAATAGAGGGGTTTGATAATCATACGGCGCGTTCTTTTATTTCGGATAAGATAAAAACCAACGGAGAATATTCTGATATTATCGATTATATGATACAAGTTTCACAGGGTAATCCTTTTTATCTTGAGATGTTTGCGAATCGGTTTTCGGAATTAATAAAAACAGAGGGATTAGAAGCAACGGAGTGCTTCTTTTTGACTTTTGCCCAGTTAATGTATCTATCAGAAGGTATACTTAATCAGTATTTTACGAACAGCATTAATTTTTTTCTTGAAAAAAATGAGAAAAAAACATTTATTCCTTTATTGATAATACTTGCGCAGGGCGCGAATACGATCAAGGAAATACAGGAAAAACTGGGAAAAACAGATAAGACTTTAGGCGAAAAACTCCAAAGACTTCAGGATATGGATCTGATCTTTAATAGCGGGATGTTTTATAAGATTTTCGATAAACTTTTTGAATACTGGCTTAAATATGTTTACAATATTAAATTCCATTCGATGATAGATGATATGGATATAAAATATTCGGAGTTCAAGAGTTTATTGGAAGTTGATTATAAGAAATACATTGAATTTAATTCAAAAACCGTAGAAGATATAATATGTGATCTGTTCAGGTCATTTGAAAACGAAAAGATTCTTATGCAAAGAGACCGTCGTAAAATGCCGCGGTTTGATACGGTAAAAAGACGGATGCTTCAGGGTAATATTTTTCAGATCCGGGGTATTGTTGGCGGGAAAGAATGGATATGCCATGTAAAGCAGAATGATATTGCTGATGAGAATGATATATATAACCTTTATAATTATAAGGCTCCGCAGGATAGTAAAATAGTAAGGCGATTGTTTATTCCGCTTAAGGGAATAGATCAGAACGCTTTTCTTCTTGCTAAGGAGCAGAATATCTGGGTATGGGACGTACAGCTTCTTAATGTAATATTGCGTCTTTTTGGAAAGTTTGAGTTAGTATTATGAAAATAGGAGTAATCTCAGACACACATATTCCCATAGCTGCCAAACAGCTTCCTGAAAAAGTTTATGATTATTTCAGAAACTGTGATTTTATAATTCATGCGGGAGATGCGATAGAGATGTCCGTAATAGATGATCTTAGCAGGTTTGCTGAAGTAAAAGCAGTACACGGCAATATGGATAGCCCTGAAATGTCGCGTTGTTTTCCGGAAAAAATAAGCTTTGTAATATCAGGCAAAAGAATCGGAGTTGTTCACGGAAAAGGTTCGTCTGATAAAGTGTGGAAGACAGCGGAAGAACTTCTAGGAAAAGATTTTGACATAATAATTTTTGGGCATTCACATGTTCCTTTTAATGAAACAAAGGATGGCATATTATTTTTTAATCCCGGCAGTGCTACGGATAAAGTTTTTTCTCCGTATTGTTCTTTTGGGATGATAGAGATAAATGGAAATGAGATAAAAGCGGAAATTATTAAAATATAAATAGTCGTTGGTCGTTCGTCGTTAGTAGAGGCGGACCTAAGTGTTCGTCCTAATAGTTTTGCGCGGAGAGGAGAAAATAATATATGCTCTGGCTAGAGTTTTTATCATGTGCCGGGCTTTTAACGTATTTTGCGTATTATCTTTGTGTCGAAGGTGTAATTATTTCAGAGAGGACACATATCGAGGAAGGTATAATCGGTATGTTTTTTCTTGCGATTGCTACGTCATTTCCTGAAATTGTCACGTCTTCTACGGCGGTTTTTTCTTTTGGAAAGATCGGGCTTGGATACGGGAACATACTAGGGTCAATTATGGTCAATTTTATGATTCTTCTCGGGGTAGATTATTTTATGGGAAAGGGACGTTTGCTGGCAAGAGTTTCAAGGATTAATTTAGTTACAGCTGTTTTTATCTTAAGTTCTATAGCGGTTATTTTAGCCGCTGTTTTTTTTAGAAAAGTTTCGATAAGCCTTCCTGCTCTGAATAGAATAGGGGTAGAAAGTGTTGTTATTATTATCATTTATTTGCTGTATTTGAGAACAATGCGTCAGCGGGGAGCCAGGTCTCATGAAGAGCATATTTTCGAAGAACAGGGATCGTTTTTTAAAATATGGTTTAAATTTATCTTTTTTTTAATAGTGGTTATGGCTTTAAGTATGTGGATGGCCGGAATAGGGGCGAAGCTTACCGTAAATACAGGGCTTTCTGAAACTTTTATCGGCACGCTTTTTCTTGGTTTGACCACTTCTTTTCCGGAAATAATAGTTTCTTTTGCCGCGTTAAGGGCCGGTTCGCTTGATATGGCTGTGGGGAATATATTGGGAAGTAATATTTTTGATATTAGCGTGGTTTCTTTTCTTGATCTATTAAGCGGAACGCCTATTTTAAGTATGCTTACTTCCGGCCAGATCATGGCGACTATAGCGGCTATGATACTGGCTGTGATTACAGTGATTGCTCTCATTGTTCGCGGAGACAGTTCCCGCAGAATAAACTGGGATACATTATTAATTTTTACTGCTGGATTTATCGGTTTTGTGATACTATATTTTATTAGATAAGCGTATCTGTTGAATACGGTATTTTTATTAATAAAAAGAAACCCAATTTCTACTGCAAAAAACATGTTTACAAGAGAAGAAGCAGAAAAAAGAGAAAAAGATTGGCTTGCTCCTTATGCGATGAAAAGCGCGGATACACAAGGGCGTTTATATAAGGAAAAAGAACATTCTTACCGTACTGTTTATCAAAGGGATAAGGACAGGATAATATATTCTACCGCTTTCCGAAGACTTGAATATAAAACGCAGGTTTTTGTTAATCATGAAGGGGATTATTACAGAACCCGGCTTACGCATACACTTGAAGTCGCTCAGATCGCCAGAACGATTGCCAGGGCGCTTAGGTTGAACGAGGAACTGGTTGAAGCCATAGCATTAGCGCATGATTTGGGACATACGCCATTTGGCCATTCAGGAGAAGATGTTCTTTCCGAACTGATGAAAAGGCACGGAGGGTTTGATCATAATACCCATGGTTTAAGGGTAGTGGATGTGCTGGAAAAACGGCATCCTGATTTTTGCGGGTTGAACCTTACTCTTGAAGTTCGTCGCGGCATTATAAGGCATTCTACTCCTTTTGACAAAAAAAGATCCCAAAAAATTGATATTCCGGGGCCATGGCTGCTTGAGATACAGGTCGTTGATATTTCTGATGAAATAGCGTATGACAACCATGATCTTGATGACGGATTAAAAAGCGGCCTTTTGAGTGAAAAAGATTTTAAAGATGTCGGATTGTGGCAGAAAGCGCTTCAAGCCGTAGAAAAAAAGTTTTCCTGTAGTGATGTAGATATAAAACGGTCGCAGATAATAGGATATTTAATTGATCAACAAGTGTCAGATGTTATAACTACAACATGGGGATGTCTCAATGATTTGAATGTGAAATCTCCCGAGGATGTTGCCTGCGGGAAAAAAAGAGTCGTTGCTTTAAGTGAAGATATGGCGTTGAAAAGAGAATGCATGAGGCAAGTTTTGCTTAATAAGCTTTATGGGCATTATCGGGTCAGCCGTATGGCTAATAAAGCTTCACGTTTTTTAAAAAGTCTGTTTCAGATTTATTGTGATAACCCTGATCTTTTGCCGCTTGAAAAAGCGGTAAGAATAAAAGAAAGAGGCAAATACAGGGTTATATGCGATTATATAGCCGGGATGACTGATCGTTACGCGTTGGATCAATATAAAAAATTTTTCGAACCATATGAACGAGTGTGAATAGTTAGTCGTTAGTCGGGGGTCATTAGTAAGAGCCCTCTTGCGAGGGCGAACAGAAGAAGGAAAAGGTCAGAGCGTTAGTATCAAAGGGTCTTGTGTTTGCCCGAATAAGAAAGCATGACATAGTGAAATTTTTGCAATTATATAGGAGTTTATCAGATGCAAAGATTGTTTTTAAGGGTTAAAAAGAATTTGGATATGCCTGAATGTTTGCCGGCGTTTAAGAAATATCTTAAAAATCCGACTATTGAAATACTGACAGCGGTTCCTGATAAATATAAAGGACTGAAAGAAACCGAAACAGCAAAAAGGATGAAAAAAGTAATAGTTGATAGTGATCGGTTCAGGTCTGAACTTAAAAAAGTACATAAAAGACTTGAAAAATCTTTAAAAAAGAAGGATATGGAATTTTTTGAGTATTCCGAAAAGTTTTTCGGAATGTGTTATCCTCTGACAGCAAACGACAGGATTTTTGGTATTATTATTTTGTCCGGGTTAAAAAGAGAGATATCTTCCGGGTTTCAGAAGGTTTTTAAATCTTTCGTGGATATGGTGATTGCCGGAAGTGTAAAAGAAGACGAGCTTGATGAGATTAACAAAACTATAAGGCCCAGGATAATAGCGCTTTCAACGGTGCATACTGTGCATAGGCTTATAACTTCCACAGTCGGGCTTAGTGACCTTTTGCCGCGAATAGCAAGGCTTTCGCTTCAACTTATAGAGGCGAACCGTTGTTCTATAAAACTGGTGGATAAAAAGAAAAAGATTTTACTTCCTCAGACGACAATAGATATTAGAAAAGCAAAGACGAAATTGAAAAAAGTTCAAATAGGAAAATATGCTCCCGGCAGAGCGGTTAAAAAGGGAGCGCCTATATTGGGGAATGACTATTTAGCTACTCCAATGATAGATGAAGATGTTGTCGGGGTCATAACTCTTTATGATAAGATTAACGGCGAAAATTTTACTCCGTATGATCAGGAGATCATGAAGACACTTTCAGAACAGGCGGCTATTGCAATAAAAAACGCTCAGCTTTTTAAGGAACAGACGGATCTTACGTTAAGCAGTATCCAGTGCATAGCACAGCTTTTGGAGAATCGATCACATTGCGCGCATAGGGCAGAAGCTTCATTCTTTAAACTAATAAGTGTTATAGGTCCGAAGTTCAATATGAATGAAAGTGAAACAAAGATGCTTCAGTATGCGGCAATGCTGCATGACGCCGGACAGATAAGTATACCGGAAAAGGTGCTTATGAAAAGAGGCGGACTTACCGGCAGGGAATATGATATCGTTAAAACACATCCATTAAAAGGCGCTTCTATATTATCAAAGTTTAAACCCTTAAAACCGATAGTCCCAATAATATTGTATCATCATGAAAATTTTGATGGCTCAGGTTATCCTAAAGGCCTTAAAAAAAACGATATACCTTTAGCCGCGCGTATTCTTGCCGTTATCAGCGGATTTGAGGCTATGATCGCGAAAAAAACGTATCGTAAAGCGCTTTCTATCAATGCCGCGGTTAAGGAGGTGCGAAAAAACTCGGGCAAGCAGTTTGACCCAAAGGTTGTTGAAGCTTTTTGTGAAGCCGTGCGGCGTAAAGATATAAGACGTTTATTAGAAAAAGAGCTTTCAAAGGGTTGTGAATAGTGAATGGTTGTCAGCAAATAGTGTCTGGTCTTGAAAAGTTAAAAAAAGGTATGGAATGGCGCCGCCGGAAGGGCAAACATTCCGTGCTCAAACAATTTGCCCTCACTTGGTTCGGGCAAAAACTGCGCTCAGAACGTTTGCCCTTCCAGCTAAATAGCGGTTGGTGAATAGGAAAAGGCGAAAACATCCCATCCGTCTTTGCGAGGAGGAACGAAGTGACGACGCGGCAATCTCTTTAAAGAATATTTCGTTAATGAATGGAGAATAATGTCTTGTCCTGAAAAAGTTAAAAAAAATATGTTACATTTTAATCGCATAAGATTTTTAAGAAAATTATTTATAGGATTTTTTGTTTGCAGTATATGTTTAGTTGCTTTTCTTTTTTTTGTTGATAGAATAGGGATCTTTGTTATAACTAATTTTACGGACTGCGCTCTGTCTTGTAAAAGGACAGTGTTCAGATCGTTTAATGAAAGACAGTGGGAGGGGATAGAACTATCTTTGGATCGGGGAGCTGTTATTGTAAAGGCGGAACAAGGAATTTTTAAATTAGATTTGGCAGAATCTATCAGACTCAGACAAATACTGATTTATTGCAAATTAACGGGACTATCTTTTGTTTGTAATAATGATAGGGGAGAAGATATCTTTTTTCAACAGCTTCTAGCAATTTCATTGGGAGAGGATCAAAGATATGCGGATATAAAGTTCGAAATGCGGGCAGATACTCATAATATATTTATTAAAGGTTTTGAAGCAGATTCTAAGGATGTTCGTATTAAAGGGAGTTATGAATTTTTTAGGACTGATAACAAGGTAACCCTGGATTTTAAGATATTGTTCTCACCCGAAATAGCTGATCTTTTGGGGGAGGATTTGAAAAATAATGCCTTAGCTTTAGAGGAAAACAATTGGTATAGTACTGTGATTGCTTATCAGGGTAATTTTGCTTTTTTAAAGGCACTGTATGTTTTTTCGTTAGGAGACAAATAAAAAGTCAGTTTACTTTTTTTGCTTGTTTTTTCCTAAGTAGTTATGTTATAAATACATTTCTTGATATTTTTTAAAAATATGTTAAAATATAGGTCGAATAATGATTAATCCGGATTTTCAGAAAGATCTTTTTGAGAATCGATTTTACGAAAAAAAAGTCAAAAAACCGTCTTTATTAACAAAATATTCTGAACGGCGGTTTTTGTCTTATGTGAGAATAGCAATTGAACATATGGTTATTGTTGCTATAGGTATATTTATAGCAATAATAATAGCATATGCTATAGGAGTGGAGAAAGGTAAAAGCATTTCAGCTGTAAATGAAGTGACGGGTGGAGCAAAATCAGTGTTTGACCATGAAAAAGTTGAGATCATAGGGAATGAAAATGTTTCAGAACAAAACCTGGAGCAGCAAGAAAAAATACAGGATTCAGAGGAACAAATACTTTTACTATATGAATCTGAAGAAGAATTAATTGAAAATGTCACGAAAATTAAAGAACAAGGGGAAGAGGATAAAACAAGTTTTAAGGAAGAAGATTTTTTCGATTATACGGTTCAATTAGCGTCTTTTCGAAAGGAAGATTCTTCTGCGATAGAGATCAATAAATTAAAGGAAAAGGGATTTGATGCTTTATCCGCGAGAAAAGGAGAGTGGTATCAGGTTTATGTTAAAGGATACAGTTCTTTAGAAGACGCGAAAAAAGCAAAAGATAAATTGCTAGAGGATTATAAGGATTGTTATATAAGACGAAGTAAACAGGCGGTCTAAAGATCGTTTTTAATCTGCTAATCAGGAGGAAGGAAAAAAATGACACAGCATCCAAGTTTAAAAGGGAGTCAGGTAGGCGGGAAATTCAGATCAGTTTTAAAGAGATATGAAAGAATAAAAGAAATGTCTGAAAAGGATAATTGGGAAGAAAAAGATTCTGTTTATTCTTTGCCAAAACTGAAACGCATTAAGTTTCGTGTAAAAAAGGTCAAAGGACCTGAAGAAGGGAAAGAAGGCGCCGAAGCGGCGACAGAAGCCGCGGCTCCGGCTAAAAAGAAAGAAACCGCGAAAAAATAATAATTTTATAGTCGTTGGTTTTATTGCGAAGATAGATAGGTGTTAGCGCGGATTTTTTCGAAGCAGAGGAATAATTATGGAGAGAGTATCTTTTGAAGATTTCAGGAAATTGGATCTACGGATAGCAGAAGTGCTTGAAGCTAAAGAACATGAAAACGCGGATAAACTATATGTATTGCAGATAGATGTCGGTGGTGAGAAGAAACAGATAATCGCCGGAGTAAGGGGATATTATCAGGCGCATGAACTGGTTGGCCGGAAGATAATTGTTGTCAATAATCTGGAACCTGTAACTCTAAGGGGCGAAGAATCAAATGGTATGCTTCTTGCGGCCGGGACTGAAGATGGCCCCGTACTATTAATGCCTGAGAAGAACGTTCCTTCGGGAAGTCAGATTAGTTAATATTTTGTTTTAATCTTATGCAAAATAAAGGTGTCAGCGCCGAAATAATGGCGCGTATAGACAAAGAGGCTCAGGAAGAATATGGTATTGATCAGGCTGTTTTGATGGAAAATGCGGGACAGTCTGTTGCTGTAGCCATTTTCGAGGATTTTCCTTCCATTAAAGATCAAAAGATTTCTATTTTTTGCGGTAAAGGTAATAACGGTGGAGACGGTTTTGTAATTGCAAGATATCTTGCGAATGAATCACCGGCTCGGCTTATTGTGTATGCTATGGATGTCGAGAACATAAAAACCGGTGCCGCATATGAAAATTTTAATATTGTCCGAAAAATGGGAATAGACATAAGAACTGTTAAGGATTTTGTTTTCGGGAACACGGCCGAGGATTTCTCGATTGGAATAGATGCGCTTTTTGGTACGGGATTTAAAGGAGAATTTAAAGGCGAATGCGTTTTGCTCGCTAAAAAATTAAATTCTCTTGAGCGCAGATTTTTTGCTGTTGATATTCCTTCAGGACTGGATGCCACGACAGGAATAGCGGCAAACGATACGATAAAAGCCCGTAAAACTATTACTTTTGGCCTTCCCAAAAAAGGTTTTTATCTGAATGACGGGCCTTTTGTGTGCGGAGAGATAATCGTAAAAAATATTGGATTCCCTGTTTCTTTGCTTAAACGTTATGTTTAAGCTTTTTACAAACTAATATGTCATTGCGAAGGCCGAGGCAGACGAGGCCTGCGGCAATCTCAAAGGAAAGCAAAAAGTATAAAGCGATTCTTTTTGTCTTTGGAGGTAGCTAGAGCGATTGCGGCAATCTTCTCAACGGCACCAGAGCAACCCGGGAATGTCTGTGGGAATCTACATAAAAGTATTATATATATTGGGATTCCACAGCCTGTTGCGAACGAAGTGAAGTAATCTTGTTCCTCGCAAAGATGCAAAAGTTGTGTTTTGCAGAGCGCTAACAATTTTTTTGAAAATAAGCGCTTTTTGCTTTTTCTGTTTTTTTGTGCTATATTTTTCCTATTATGAAGAAAATAAAGGTCAATCTGGGTAACCGGAGCTATAATGTTTTAGTGGGAACGGGTATTATCAAAAGCCTGCCTGCGGTAATACAATCCATGGGATTTGCCGGACCTGTAGTGGTCATAACGGATAAAGTGGTTGAAAAAAAAACAAAGCATATTACAGCGCCGATATTTAAGTCTCTTCCAAATCAGGTATTCTGTTTAGCTGTACCGAGCAGCGAAAAATCTAAATCTTTAAATGTATTTAAAGACCTGGTCCAAAAAATCAGCAAAAATACTAAAACACATAAACCTTTGATTGTAGCTATAGGCGGCGGGGTTGTTGGTGATCTTGCGGGCTTTATTGCCGCGACATATAGAAGGGGCGTGCCTTTTATCCAGATCCCGACTACTTTATTAGCTCAGGTAGATTCATCTGTCGGAGGTAAGACAGGCATAGATCTTCCTGACGCGAAAAATCTGGTAGGCGCTTTTTGCCAGCCTAAAACAGTATTAATGGATCCGGATTTCTTGAAAACACTTCCTAAAAGACAACTGCGTAACGGTATGGCGGAGATAATTAAGTACGGCGTTATTGGAAAGAAAGGTTTCTTTGAGTTTTTAGAAAAGAATATTAGGAAGATCCTGGCTCTGGAGAGCAAAGTACTTGAAAAAACCATATATGAATGTGTTTTTATGAAAGCACAGGTAGTAGAGAAAGATGAATTTGATTGTAAAGATATAAGGATAGCTTTAAATTTTGGTCATACTTTAGGGCATGCAGTTGAAGCAGCTGCTAAATATTCGGCATATAATCACGGAGAGGCTATTTCTATAGGTATGTTATTGGCAGGTGAGATAGCTAAACGGCTTGATATGTTCGAGGACAAGAGTCAAAGTAGAATAGAAAAGCTTATAAAAAAAGCCGGGTTACCTACGAAAGCGCGCAATGTATCAATAAAGCAAATAATGAATTCATACGGATATGACAAGAAATTTACATTTGGTACCAATCGCTTTGTGCTTCCGCTAAAAATAGGAAAAGTACAAGTAATAGAGGATATCCCGGGCATTTTGATACGTACTGTTCTGAAAAAATATACACTGAGTTAATTTTTCTGGGGATGAACATAGAACTATGACTGGAAAAATTTTTACATCTATAGATATTAGATCTTCACATAAGGTACAGATGATGGATATTACGGAAAAGATCTCCGGATTAATTGCAAAGGCCGGGATATCTGAGGGAGTATGTGTGGTATATACACCGCATACTACGGCCGGAATAACTATCAATGAAAATGCCGATCCTGATGTGAAGAAAGATATTATCAAAGGTTTAGATGATATTGTTTCTGAAAATTTAGGATACTGCCATTGTGAAGGAAATTCGCCTGCGCATATTAAATCATCTCTTATAGGATTTTCTGAGCAGATAATCGTAGCTGACGGACGCCTTTTATTAGGAACGTGGCAGGGAATATATTTTTGTGAATTTGACGGGCCTCGGTCCCGCAAGGTTTATGTGAAAGTTATAGAGGGATAGGGTTTATACAAGTAGGCTTTACAATTAGATGCACACAGATTTTCGTCATTGCGAGGAGCGAAGCGACGCGGCAATCTCGATAAAAATAAAAAGGAATGATATTATGAGTACACATTCTATAGAACTACGGGTAAGATATGCAGAAACAGACCAAATGGGAGTTGTTTATTACGCAAATTATCTGGTCTGGTTTGAAATAGCCCGTACTGAATTTTTTAGAGTAAAAGGAATAGAATATCGAAAAATAGAAGAAGAAGAAAATGTTTATATTCCTGTGGTTGAAGCATACTGCCGTTATAGAGCGCCGTTAAGATATGATGATCTGATAGTTGTTACAGCGGGGCTTACGGATGTCGGTGCTATGCGTGTTACTTTTGACTATGAAGTAACTATCGGAGGTAAACTAGCGGCAACAGGAACTACGAAACATGCTTTTGTGAACAAAGAAGGCATTCCCATCCCCATACCGGCTAAGATCAAAAAAGCTTTTACTTAAACTTCCAGAATCGAACCGGTGCAATTCTTTTGTGACTAACCGAAAAATGTAAGACTTTTCCGGAACCCAAGAATGGCTTTTGTGTTCGGATCTAAGTTAAGCCAAAAAAATGCCAGCCCTTTCATTGACTAGCACATTTCAAACTGGTATAATGTACTACTTTTGATTGCATAAACATAAGAAAAAGTGAGATTGCTTCAATTAGGTTAATTCAATTGAAATTGGATGTTGCGTAAGGGACAGGTTTGGGCTTGATTCTGGGACAGGTGTAAGTTCAAATTCAGAACCGTCCCCGGCTTAATAGAAGGATGGAAGAACTCCTTACATTCGCATAATTAGTCGTTAGTCGTTCGTCGTTAGTAGGAGCCCTCTGGCGAGGGCGAACTTTTTTGTCATTGCGAGCTCCGAGGTAAACGAGGAGCGCGGCAATCTCGAAGAAATATATAAATATGAAATATAAGTTTATAAAAAGAATAATAACACTAATTGTAGTAAGTGCAAGTATGTCAGATCTATGTATTTGCCCTACGGCATATGCTGTTGCTCCATG
>JBDRBG010000066.1:0-2291 GCA_043823005.1 Candidatus Omnitrophota bacterium
GCACTTTGCCATCTTCTTTTATATCATTATATGCAGTTTCCAATTGATCAAGCCATTTTAATTTTTTCAGTATATCTAAAGCCTTTTGTCTTTGTTCGGGACTATTATCTTTATTTCCTGGTCCCCCACTACTTCCCGGACTGCTCGGTCCGGTGACATTTTTCTCTGGTTCATGGCTACTACCGGTTCCCGGTTCGGTGCCGCCGGTTCTTTTGTTCCTTTCATTGCTGAGGGCTTCTAATCTTGCTTGTTCCGCGGGGGTGCGGTTGCCGATTAAAAGCGGTGAATGGTCGTTGGTGAATGGGGAATAGAAAAAGCGTATCAAAGTGTCAGAGGGAAACACAGCGAGTCAGATTTTCCCTATTTGGAAACATTGGATATCATCAAGTAACTTCTCCACTCTTTTTCTAATTCATTCGTAGATTTACCATATATTTTTTGAAAAATCTCATCATAATTATCATAGTTTGCCAATTTGAAATATTCTTTAAACGTATCTAAACTGTATTTTTCTATAAGATATTGAATAAATGAATCTGCTATTACTCGAAATTCATAACTTCCTGTATCGAATTTCGTTTTTTCAGAAATTGTATCATTGAGAGAATAAGAACCTTCTATAATTATTTTTACATTTTCCTCAGAAAGAGTATTCTTTTTATTTTCTATTTTATTTACTATCAAAGATGAAAAACCCTCAAAAAAGAAGACCGGGGGATTCCCCAATTCATCCAGCAATGCTTTTACGATTTCAGCTGGCACATATGTAAAGGGTGAAACTATTCTATTTTCTTTGAGATAATATACAGCTATCGCGTTAGTTTTAACACCATCGGTAGCAATACGCAATTCATCATAAGATGAAACGATATAATATTCAATTTTTTCCTTTTTATCAATACCTAATAAATGGCTTGCTTGCACATAAATATTTTCCATCTTTTGCAAATCTTTAAAATCCGCGCCCTGAAAAAGGAATCGGTTGTACTGAGCTTCTGTTTTGAAATTTTCCTTCTTTAAAGGATATTCCCATAACCTCCCTTTGCGATAATAAAATTTCACATGAGGTGTTTCTATTCTTTCCCACATTTTTTTAATTGTCGAAAAATCCGCGAATACATATTTGCCATCCTCTTTTATAAAAGAAAACCATGTGATCCTTACTTGTTTTCCTGTTTCTTTATTATTCCCTTGAATTAATAAAGCGGTATAATCTGGGAATTTTATTTTATCTTTTATGTTAAATTTTATATTTTTAAACGCATTGTTTAGAGAATCAACATTATTTCTATTTTCGAAATACTTATACATCTCACTTCCTTGCTGATGACATTGTAAAACTAAGTTATAATTTTTGGTCCTTACAGCAGAGACAAAAGTATTCCATGTTTCTTTCGGTGTAGAAAAATTAGGTGTTAAGGTTATACTGTTACTATTTGCGCACCCAGTTACAGCAAAAATAAAAAATAGACTTGTTACTAAAAGTGTAAATATTTTCCTTTTTTTATCGTTGAATATTTTTTTCATAATTATTCACATTTTGTTTGTGGAGGATTATCCCAAGGTTCTCCTTTTATCCATTTATCCCATGCATTTTCTATTCCTCCTTCTTTTTTAATCCAATCAGGATCGTAGTTTTCTTCCATATAATTTTGCCAATTTTCTTTAACTACAGAAGTAGGTGTTGCTTGAGGTCCCCCATTCATAGTATTATATTTTTCCCATTCATCGGTGCTCCAATCAAGGCCAAACGGATCAATCCAATTCACCGGATCATTGCCGCAATAAGTATAAAGATTTATTCCGCTGGCGTAGCCTATGGGGTCTGGGGTAATGAACCTGCCTATTTCGGGATCGTAGTATCTGTTTCTATAATAGTATAAGCCGGTCTCTTCGTCAAGTTCTCTGCCGGTGAAAAAGTAGCGGTTGCCTATGGCGCTTTCGGTGAGTATGTTATCGTTGGCGTCTTTTATGGTTACTTTGCCGTAGATGTTGTAGGTGTATTTTTCTATTACGCTGCCGTTTTCGTCGGTGATTTCGGAGACTGAGCCTAAGCCGTCGTAGTTGTAATAGTATGTGGTGGATTGTGGATAGTCGATGGTGAATAGAATTTCGTCTGTACTTACGCCGAAGATATTTTTTCGGAGCAAATTGCCTTCGTCATCATACTCGGCGATGATGTTGTTCTTGCCCGCCAGCGTTTTGTGGCGGGGCCGTCGTAGATATAGCATGAAAAAGCGTGTCAAAGAGAAAAAAAGCCGGAGTTAAAATCCCCCGGACTTATTAGATTT
>JBDRBG010000067.1:0-29405 GCA_043823005.1 Candidatus Omnitrophota bacterium
GGAAAAAATATCGGAATATTTAAACCAGGCGAGTTCTGAATTGAACAAAAATAATTTTGTCGCGGCCCGGAATTACGCTAAAAGAATATTCGGCGTAGAAGAAGACAATAAAGAAGCAAAAAGTTTTCTTGAAAAAATAGACAGGCTGGAAAAAGAGCATGAATCTGAAAACGAATGGCTTAACAAAAAAGAAGAAGCTCAGAAATGGGCGGAAAAAATGGGCGAAATAAAGAAACTGGAACAAAAAAAGGCCAAAGAACGGGTTGTTCAAATTGCTGATTTTCTTGAAAAGGCTCGTAATTATTTGGATAAAGATAATTTTTATAAAGCACGAAGTTTCGCTCAAATGGCATTAAAAGTTGATAACAACAGCAGGGAAGCCCTAGAAATGATTTTGAAGATAGATCAATCAGAAACGGCTTATGAAGCTGATATTATCCGGAAAAAAGAGGAAAAAGAAGCGAGGGAATGGCTAGAGGCCGAATTTATCAGAAGAGAAAAACAGGAAAAGGAAATAGCTGAAAGAGCGATGAAGATAGCTGATCATATTGAACAAGCCAGAGAATTTGTCGAAGAGCGCCAGTTTTATAAAGCTCGAACATATGCTAATATGGCGCTTGAACTGGAAAAGAATAATCCTGATATCAAGAAATTTCTGGAATGGATAGATATTTCTGAAAAAGAATACGAGATGGAACAAATCCGAATCGAAAGGGAAAAGGCAATAAAACAACGGGATGGAAAAATTGCTGATCTTTTGGACAAAGCAAAAGTCCAGTTGGATGCTGACAGTTTTGATAGGGCGAGGGATTATGTGAGAAGTATTTTTGAGATCGATCCCAAAAGTAAAGGAGGGGAGACGCTGCTTACCAGTATAAATAAAGCCGAATTAGATCATAGGCTCAATGAGGAACAGTCGCGGAGAGAGAAAGAACTTAAGGAAAAACAGGACGAAGACCGGCGGAAAGCTGAAAAAATAGCCGATTATCTTGATAAAGCAAGGCAGGAACTCGACAACAAAAAGTTTAGCAAAGCACGGTTATACGCGCAAAGGGCATTTTCTGTTGATGACAGCAATAAACAGGCAGTGTTTTTTATTTCTGAAATAGAGAAACAAGAAGAAAATTATAAGGAACAAAATGAACAATTAGAAAGAGAAAAATACGCGCGCCATTTAGCGGAACAAGAAGCAAAAAAGAGAGCAAGACAAGAAATGCTCGAGTGGCAAAAAGCGGAAAAAATAGCGGAATATCTTGCGCAAGCCGCTGAATATAGAGCTGTTAATAATTTCAAAAAAGCGCGGAGTTGTGTTCAGAAAGCTTTTGGAATAGATTCTGAAAATAAAGAAGCTTTGGTATTTCTTGCTAAAGTTGAACAAGGAGAAGAACTGTATCAATCTGAACAGGAGTTTTTGCGATGTAAAAAAGAAGCGCGCAGAAGAGCGGAAGAGGAATCATCGCGCCGCATCAATGAGGAGCTGGAAGAGAGGAAACGTTCTGAAAAAATAGCAGGATATCTTACTCTGGCCGCAGAACAGCTTGCTTCTCAGAATTTTGAGGAAGCTCGGCGATATGCTAAACAAGCACTGGCAATCGATAAGACTAACGAAGGAGCTAATTCTTTCCTGGTAAAAGTTGAGCGATTAGAAGAATCTTATCTGGCTGTACAGGAATGGATAAACATAGAAGAAGAAAAGAGCCGCGAGGCGCAAAAACAGGTATTGGAAGAGGCCCAAGAAACATTGGAAGCTATAAGGCGGACGGGAAAAATAGCCGGATATTTTGCGCAGGCGGCTGAACTTATCGCGGAAAACAGATTTGAACAAGCTAAAAGTTATGTGTATCAGGTTTTGAAGATAGAAGAAAATAATCTTGACGCAAAGAAATTTTTGTCTAATATAGAACAAGCGGAACAGTCTTATAAAGAAACAGTACTGCAGTAAGAAAAGCAACACAGACATTTTCGCGGAACAAATTTTGAATATAAAACATATATCAAGAGGACGTTTCTAATAAAAAGAGTTATATGAATATCAATAAGTACAAAAACATACACGAGTTTGACTTTAAAAGGATTTTTATTGTAATTTTTTTAGGGTTATTCAGTATTTCTTCCGGGGCAAATATAGTTTTTGCGATAGGACGGGAAGAAAAAGATAATGCCCGGAAAGAAGAAGATAAAACCGGTTTTTTCGCTTCTTTTAATAAAGAGATAAAAATCGCGGAGATTGAAGAACTGCCTGAAGGCGCGGACAAAAAGGAACTTTTGGAAGAGGAAAGAATGCTTAATGTTCGAGTTTCGGAGTGTCTTGAGGAAGCTTGGAACAATATCAGGGAAAATAGGACTGGACGAGGAAGAGAACTTGCCCGTGAGGCATTTCAAATACGCAGTCTGGGAATTGAAGAAATACTTGCGAGGGTTCGTAAATGTCAGGATTCTGCCAGTCTAAAAAGAGAGAAACAAGTACTTGAGATAAGCGCGCGCGGTGAAAAAATAACGGAACTTTTAGTGAAAGCTAGAGAATTATTGAAACAAAATGAATTTGAACAAGCGCGTGAATATGTGCGGAAGGCTATGGCCCTAAAAGAACAAACATATTATGATCTTGAGAAGATTACGGAGGAAGATAAACCGGAAGATCAAACAAAACCGGTAGAAAATCTTCAATATTATTTCGATAAAGCGGGCGAGGAGACAAAAGGCGAAACAAAAATACAGGAACCGGATCAAGAGAAAATAAAAAGAGTAGCCGAATTTATGCGACAGGCGCAGGATTATTTAGAAAAAGGGCAATTTGACGAGGCTCGTAAATACGCGGAAAAAACCTTAAGTATTGATGCGGATGATAATAAAGCGATTAGTATGCTTGATGATATCGAGCGGCAGGAAAAGGAATACCGTGAAGAACAAAAGAGGATCGCTTTAGCGAAAGAGGAACGCGAAAAGATCCTGAAAGAAAAAGCGCAAAGGGAGAATGAGGAAAGGGAAAGACTGAAACGATCGGAAAAGGTCAGCCGGTATCTTGTAACGGCTAAAGAAAGGCTTGAAGATAAAAACTATGAGGTTGCCAGGGACTATATCCGACAAGCAGATGAAATAGACCCGGATAACATTAAGGTCAAGCAGATGCTTGACCTTATCGATGAACGGGAATCGAAAGAAAAAGAATTTTTGAGGCAAGAGGAGCAAGAGAAAAAGCGAAAGGAAGAAGAAAAAGCCGCGCGAATACGCGCGATGCAGATAGCGGATTATTTGGAATGGGCAAAACTGCAAATCGGAGAAAAAAAGTTTTATCGCGCGAGAATGTACGTAACCCTAGCTTTAAAAATCGATAGTAATGATAAACATGCTTTGGAAATGATGGAAGAGATTAATGAGGCTGAACGGGGTTTTGAAGCGGACAGGTTTAAGCAAATAGAAAAACAAACACAGAAAATAATAGCAAAAGAACAGGAATCCAGAGACTCAGCTGAAAATGTGATAGACAAAATGAGGGCTATGGAAATAGCTGATTATTTGGAGATGGCAAGAGGCCAAGTGGAGGCTAAAAAGTTTTATCGCGCGAAGATTTGTCTGGAGATGATACTTAGAGTGGATGAGGACAATGATGATGCTAAAGAAATGCTGTCTGTGATAGAAAAAGAAGAAAAGGCCGAAGAAAAAGAACGGGAGAAAAGGAAACAAGAAGAAGAAAAAAGGCGGCTTGCGGAAATAGCGGCAAAAGAGGAAGAGGCAAAAAAACAAGCCATACAAATGAAGGAAGATCGGATAGCTGGGTATCTTGAAAAAGCGGAAGAATATCTTAAAGGGAATCAATATGACCGGGCGAGGGAACAGGCTAAAAAAGGATTAGAAATAGAGACTAAAAATACCGCGGTTTTAAGTTTTCTCACGAAAGCGGAGCAGAAAGAAAAAGAATACAAGCTAGAGCAGGAAAGATTTGAAAAGGAGAAAGAAGAAAGAGCTGAACGAATAAACAGAACAAAAGAATATTTGGAAAAAGCAGGGATAGAACTCAAAAGTGGCCGATTTGATAGCGCAAGAGATAATTTGGGAAAAGTGTTTGTGCTAGATAAAGACAATAAAGACGCAGAAGTGTTAGATTTGAAGATAAATATTGAAGAAGAAAAATGCCGGAGTAAACAAGAAGAGAAAAAAAGAGAAGAAGAAAATGAACGGAAAAAGGCCGAAGCAAAGGAAAAGAGACAAAAATATTTAGACAAAGCAGACGTGTTGTTGAAGGCGGGAAAATTCGCGGAAGCCAGGCAATTTGTTAAGAAGACGTTTGAGATAGAGGAAAATAAGGATACGGTTCTTTTGTTAAAAAGAATTGACGAAGAGGAAAAAATTCATAAAGAAGAACAGCGGCAGTTGAAAATAAGGCAGGATAAAAACGCTTTATTAGAAAAACAAATAAAGCAAAAAATACAAAAGTATATCAAAACCGCTAAAAAGGAGTCGGACAATAATGATTTTGATCAAGCGAGGAAGGTCGTAGAAGAAATATTCCTGCTTGAAAAAGATAATAAGGAAGCAGAACGGTTGTTAACGGAAATAAATAAAGCCGATCGGGAATACAAAGAATACGTTGAAGCGCGAAAAAGAAAAAAAGAGGAAGAAAATAGAAAGAAAAAAAATAGAGAACCGGAAGAAAAAATAAAAAACAATCTTGATAAGGCGAAGAATGCGCTGAGGGAAAACAGGTTTAAAAAAGCGATGGATTATGCTAATAAAGCGCTTAAGTTTCAGGAAAATAAAGAAACAAAAGATTTGATCGCTTTAATAAAAGAGGCAGAAGTAAAGTACGGCAGCAAAGAAGCGGAAGAAAAGCGCCATAAAGCGCTTCAGTCGAGGGCTGAGAAAAAGGTCGAGGAACAAGCAGTGAAAGAGCTTCGACAAAAGAAAGAGGGAAAAAAAGTAAGTGCGCTTATTGAAAAAGCGAGGCTAGAATTTTCTAAGAAAGATTTTTCAGAAGCAAGAAGATACGCATATGAGGCAAAGGAACTTGCTCCGGAAAACAGCGAGATAGCCGAGTTGATCTCGGATATAAACAAAGAGGATATGTTTGTTTCCCGAGAAAACCAAGAAGACGAGACAGAGAAGAAAGTAGAAAAAGCGCTTAAAAAAACAGCGGAACAAAAAGATCCTTTTACCTCTCTGGACGAGGGAAAAGGATGGATAGAGAATACAGCGGGTATTTTTAAAAAGAAAAAGGTCGAACTTAACGAAATAGATGACGGCGAGACTTATACTATAGATGAATGTGTCCGGCTTGCTTTACTTCGAAGCCAGCGTGTGGTGGTTGCAGACAAACAGGTCAAGTTAGCTGAGATGAGGGTGTGGGAAACGCGCAGGGATTTGTTCCCTGAAGTTACGGGTAAAATCGAACGCTCTACCGGAAAGATAGGAACAAATGACGGTCCGCGTCATTATCACGGCGAGAAATATCTTGTTGAGCTTAAGCATAATATTTTTAACGGTATGGGAACATGGTTTGAACTGCGGCAGACTCAGGCAAATCTTGATGTGGTAAAACTTGAAAGAGAAAAGATAAAGAACGAAGTGATCGAGGCAGTGAAAAAAGCGTATTATAATCTGGATAAATCCGTAAAAGCGCTGGATGTGCAAACTGAGTACAAGGAAATGGTTAACGGGTTTTATGATCTTACGGAAGAATCGTATAAGCAGGAACTGATACCCAGGGCGGAATACCTTAAAGTGCGGGGCCAGAATATGCAGTCTAATTTTCAGTATGCTTCTTCCAAGGAGGATATTACGCTGGCCCAGATGATGCTTTTTCAGGAGATGAATATGGAGCCTGAAAAACATATTGAGATTAAGCCGGTCAATATTCCGTCAGAAAGGATGGCTATCGGCCTGGAGAATTGTTATAATTTAGCGGCCGCGAACAGGCCTGATCTTAAAATAAAAGAAAAAATGATAGAATATTATAGTTATGAACGTAAGATGAAAAAAGCTGTTGCATGGCCGAAGATAGATTTTGAAGGAACATTTGGAAAAGCAGTAGAAATATACCAGCCTACGGAAGATCCTGATGAAGACAGGGCGCTTTCCCCTGAATGGTATGCCGGGATAAAAGGCAGTGTGCCGCTTTGGGGAAATACTTTTGAGTGTAATTATGTCCGTGAGAAATGGCCGCCTGTAGTTTCAAGTTTTCACGGAACAGAAAGCGCTACAACATATCTTAGTTTAAAATTGCTGGATAATCTGGCGTATTTTACGGATTTGCAGGACTCCAGAGTGGGATTTGATAACGCGAAATACGAATATATGAAGGCTAAGAAAGATCTTAGCGTAGAAGTTAAAGAAATATATTTCAAATACCGGAAGGCTCTTCTCCAGATAGAAGTGGCGGAAGCTCAGGTTGAGCATCAGAGTATGTTTGTTAAAGTTCTTGAAGAAAGACGTAAATTCGGAGAGATGGAAACTTCTAAGGTAATAGAAGAATATGAAAAACTGGCGGAAAATGAATATAGTTTAATACAGGGGAACGCTAATTATTTTACATCTATTTCCGAGTTGAATAGAGTTATCGGTATCCCTGAATATTTTAAACCGGGTTATGAAAATGAAGAATATGAAGAGTGGAAAAAAGGAGTTATAGCAGAGCTTGTGAAGAAGTGAATTTAGTAATCAATCAGTGATTGGCTGGCAGTTAACGGTTAGTTAGTCAGTTAGTCGTTAGTCGCTCGTCGTTGGCAGGAGCCCTCTTCGAGGGCGAACAGATAAAAGGATAAAGGAAAAAGGGGAAAACATCCCATCTGTCTTTGCGAGGAGGAACGAAGTGACGACGCGGCAATCTCTAGACATAAAAAATATAATTTTAAAACGTATGAGGAGATATTATGGGTAAGAATAAAGAGAAAAACAAAAAAGCGGAAAAGACAGAAGAAAAGAGCAATCCCAAAAGTTTATTTAAAAAAATAAACTTCAAAAAGATCAAATTCAAAATTCCGGTAAAAAAGATAAATGTCAAAAAGATTAAAAAAAGTTATATGTGGATTCTTCTCGGTATTCTTGTGGCTGTTTTAGTGTTTGCTAATACTGCTGATAAGATCAAAGAAATATTTTTTGGAAAAAAGAAAAAAACAGGGGATATAGTCGAGATCGCGGAAACAATACCCGTTAAAGTTTATAAAGTCAAGCGTATGGATTTTAAGGATACTCTTCCTGTTATGGGCAGGGTAGAAGGGTTTAAAGAAATAGATCTTAAGTTTGACGGAAAAGGAGTAATTGAAAGCTTTAATTTCGAAGAAGGGGAACGAATCTTAGAGGGTGATATAATCGCAAGCATAGATCAGAAGGACGCTCTTTTGAAATTGAAATACGCGAGTCTGGAGCTTGAAAAGACAAAGCGGATGTATGATCTTGGCGGAATAGATAAGATGGCAGTTGAACAGAAGAAGCTTGAATATGAATCAGCCAAACGTGATCTTGAGAAAACAAATCTTTATGCCTCTAGTGACGGATATTTAGGGAGTAAAGAGATAGATTCAGGCGCGTTTATAACTTCACAGGATAAAGTCGGTATTTTTGTTGATTACAGTGAAGTTTACGCGGCGTTTGATATTATCGAAGAAGATTCTTCTAAAATGGATATAGGTCAGAATGTTGAGGTCTTTCTGGATGCTTATCCGGGCCTTTCTTGCGAGGGTACAGTTGATATGATCTCTCCGATGATAGAAGGCCGGACTCGTACTCAAAAAATAAAGGTGGAACTGGAAAACGAGGAAGATAAACTGAAACCCGGTATGTTTGCCCGGGCTGTTATTAATACTTATGAGAAGAAAGACGCGCTGATTATTCCAGCCGCGGCATTCAAGAAACAAGACAACAGTTATCTTGTTTATGTAGTACATATTGAGGAAGCGGAAGACACGGAAAAAGATGAAGAAATAAAAGACAGGGAAGAAAAACAGGAAGCTTTTGAAGATATTCAAATAGGAGTTATTGAGGTCAGGGAGATAGAAATAGAGTATCTTACGCATGATATGGCAGAGATAGGTAAAGGTCTTAAAGAAGAGGAACTTATAATCAGAGAGATACACAGGGAATATAAAGATAAAGATAAGGTAGAAGTGACTGAGATCCAGGAGACGATATTTTAGTCGTTAGTCGTTGGTCGTTAGTCGTTGGTCGTTGGTCGTTAGTGAATGGTAAAAAAAAAGAGATTGCTACGCTTCTCGCTTAGAGCTCGAAGCTCGCAATGACAAAATCTTATTTGTCATTGCGAGGGGCGAGGCAAACGAGCCCCGCGGCAATCTGAAAAAGAGTATCAATTAAGTGTATACACATACTACATAAGATACGGTAATGTAGTTTTTTTATAAAATAAGGAAGCTTATGGGATTGCCAGAATTTTCTACAAAAAGACCGGTAACAACTGTGATGATATTCGCGGGCGTAGTACTTTTTGGGCTGATTTCCGTTATGAAACTGCCGCAGGAACTGTTCCCTCCGATTACTTATCCTCAACTTACGGTTTTTACCGGATACGCGAACGCGGCTCCTGAAGAAGTAGAAACGCTTTTAACAAAACCTATCGAAGAGGTCGTGGGTACTGTAAGCGGGTTAAAAGCGGTTCGGTCAATTTCTAAAGAGGGAGTTTCTTTGGTTATTGCCGAGTTTGACTGGGATCAAAACATGGATTTTGCTTCGCTTAGAACAAGAGAAAAAGTTGATCTTGTTAAGGCAAGGCTTCCCCGTGATTCTACAGAACCTTTGGTTGTCCCTTTTAATCCGTTTGAGATGCCGATAATGACGCTAAGTATTACGGGTAATCGTACTCCTGTACAGCTCAGGCAGATTGCGATAGATACCATTAAAGAAGAGCTTGAAAAACTTGATGGTGTAGCTTCTGCTTCAGTAGAAGGCGGCCTTGAGAGAGAGATTCTGGTTGAAATCAATCAAGGGAAATTGAAATCCTATGGTGTTTCTATACTGGATATATCTTCGGCAATCACTAATTCCAATCTTAATTATCCTGCCGGCACGATAAAGGAAAGTTTTTATGAATATCTTATCCGTACGCTCGGGGAATTCAAGGAAGTAAGCGAGGTTGGGGAAGTTGTTGTGAAAAACATGGCCGAAGATAAGGATCAAATGCTTCCTTTTGAAGAAAAACTTGCTAAAAGACAGATCAGCCGCGAGGCAGATCTGGTCTTAATAAATGATGTCGCGGATGTTAAAGATACGTATAAAGAAAGGAGCAGTTTTTCCCGGTATAACGGTGAGGAAAACATATCTATATCCATACAAAAACAGGCACAGGCAAATACTACGCAGGTCATAAACCGGATACGTTCTTCTTTCGGCCGTTTACGAAAAATACTTCCGGCTGATATTAAATTCGGTGTTATTTATGATCAATCTATTTTTATAAAAGATGCTATTAACGGAGTGCGTAACGCCGCTTTGCAGGGAGGTGTACTTGCTTTTCTGGTGCTTTTGGTATTTTTGAGGAGTTTCAGGTCTTCCGCGATAGTTACTTTGAGTATTCCTATTTCAATTATGATAGTTTTCACTTTTATGCATTTTGGAGGGCTTTCTATTAACATGATGTCTTTGGGAGGGTTATCACTTGGTGTGGGAATGTTGGTGGATAACGCGATCGTGGTTATCGAAAATATATTTCGGCATCGGGAACAGGGAAAAGAGCCAAAAAGAGCCGCTACAGAAGGGGCGGAAGAGGTATCAAACGCGATTGTGGCATCTACTTTGACCACTATAGCGGTTTTTCTTCCTATGATATTTGTTATAGGAGTGGCAGGACAGCTTTTTAAGGAACTGGCATTTACTGTTACTTTTTCACTGGTTGGGTCACTATGGGTCGCATTGACCCTGATACCTCTTTTAAGCTGTAAAATCGGATCCAAAGACAAGTCTTCATCTCAAGGGGCGGCTGCTTTTGCAGGCGGAGAAAAATGGAAAAAAATGCTTGTCAAATATGAAAAACTTCTCAGGAAATTTCTTAAATATAAAAAAATAGGACTTTTGGCAGTGTTAGCGGTTTTTGTTTCCAGTTTATTTATTTTTAATCTTCTTGAAAAAGAATTGATGCCAAAAACTGATCAGGGACAGTTTATCGTAAAAATAGATATGCCTGTCGGCACAAAATTATCAGAGACAGACAAAGTTGTTCTTGCGATCGAAAAGGTGATAATGGGATGTAATGATGTTGATGCCGTAAGTTCAATCGTTGGGTCGACCAGCGGTGAATCCGCAAAAGACATAGTTAAAAGAATGGGATCGCATCAAGGGCAGATAATAGTCAATTTGAAAGAAAAACGAAAAACCAAAACAACGGATCTTGTTCAGATGTTGCAGGAAACTTTTGAGAAGAACAAACTATTTCAGGGAATCAGCATAGAGTTTTCTTTACAGCAGGGAGTTATAGCGGGCGCGTTTGGCGGAAGCGGAAAACCTATTACTATTGAAATAAAAGGTGAAGAATTAGATGTAATGGAAGATATCGCAAAAGCTATAGAGAATAGGCTCGAAGAGATAGAAGGTATTTTTGGGATAGAAGATGATGTGCCGGAACCTTCTCCGGAGGTAAGGATAAATGTCAATAAAGATAAAGCGTCCTTACATAGTATTTCAGTTGTTGATCTCGCCAGAATCGCGCAAATGGTGCTTAGAGGGTCGGTTTCTTCTCAATTTAAGGAAAAAGGGCACGAGATAGATATAAGGGTCAGGGTAAGAGAGAAAGACAGGGATACTTATGACAAATTGTATAGGATCCAGATATCCGCTCCTTCAGGAGACATGATTCCTTTGGGAACAGTTGCCAGTTTTGAAAGAGGAAAAGGCCCCAGTGAAATAAAACGACTTGGCCAGGAAAGAACAATAGTGGTAGGAGCCAGCGTTATAGGCAGAAAGACATCGGATGTTGTTGTTGATGTGGAAAGTATCCTTGAAGGTCTTGAAGTTGAATCCGGATATAGGGTGAAACTTGCCGGAGAATCCGAAGAAATGAAAAAATCTTTTAACAGCCTTCAATTTGCTTTGATCTTATCGATTGTAATGGTATATATGATCATGGCGGCTCAATTTGAGTCTTTGACTCAGCCGCTTATAATACTTTTTACTGTGCCGCTTTCTTTAATCGGAGTGCTTTTGGCGTTATATATTACTAATACTTCGGTAAGTGTTGTCGCGATATTAGGTATTATTATGTTGGGCGGGATCGTAGTAAATAATGGAATTGTTCTTATAGACTACACGAATATTCTTATGAGCAGGGGAAAGAGTGTAATGGATGCTGTAGTGGAGGCGAGTCTGGCCAGATTGAGACCTATTATAATGACAGCACTTACCACAGTATTAGGGTTGTTTCCCATGGCACTTGCAGTTGGCAGAGGATCAGAACTGCGCGCTCCTATGGCGATAAGTGTTATGGGCGGACTGATCGTGTCTACTTTTTTAACGCTGGTCGTGATCCCTTCTATTTTTCTTTTAGAAAGCAGTATCAGGCAACGGGTTGTAAGATTATTTGCCGGGAAACGTTCCGCGTAACATGTTTATTTTAAAAGACTTATAAGATTTGCATGTATATCGCAGTTGTGCGATATAACGTCATTGCGAGCGACCAACGGGAGCGCGGCAATCTCGAATGGAAATAAGAAAGAAAAAACGCAAAAATTAACCACAGAGAACACATTAAGGCGTCTAAAGACGCCGTTCGAGGTTCGAGGTTGAAGGCTGGAGGGGAAAGGGAAAAAGAAAAGTTTTTTAGTTTGAATGGCTCTGTGACTCAGAGACTCTGTGGTGAAAAATCTGGAAGAAAAAAAATTAACCACAGAGAACACAGAGACACAGAGGGAAAAAGGAGGCGGAAGGGAATTTGCGAATGTATTTATACGCTGTTCGCTATACGCTAATTATCCCGTCTTTGCGAGCCCAGGAAATGGGCGAAGCAATCTCAAATAGCAATAAAAATATAAATTTTATGGGTAACCCATATTATTATTGAGATTGCCGCGGTCGCTCTAGCTCCCTCGCAAAGACAAAATTTGAATTGTGACATAGTCTGGAACGAGGGAATCTATAACCTTAATAGAATTAATGAGTTTTGGATTCCTGTTCGCGGGAATGACAAAAAAAAGGTATTTTACTAGTCCCATAAAATATACAAATTAGTATGAGTTTATCAAGATTTTCTATATTAAGGCCAATAACTACCGTAATGATCTATTCCGCGTTATGTTTGATGGGGATTATATCATTAACGCGTCTTCCGGTTGAACTTTATCCTGATATTTCTTTCGGACAGGTAAGCATTATTGTTTATATTCGGGGAGGTATTCCTCCTACAGAAGTGGAGTCAATGGTAACAAAACCTATAGAGGAAGCCGTCAGTACTGTGGGGCATATGGAAAATATGCTTTCTATTTCAAAGGAAGGGGAATCTACGGTTGTTCTAAGTTTTGAACGCGGTATAGACATGCAGTTGGCTGCTATGGAAGTAAGAGAAAAATTTGCCAGAGTAAAAGAAAAACTTCCGAAAGAAGCTGAAAAACCGATTGTAGCTCAATTTTCTCAAACAGATGTTCCTATTGTGATTTTTGCGGTAACAAGCCGCCGCCGTACAACCGAAGAATTAAGAAAAATAGTTGATGAAGAAGTGAAAGAACGGATTAAAAGAATCAGCGGTGTAGCTAATGTTGAGGTCGGAGGCGGACGTGAACGTAAAATTTTGATCGAAGTAGACCGAAAAGCGCTTTACCGTTACGGTGTTTCAATGAATAAGATTATTTCCGGTATAGGAGCAAATAACCTGAACCTTCTTACCGGTGAATTAGAGAGGCAAAAGGATAAGGTCCTGATAAGAGCGATAGGCCAGTATGTGACAGTTGATGACATAAAAAATACGATTATTTCAAGCAGGCCTGATGGTTCCGCGATAAAGGTGACAGATCTGGCTGAAGTCAAAGATTCGTATTTGGAAGCTAAAAGTTATGCCAGGATGAATGTCAATCCTATAGTTTCAGTTTACGTTCAAAAAGAATCAAAAGCGAATACGATTAAAGTTTCTGAAGGTATTTTGGCAGAGATCGATAATACAAGGACATTGCTTGCGGAGGACGTCAAGTTGATTGTTACAAAGAACCAGGCGGATTTTATAGCTACGTCTATTGCTAATCTGCGCGATTCTCTTTTAAGAGGCGCGGTAATGATAATTTTTATACTCATGCTTTTTATGGGTAAACTTCAGGAAAAAGCTGTCTATATTGTTCCGGCCGGATTGCTCGCGGCTATATTCGCGCCCAGTCTGTTTCTTTATGGTTTACTTGCCGGACTGATTGTGTTTCTTGTATTTTTCAAAAAACACAGGCCCATTCTTATTGTAGCGTTATCTATCCCCATATCTCTTATTATAACTTTTGGGTTTATGGATATGGCAAATATGTTTATTCCGGCTATCATGG
Organism: Candidatus Omnitrophota bacterium; assembly: GCA_043823005.1. Taxonomy (GTDB): domain Bacteria; phylum Omnitrophota; class Gorgyraeia; order Tantalellales; family Tantalellaceae; genus JBDRBG01. The sequence goes on from JBDRBG010000067.1 coordinate 13,452, forward strand.
ATCTGACAATAAATTTCATAACACTTTTTGGCCTTGCGCTTGGTGTAGGAATGCTTGTTGATAACTCGATTGTAGTGTTTGAAAATATCGTGACTAAGACCGAACAGGGGCTGGATCCCATGAACGCCGCGATAAAAGGAAGCACAGAAATGAACGTTGTTATTTTTGCGTCTACATTAACAACGGTTATTGTTTTTCTTCCCATGCTTTTTGTCAGCAAATCAATGAGCCTGCTTTACGGCGGTGTGGCCTGGACAGTAACGTTTTCTTTGTTTGTATCACTTTTTGTGGCGCTAATGATAGTGCCGCTTATGAGTTCCAGGATAAAAGTAGTTGAAAAAGGCGGAGAATCCTTAAAGGTAAAAGAGGGTTTTCTTCTTCCTTTTTATAATATACAGCACAGGGCACTTCTTTTTGTTCTTAGACGAAGATTTATGATCTTGTCTATAGCGACAGTTTTGTTTTTTGCCGCTATGTTTTTGTATTCAAAAATGGGAAAAGAATATATAGGAACGACAGAACAGAACAGATTTACTATATTTATAGAACTTCCTACAGGGGCTAAACTTGATTCAAGCGATGAAATAGTCAGGAAAGTGGAAAACCTTCTTCAGGAGATCCCGGAAGTAAAAGATTTTACCGCGCGTGTTGAAGCCTGGTCAAGTAAAGTTTATGTGGATCTTGTTAGTTTGGAAAAACGAAAAAGGTCAATAAGCGAAGTAATAGACAGTTTGCGGCCGAAAGTTGAAAGGCTTAAACCCGCTTTTATTTATTTCGAAGAGGAACAGGAAGTCGGGACAAAAGAGATCATTTTGAACATTTTCGGCCATGATTATGACATATTGCGTGAAATAGCGATTGCGCTTACTACCAGGATGGGGCAGATCGCGTATTTTACCGATACTAAGATCCGTATGCGGGAAGGCCGGCCGGAATTGGATCTGCAGGTTGATAAAAAGAAAAGCGCGCAATTCGGGCTTACGACCAGAGAGATCGCGGATATGGTGCACGCGAAAGTCAGAGGAGTCAGAGCCACTATGTATCATACTAAGGCTTCGGAAGTCGAGACTATAGCGCGTATGCAGGAAAAAGACAGACGGACTGCCAAGGACATCCATAATCTTACTGTTTCAAAATACGGTGATGACCGAGTCGCTCTTGACCAGGTAGTGGATTTCAAGTATGATCTGGGCCCCAGTGAAATCTGGCGCAAGAACAGAGCCAGGATGATACAGGTAAGCGCTAATATCGGAGAATTAGCTCTTGGTAAAGCGGTTGCTCTTCTTGATAAAGAACTAAAAGACCTGAGAATGCCGGAAGAATATTTTTATGAAGTTGGAGGAGATTATCCGACACTTGTTAAAACACAACGTGAATTTGTACTTACCATAGTTGTTATAATAACCTTGATATATCTTGTTTTAGCGTCCATTTTTGAATCATATCGTCAGCCGTTTATTATAATGGTTACGGTTATGCTTGCTACAATAGGAGCAATAGCCGCTCTTTTTATTACAAAAACATCTATTGGAATGGGCGCGTTGATAGGATTGATGATGCTTGCCGGAATAGTAGTAAATAACGGTATTATTCTGGTGGATCATGCCAATGAGTTAAAAAAACAGCGCAAAAGTTTATTTAGAATACTTTTTCAGGCCGCCAGGGATAGATTACGGCCGGTTGCAATGACAACCGCGACAACGGTTTTTGGCCTTCTTCCTATGGCGTTGGATAGAAGTGAAGGTTCTAATTTGTGGAATCCTCTTGCTGTAACTGTTATCGGAGGACTTTTGTTTGCTACACCGCTTACACTTGTCCTGGTTCCTGCAATATATTCTATTTTCGAACAGTTTGAACATATTATTACGGATCTTATGAATCCCAAAAATTGGATAAAAACTTTGCATAAAGCAGGAAAATGGTTATTTGGATTTGTTGCGAGAAAAAAGAAAAAGAGTAAATAGTCGTTAGTTAGTTGTTAGTCGTTTGTCGGAGTCATCTTTCGAGGGCGAACGCATGGCGTCATTCGGATGTGGCATCATTCAACTATTGTTTTTACGAGGCGGAAAGCGACGCGGCAAACTCGATGAAAGGAGAAAAGAAAAAAATTAACCACAGAGGACACAGAGACACAGAGGGGGAGAAACAAACTGAGGCGAGAAGAGAAAAAAAAGATATTTTTGGGTTTTGAATGGCTCTGTGACTCAGAGGCTCTGTGGTGAAAAATCTGGAAAGCGGTCTTTAAAAAAGCGAATAGTAGTTGGTGCATAGTGAATAGAGATTGCCGCGGTCGCTCTAGCTCCTTCGCAAAGACAAAATTTGAATTGCGACACAGTCTGAATGACAACACTTCGTCATTTGTTACAAAAAAACCTAAAACTAACCAATTTTTGACAAATTTACACAACTCTTTTATGTGCAATGAGTTGCATTGTATTGTTCTCGGTCGAAATCCCTTTAAAATCACCTTTTTGATTGTCTCCCAAAATAGCCCCTCATTTCTACCTATTTGCAGATTTTACATTGCAAATTTTATTTTTTATTTCTTGAAAAATTAGAAATAATTAGATATAATCAATACTTTATATCCTGAGATTTAAAATGACTTTTAATCAAATAAATTTTTGCTTTACATAAAATTTGTGAACTTTTTTCCTGATGTTTTAATAACTATAAAAGGCTGGCTTTAAGCTGGATTTTTGGGGAAAAGACCCAAGTCGTTAAGATTATAAAAGTCAGGATTATATATTGATTATTAATATTAATTCTGCTATACTATATATACTATAAGAACGTTAAGATTTAATAAAGCTTGAATGTGGGAAGGTCATAATGAATCATAGGCAAATTCAGAAAGATTTTTTATTGTGTTCTGAAAATGAAGAGCATAGTAATCAAAAAACAAGTTTTCAAGAAGACAAAAGGGATTCTTATAACTATAGTGTGGTAGACTGGAAAAGGCGCCACACTTTTTTTATAAAAAGTATCAGCATTTTGTTAACTCTAATTTTTCTTCATCAACAAGCAGGATGGGCGCAAGAAGGAAAACCTGTATGGGCAAGCGCTAGATATGCAAACAAAATTGATTCTAAACCTCAGTTTCCGAATAAAGATTTTAAAGTTCCTTATGATGTAGCTCAAACCAAAGAAGCGGCAATTAACGGCGGAGATGAAGTCATCATCCAGATACAAGACGCGCACGCGTCTTTGTCCGCGCAATATTCTATCGCAAAACTGTTAGATTCTCTTGTTACAAATTATGACCTTAATTTTATCGCGCTTGAAGGATCTTCAGGATATATTGACACCTCATTATTAAAAACTTTTCCGGATAAAGAGATCAGAAAAGACACAGCGGAATTTCTTATGCGCGAAGGCCGGATGAGCGCCGGAGAATTTTTCTCAATAACCTGTGATGACAAAGACATTGCTTTATACGGGATAGAGGACAATGAACTTTATCAGAAGAACATTGAAAGTTTCCGCAAAGTTGCAAAAGACAGGGCCCGAAAAACAGAGCATATTATAAATCTGCTTAGCCAATTAGAGAATCTGGAAGAAAAAATATATTCAAAAAATCTTTTAACCTTTACAAAAGGCTGTGTCTGTCATAGACAGGGTATGATTAGCTTTTCTGATCACTGGAAAAATATAGAAGAATTCAGGCAAATACAGGGACTGGATATTTCATCATATAAAGAAATATCAAAATTACGTGAATCTATTGACCTGGAGAAAAAAATAGATTTTAAAAAAGCCAATATTGAAAGACGTCTTCTTATAGACGAACTCAGCCGTATTATGGAACGGCCTGATTTGGAAGAACTTGTGCTTAAATCTCTAGCATTTAAGCAGACTAAGATTTCACAGGCGGATTTTCACAAATATCTTATTAACCTGGCTGAAGAATATAAAGTTTCATCTGATCAGTATGAGGATCTTATAACTTTTGCCAGATATGTAGCGATCTATGAATCTGTTGAACTAATGGATCTATATCGTGAAATGGAAGATGTTGAAAACCAAATAAGAAAAAAATTATATCGTAATAACGACGAAAGGGAGATTTTTAAAATAAGCAGAACAGCCAGGCTTTTAAAACAGCTTTATGCTATGGAACTCAATAATAATGAATTTGAATGCTTGGAAAAAGACTGCAAAGACTTTACAGCTAAAGATTGCGCTTTGTTTATAAAAGAAAAATGCGCGAAATACAATGTTGTTGTTTCAGGAGGATATGATCTTCCTGAAATAACAGGAGGAATAGATGAAGGCATGAGTTTTTATCGGGATGCTGAAGTGCGAAACAATGCAATGCTGATCAATACTATTAAAGACATGCGCAAAGAAGGCAAACAAGTAGCCGCGCTTATTACAGGCGGTTATCATACCCAAGGGTTAACAGCTTTGATGAAAGAAAAGAAGCTTTCATATCTTGTGGTAGTTCCAAAGTTTCAGACCGATAAAGAACGTCCTTATATAGCGATTCTTACAAACAAAAAGAAAGAATACGAAAAAATACTGGATACAGGCAGATATCAGTTAGCTGTGTCAGCTTATTTTAATGATTATGATCTGGATAGCGTTAGACCCGCTTTGTTCCATGCCTTGGGTGAAGCTCAGCTTCAGGAAAAAAACATTGATGAAATAAAAGCAAACTGGCTAAAATTATATACTTTTGTATATCAGGAAAACATAAAAGCAGGAAGAATTAAGGGGGAGGGAGCCGCTCTTTCTCCGGATGAATTTAAGGCTTTTCTTGACACCGTACATACGGAAAAAATAGCAAGCACTGCTGTCATTGCTGAAAACACCAAAGAAGGTATAAGATTTATTTCTTTAACAACGATGAATGGGGAGCAATATGATTTAAATCCTGCGTCAAGATCTCAGAGGGAAGTTTTTTTAGCCAGAATGGTAAAAAAAGAAGAAACAAAGAAAGCTAAAACAACTGAGTCTCGGGATTTCACAAAAACGTTAGAAACTTTGCAACAGGAAGTGGCTGGATTAAAAGGAGTTAAAGAAGAGGTCCATGAGTTAAAAGAAAAACTTAAAACAGTGAGTACGGATCTTCAAAAATTTATGCAGACCCAGGCGCAAAAGGAAGAAGCATTGATATGGCGTTTGACAGAAGATGAATATTTAGTCGCTCAAGTGAGTGCTGCATTTAATACAGAAAAATATCAAGGAGTAATAAATGCTAACAATATACGCGAGGTTTTAAGAGACGCGACAATAGGTGATAAAAAAACAATGTTTCTTTTGCCGCCGAAAGCGCAATGGAAACAACATGAAGGTTTAGTTCCGGCCCTGGGCAAGTTTATAGCAAAAGTAGAAGAAAAACAGCGTATGGAATTGGTCAATACGGTTTTGCTTACAGATCAGCATGTGTGCGGTAATAAAATAGCTCCTATTGCCGCAAGAATAGAACTTATAGCAGACCAACTTGATAGTATGACTGAAGAAGGGTTGTCTGAAAATCTGGAAAAAATCATCCAATCAACAGATACAATTAAAACACAATACGAAAAAATAGACCATATGGTTCAAAGCAGTAACGTGAAAATTGAAAAGTATATAGACGAGAGTGATCTTAAGGTGGTTAGCATGGATGAAAATGCTCCGCTTTTGTTTATGACAGCCGAAGATCGAAAAGTTTTTAATGAAATCTGGGAAAAACAATTTTCGTTAACAATGTTTATGCTGAAAATGATTAAACAAGCCGGTCAGGCTATGCAAAGTCAGGGATTAGGAAACGTGAAAATAGCGGCTATAGCGTATGATATGCAGGAAGAACTTCTTAGTTTCTGGAAGAGCCACCATGAGGTCAAAGCAGCCTTAATAGGCGCGAATATCTCTTCTGAAGAAAAAAGTAAACGTTTTTTTGAAACTGCCGGAGAGTTTTACGAAAAACTTTGGGAATTTAGATTAGGAGCGAATGGCGGGTTGATAAGATCAGTGGCAGACATCCTGAAAGAACGCGATAAAGGCGAGTTGAACAAAGAGAATGTTTATGATGTTCTACAGGAACTTAGCGCTAAAGAAACTGATCTAAAAGATTTTCCTTTAGCCTGGCAAAACGATCCTGCAATGAAAGAAAGTGTTACGGCTTTTATTCGAGCAGTAACAGAACGCCAGAAGCATGATGTTATTGAGCTGTTTTTAGTTTCCAGGGGCGATCTTATTAATAATAAAATATTAGCTGTTACTGCCAGGGCTTATTTCGCGGCTAAATCGTTTGCTGATAATAAACCTTTTACAGAAATGGGAAGGACGAACACAAGAACAGTTTTAGATGAACTTTTAGCCAGGATGCAAAATTTGCAGGAAGTATTTTCAAGAGAACGGATAAAACAGGATGAGCCTCTTGAGCTTACTACAGGAAAATTCCACCAGATCAGTATTTCGAGTTCTCCTGAAGAGGGCGTAATATTATCAGATGAACTTCGGGGGATATTGAATGACATGTGGAGTAAAGAAAACGCATTGCTTATTCGCTGGTATGATCTGGCAAATGAAGCTTTGAAAGACGCGATAGCCGGTAAGGTTGTAACACAAGAACAGTCTCAGGTTTTAGAATCACTTGAAACAGCATATAAAAATTATAACTCAAAAATGGTTGTTTTAAACAACGATAAACTAAGTACTGCCAGAGAAAGAATTTTGAAGTTTAATGAAATAACGCAAGAACTTGATAAAGCGCTTACAGTTATAGAAAAACCCGGTCAAGTTTTTGAAACCGTCGAACAAGAAATAACACTTACACAACAAGAGATTTTAAAAGCTTTTCTTCTGAGTGGGGGAGATTTTGTTAATAATCAAATGGTAGGAGTGCTTTCGGATATACAATTAATCCTGTTTGAAAATAAAAAAAGGACAACAGAAGCGGGGAAGAGAGATCTTATAAAAACTATCGAGGGAGCTTCAGATGAACTTTTACGTGGGATTCAACAATTTGACAAAAGGTTGCGAGAAGGCAAAATAAGAGTCTGGCAGGATAGCCGGGAGAAGCACTATTTTTTAAATTTCAGAGAGGCGCCGAAACAAAGCAGGCCTTTATCAGGAGCTAATGTTCATTTATTAAAAGATCTATGGGAACAGGAATATTCTTTATTGGTAAAGCTTATTGATATTATTAGCCACAATGTTCAATTAATAGAAAACAACGAAGACTCATTTTTCGCGATATCCGAGAATCTAAAAAGCGGATGGGGATATACGCAATATAGCCGTCAATTAAGAAACATTGTCGGAAATGAAAAAACAACTAATAAACAAGAAAAATTTGAAAATGCTACGAGTAATTTCAGGTTAGAATTAAAAAGAGCGGAAACAATAACCAGGTTGATTAGTGATAATAACTTATTGCGAGAAACTTTAGCGTTTCTTAGTAAAAAGGATAAAGGGGAACTGAGTGTTTCCAATGTGTCAGCGGTGCTTGCGGGGCTGGAAAAGTATTCTTTATATCTATTTGCTGACTGGCAGAAAAATAAGGAGCTGCAGGCTTTTGTCGAAAACTTTATTTTACGGGTTAATGAACTTCAGGATATAGAGATCATAGATATGGTTTTGACTACACATCTTGATAAGTTGCATAATAATATTGTTCCGGCTTGTGAGAATATTAAATTATTTCTTAAGCATGGAGATGCACAGTTTTTGGATGATTCTAAAGGCCGTTGTAAAAATACAAGAGTAGTACTTAACAAAATAAATACTATTTTAGTGCAAGGCAAAGTGCAGAGAAAAAAATATATTGAAAAAGGTAACATCCTTACGCGTTACAGGATAGATGAAGACGCAAAGCCGGGCCAGGGCATCGAATTGCCCGAGAGGCATAAAAAGCTATTAATGGATATGTGGTTGCAGGAAAGTATTGTTATCAGTCAAATGACTTTTTTGTTAGAAAATATGATATCTCTTGGATTCGGGAAAATACAAATGTCGGAGGTTGAAAATCTTAGTAGAACATATACCGCTTATTATGAAAAACTTGAAGCTATAAGCATTGACAAAAGCTTAGGCGTGGAGCGTCGGTTAAAAGATTTTAACCTGGCTGTAAATCGTTTTTATGAAAAGATCCAGTTAAGAGGTGAGGCTGTCAGAAACATACAAAAACATTTTGGCGAACAACTTGACAAGAGTTTTTATCCAGCCACATGGGTCAATACTATTAAAACTGACGGTCAAATAGAATTGGGCCTTTCAGGCATACTATTACTTAAGGGGCAGAATGAGGTTTTTAAGGCAATAAGGGCGCAGGACGAAGACGCCAAAACAGTTGAGGCAATAAACTACTATTTAGTTTATATCAGCGCGTTAAGAAAGCTTTGCAACGACTTTTTAGCGGGAACTCAGATGTCTGACAAGCAAGGGAACGTTCTGAAAGAATGTATTGCCCGGGATGTTTATAAAAAACTGGTAGCACAACCCTGGAGTCTAAGAACAAAAGATCAATTTGAACAAGCTGGAAAATTCAGCTATGGCATTCTTGCTCAAATGCCGTCATTAGGATTAAAAACAGTACTTGCGCTTGTTCTAGAAGAAAAAGAAATGAAAACAATTGATAAATATCTTTTAAAGATAAATGAAGTGAATGCGCTTTATGCCGGACTTGCGCTTAAGGGAGAAGCAGAACTTCAAGAGAATGGTCTGATACAAAAAGATATTTTGATTTCTGAGTTTGGCGTTCCGATAAATTTTTCAGGCGCGGATCTTTTAGCATGCCGTACGCCGGAGCAGGTAATAAAACTTGGGAAATTCGCTGAAACCATATTGTTTCAAATAGAAAATGCTAAAAAAGCCGCGTTTCAACTAGACAGAGGGCCGACAGGTAAGATTTTAGCTTCGACAGATTTGCCCGGAGTTACGGTTATTGTTAAAGAAAAAGGCGAAGAACGAAAAGTATTACCGCAGGATGAGGGTAAAGAGAAACTATCTTTTCGGGAATGGTTCGGCAATAAAGAAATGGGTTTGAGGTCTAAGATAGATGATTTCGGAGGAAAACCTGAAGGCAAGATTAAACCGGGAGATATTTTTAGTCCTATCATGGCATTTTTATGGGCAGGGCTAATGGTTAACCTTTTGTGTTATCATCCCAAGATCTTGATACCTATGGTATTAAGTGCAGGCGTTATTGGAACATTTTTATTAGGGATGCGTCTATTTAAGGGATCAAAAAGTTTTGAAAAAATTTCTTTTTTTAAGAAAATTATACATCAAAAAGCTTCCTATTATATAGGGATTATGCTTATAACATTTTTTATAAGCGCATTTGCTCTGAGCTCTTTTATGCCGGCAAGACCGATGAAAGAACCAGAACCCCAAAAAATAGAAATGCCTGCTGAACCGAGTCCTCAAGATATTAGAGCCCTGGAAACCATAAAACAGGCAAAAGCGCGTTTAGCTCAGTTATCTAAGAGTAAAGATCCTGAGCAAAAATTAAAAGCGCATAAAGATATGCTTAATAATGCTTTTGATGAATATTTTGCCGAACAAAGATTAAAACCTTATTTTTGTAATCAGGAAGAGGTGGAAGGTCAGGATGTTCTTATTCTGAAAGCTTATTACGAGAGCACGTATTTGCGAGGATGGGCGTTAGAGGATTCAAAGGGCGATGGAACTTTTGGAATGCCTCAGCTCCGCATAGACAGGTTAAACGATATTGTTGATGAATGGTGGGAAACTGTTAAACAAAATAATGTACAATTACCCGCTTATATTGCGTCAAAAACAATGACAGATGAAAACGGAAATATTGTTCCTGTGGATGAATTGCAGAAAGTGCTTATGTATATAAAAGTTCGATGCGGAGAAGTATATACGGATATAGAAGAAAAAGATAGTCCGGTTGTTCTTGTGGAAGCAGGTAAGTTTGGCGTTTTTATCAAAGGAAATCGATATCGCGGAAGAGTATGCACAGATCCAAGAGGCCCTAAGATACCTGTCTTGAAAGGTTTTCGGGTCTTAACGCAAGTGCAATTATTCTTACATGAATATGAACATTCTCTCCATATTCCTAAAAATCTGATTGGCGCGTATATTCAGTCATTAAGCAAGATCCAGGAATTCGGTTCATTGTTAGGAATGACAATACCGACTTATGAACAACCGCCAGTAGAGCAAGAATATCAATTTGTTCTTAAAGATTTATTTATACAAATGGATAAAGGCCAGTTGTATTCCAGGGATATGTCCGCTGTATACGCTACAACAGTATGGCGGGATATTCTCGAAGGAGTTGGAGCTTGGGCCGGTTTATTTTTAGTTCTTTTTGGTTCTCTTTTTATTGTATGCAAAAGATTTAGAGATTTTGTAAAAGAAAAAATGGGCTGGGGAAAAGAAGCTGAAAAAAGAAAAATATATTATAAAGAAGAACCTAAAGGTACATTTCCGTTGATAGTTATAGCGGTTAGCATTGTGCCTATAATTCTTTTTTCGACTATTTTTAAAAATGCCTTTGGAATGTATGGGACACTGGCAGTGATGAACCTAACAGCGCTTTCTTATTTTATTTATAAATACGGAATATTACATTCTATTTTAAGAACCCCGAAAAATACTCATGACTTTACAGGAGAAGAGGAGGAAGACAGATTAAAAGCCCGCTGTGAAGAAATAATAGGTGATGGGTATACAGTTAATGTGATCAGCGATACGAAATGGGATAAAACTAAAAATCCATATGCTTATACTGAAAATGACATGATTTATGTTGCCGAGCGTACAGCAAAGGCGCATCAATTAGCTCTTACTTTTGTTTTAATGCATGAAAAAGGAGAATATGATCTTATAAGAGGTTCACCTCGTGTATTCCGCAGTCGTATAAGTCCTCTTTCTTATTTTTCCCGCGAAGCTAAAGCCAATATTCTTGAAACAATATTTACCATACGATTACTTTTGATACCAGTAAAAAGCTTTCTCAAAAAACTTTTTAGACTCCCCGGATATAAAAGGGTTAAAAGACCTAAACTTCAAAAACAGGAAACCGAACAAGTTCCTGAAGAAGAAATAGAACCTACAGAAACAGATAACCTTTTTCTTGAACACTTGTCTCATGACACTTACAGAAAGGGGCAAATTAAGGCTATTCACGCTATGAAAGAAGGAAAATTTGTTGAATTCAGAACAGGCGGCGGTAAAACTGTTGCTCTTGGAGGCGCGGCACTTAGTCAATACAAGGAGAAAAGAAACAGGACTTTAATTTTTACTCACAGTGATGATTTAACCCGACAGGCAATGATTGACGATAACATGGGCAAAACGCTTAGTTTGTGCGGAGCTCCGACCGGTTTTATTGTGCCGGATGATGACGATAAAGAGAAGGAAAAAGGAATTTTATATGTTAATGGTCAAAAAATAGAAGTTTCCGTAGAAACACTGTATGAATCAGCTGTTATTATTTATGCCAAATGGGAACGCGTAGTTCACCGCAGTATGCGTGAAAGAATCGGGCAAGCTCCTAAGGCTTTAAGAAATCACAAATATTTTACATTATTTGACGAAGCAGACCTTATGCTGGTTTTTGGATCAGCGACTCCGTGCGTTATTTCCGGAGATCATTTTGAAGATAATGGACAGCGTCAGATTATCCGTCGTTATATTAACAGTTTTGTAGCGAAAGAAATCAAAAATAATAAAAGTTTATGGCTTTCCCGGAAAGAAAACAAAGAAGTGTTTTTGACAGGCAAAGGCGAGAAATTTGTCAGGAAAAGACTTAGCGAATTATCAAAACAAAGACCTAAACTTGCGGATATTATCAGAATAAACGGAGAACTCTTTGTAATAGATTCTTTGAAAGCGCACTTATTTTATGAGGATGGGACTGATTATTACAAAGAAAATAATAAGATTTTTGTTAGGGACGCTCATTTGCAGGAACCAAAAACAGGGATGAGTTTTGGAGAAGGGCTTCAGCAGGCTATTGAGATGATGGCAGGAGTAGATGACGAAAACATAACACCTGAAACATATACGTTAATGTCAGCAACTATAACGCAGTTTTTAAAAGATGAGGATCTTGTTGTTGGTTTTGCCGGTGCCAGCGGTACGATGGAAAAAGAAAGGTTTAAAGGGATATTTCCCAAAAAAGAAATAAAAGAAACAAAAGGAGAAACGCAGACATTAATTAAAGAATGGTATTCAGGGTTTAAAAACAGGGATAAAAAAATAGAGGTTCTTTTATCCAAAGCAAAGGACAAGATAGATAAAAAACAGCCTGTTTTAATTAAGGTTGATAGCGATAACGAAGCTCCAGAATTGAAAAAAGAACTGGAGAAATATTTTTCGGAAAAAAAACGCGACAATATAATTATCAACATTGCTAATGGAAAAAACAAAAAAACTTTTGTAAAAGCTATTGAACAAGCCGGGTATTCAAATGTAATAACGATTGCTACTAATATAGCTCATCGTGGTATAGATATTAAGATTACTGGGTGTCCTCTTGTTCGCGATGAGCAGGGTGATTTTGTTGAAGGCGATCCGATTTGTGAGGAAAAAGAAGACGCGCCCGGTCTTCATGTTATATCAGCGTATCTTGATGAATCAAAAGCATTTGAAATACAAACTATGGGCCGCGGTGATAGGGGCGCGAACCAGGGATCATGGGAATGTCTTTTTTCTCTTGATGAAAAAATCTTTAAGGATCACGCGAAAATATTAAAAGATCATATACCGTTATTGAAAGAAGCTGTGTTGAAATCCGATACAGAAAGAGTAAAAGGCCTGATAAAAGAAATAAGAAAGCTCATTGTTATAGAACAAAACCGTAATGATAAAGACAGCCGTGATTATGAGGACATAGTTTTTGATTATCAGGATAAACTTTTAAAAATAAAAGATTTTACAGAATTAAGCGAAGCTGATAATAAAGATTTTCTGGAAGACATCGGTGCGTATGAAGTTTTAAAGATAAACCTGTTTGATCAGCTTAAGAGAAATGAAACGCTAAGTCAGTCTAATTTTGACAAGAAAAAAGAACAGTTAAAAGATCTGGGCCGTTTCATACATTTTCTGACTACTTTTGACGCGTATGTTCCGCTTATTGCAGATCTTAAACCCGGCGAGGATCTGGTTGCGAAAATCAATGCTATAAGATTGCAGATAAACCTTGCGCTTGACAAAGAATTAAGGCTTTTTCAGACTGGACAGCAAGTTTCAAGAAAAAGGCTAAATTATTTTGCCTCAGCTGAAAGTATTGGATTAAGAGGCGCTCAGGGCCAGTTTAATGAATATTTTACTCGCACTACGTTTTTAAGCAGAAACTTTGATGCTAAAGAAAAAAATATTAAAAATTTTATCTGTACAATAACAGCCGGTGGAATGGATGAAGCAATTTCTGATGTGCGCAAGATTTCGCAGAAAAAGGACTATAATATTAAAACAGCTATATCAATTTTCATGGTTATAGTCGGCGCGTTGTTTTTAGGTGTGTGCGGGATAAGCTGGCTTACTACATATTTTCTTAATCCTATCATGGGATTATTACAGGCGCCTTCGGTTGTTTCATGGACAGGTATTACGACAGCAATCCTTTTAATCCCCACAGTATTTTTAAATCAGCTGTTTAGCAAAAAAATACAGACTTTAGATAAATCCGCGGAAGAAGTAATGGGATTTACTACTAATGCCATTCGGGAAGGAAGTTTTATAAAAGCTTTTGCGAAATGGCTTGGCATAATGGCATTACAGCTTTTAGCTACACCGGGTATGTGGGCAGGCGGCGGTGCGCTTGTAATGGCGATAGCTAATATGAAAATAGTTATTGGTACGTTCGCGATTCCCGCGCTTCCAATAGCTTTAGCTTCAATCATCGGCGCGTTAACCGCTAATTTCATTCTTATTTTAATGTTCAGATCCCAGCTTGATAAAGTTGCTGATGTTCGACCTACACCTTTTCAAAGAGGTGTGCAATATTTTGCCAGGATGATGGTGTTTACTATAGGAGCGCTTTTTATCCGGAACTTATCTGGATCAATTGTTCCTTTTGTTATAGGGCTGGTAGGGCTTTTGGGTATATGGTTAGGATCTATGATAACAGCGGGAAGAATAGAATCTGATTATTCTAGAAAAAATAATTGGATTATTCCCGGTATGATAGCCGGCCTTTTTGCCGCAGGCGGGTTATTAGGCATAGCGTCTTTACTCGGAACCTTAGCTGTTGTTGAATCCAACATGATCTTTATGAAAGGCATAATAGCTGTTATAGGTATAGGCACGCTTTTAATGCAGTTCATAAGAGCACGTAAGATCGGCCGGTTTGCGTCTTACGAAGGCCAGAATGCCTGGCGAGCCGGATTTGAATCAATTATTCCTAATTTCAGGGATACAGTCATGTATTCTGCCGCAGTAATCGGTATCCTGATGTCTTTAAGCTGGGAATGGTCCGTGTTATTTGTATCACTTGCCGGCCTGGCAAATTGGTATATACATAAAAAGAGTGTGGAGATTGAAAAAGTATTAGGTCGATCAGTATCTGAAACACTTACAGAATCAATGGGCGGTATGATAATGGTAGTTGCAGGTGCAACCCCAATGGTAGCATATCCCAGTTATTATCATAAGAATCTAAAGACAACTGTTGAGAAGATGCAAAAAACCATAGAAGAAGGCAGTCCTGAAATAGCTAAGATGTATCCGGACAATAAAGCGCTACAAGAGATGTTCAATAATATGATAAAAGAAAACGCCGAAAAGCGTTTAAAACAAGCCCAAGCGCATATAGATAGTTTTACGTCTGACCAGTTTAGCGGTTTAAGACGATTGGAATACAATATTAATAATGTTTTTAGTCTCCTAACGAAAGAAAAACTCCTTCCAAGCGTTAACGCCGCAATGATAAAAGCGTCTAGTTTGTCAGCTATTAAAGGAGAATCTGTAGGAGCCATCGCGCAAAAAGATCCCGTAGGAGCCGTCTCCCGACGGCGAACCGCTTCTTCCGTCATTGCGAGGAGCGAAGCGACGCGGCAATCTCAAAAAATCTCTGACATTTTTGCGGCAAGAAAAACAAAGGATAGAGAAGACGAAAAGAAAAAAGACCAAAAACCAACAACCAAGAAACAGGCAAAGGACTTATTCGAAAAAGGCGGAGCCGGAGGTTTGGGCGATGGAGGAGGAGCAGTGGGCGCAGACCCAGGAGGAGGCACACCACCCCCCCCGCCTGAAAAAAAGATACAAACAATAACAGACCGTTTAGCCAATTTTGCTATGGGAACGCTTAATTGGATAATGTCCGTGCGTTCTTCTTCAGAAGCGGCATTTCTTGAACTTGAAGAAACTATACCTTTAACAGGTTGGGAGCCTGAGCCATGGTTTGATAGCCAGGGAGTAATAGATGTGTTTGACGAAAACGATATGCTTAAGATTGAAGTCGATCTTGAAGGACAGCATGATAACAAAAGTAAAGGTGAGATATATTTTGATTTTATTGAAATATTGGGAAAATTAAAAGATCTGACTAATAAAAAAATAATTCTTAAAATAAAAGTTCCACTGGCATTTGCTTGGAATCAGGAAAATGGCATTGAAGTCTTTGCGAAAGATGAAAACTGGAACGCTCAATATTCGTGTCGCACGAAAATCACTCAATCAGGAGAATGGATACAGATTGAATATACCCCAGTGTCTTATGGTCTGGCAACAGTTAAAGAGTACAAGTCAAAAACTGAATGGACAAATGAAGGGTTTGACCCTTCGAAAATAAGAAGAATAGGCATTAAATTTGTTATAGATGAGAAAAGTACAGATACAGTTACGACTTATAATCAAGATAAAAGTATTAAAGACGGTTATATAGAGGCAAAAGATATCAAGATAGTGCCTTGCACGGAAATAATACCCGGAGCTGAATGGCAGGATGTTTATAGCGAAGAACCCATCACAGTAACACCGGTAGATGCTGTGACATTCATTGGAAATTCAGGTGCAGCTTTTTATCTGTGGCAATATGAACGC
>JBDRBG010000068.1:0-11836 GCA_043823005.1 Candidatus Omnitrophota bacterium
AAGAAGCCATTGCTCAAAAAGCAGTCGTTGAGACAGAAGCGCGAAAAACAGCTCTTATTAGTACGGAAAAATCAGATTCATCAGTCGTTTCTCACGAAATTATAAAAAAAGAATCAAGATTATTTCGTGTGCAACAAGCCATGTATAGTTTTTCAATAAACATGGCCGCGGAAATGTCCGGATTAGTGAACTATTTAAGTTTAAGAATAGGCGGTTTATATATTGCGTTTACGGAATTTTTTGCTGGGCTATTTAAAAGCACGCGGTTTAGTCAAGCAGAACTTTTAAACGCGTTAAAACGCGTGGGCACAGATAAAACTACGGGAAAAGCTGTACGTAAATTTTTCACAAACGACAAATTAGAATATTTTAAGACCCGTGCCAAGGAGTCCTCTGTTACGACTGAAACGATCGGTGGAACTGAAGTTCTTGTTGTTAAAGATAATTTGAAGGATGTTGCCGCGGGATATCATTTGCCTTCAGATTCAGAAGACAATAAATTAATCGTTGTGGTGAATAGCTATGAAAAATTCTGGGAAGCTCTAATGAAACCGTTTACGAAAGAGCAAGAGAAAACAATAACCCGTGAATTGGTCGAAGAAGAAATTAAATTTCACGAGGTTAGAGAAAATTTTCATCAGGAAGAAATCAAAACAAAGAGGAAAAAAAAGATTCTTTCAGAGGAGGAACTGAGGGAAGCTCATTTCCTCGCCAGTCGTGACCAGGCCCTGAAATACTATAGGCCCGAGCTTGGCGGCTTAACTCCGTATCATTATTCTGAAATTATGAGTATGAGTGTGAAAGATCTGTGGAAACTTAAAAATGAGAACCGTGAATGGCATATTAAGCTTTTGCAAAAATTTAAAGATGAAGCAAGTGAAGCGGATGCTCAGCTAGCAGATAGTCAATATGGTAAGTATAACCGAATATTTCAGAAAAAAATAAATGATTTGCTTAGAGAAAAAGATAAAGCGTTTCAAAAAAAGATTAATAAAGGTAAAAAGAGGTTTAGTAAAAAATGTAAAAACCGGTTCAAGGAAATTTTCGGCAAGACTTCCGCTGTAATGGAATCAGGCCTGGAAAATTTGATATCCAAAATATCCGATAAAACCGCGAAAGAACTTCCCTGTACAAGAGGACTTCCGTTAAAACGCGCGGGCCCGGGGCTAAAATCTTTAGAAGGCGAACAGATCGCTAACGATGTAGTTGTGAGCGGGACCGATGATAACACTGATTATGAAGACCTACTTAAAAACGCGAATTTTTTTGAATCAGACAATATTTCTAACGAAATAGGCAAACTCGGAGACGGTGTAAAAAAACGTTACGCTCGGATATTAAAAGAGATTTGTTCCTGGACTGATGGTGAATTTACAAAAATCAGATTTGTTCAAAACGCGCAACGCGCGGTATATTTTGATGTTTCAGATAAGGCTGTCATTTGTATTGATATTTCGCTGATAAATTCTTCTGAATTCATAATCGACGGTTATGAAGACGAAATTTCAGAGATTTTTGAAATGACAGACTCAAAAAAGCTCGAGGGGATCGCGAAAAACAAAAACGGGGAATATCCGAAAATAATACAACTGGCCGCTCAGAAGAAGGTGGGTATATCACTCTCTGTGGGTATGGAGGACATAAAAGAAGAAATTAAAAAAAATGTCAAGTCGACCAACATCGAGGATCTTCAGAAAACAATAAACCGGAAAGATAAAAATAAGACAATTAAAATCACTGCCAGGGCACGCCTGTTCTTTTTAAATAAAATCAATGAAAATAAAGAAGTTTTAAGTTCTCTTATAAACGAAAGCGTTCAGTTTGCGCGGGAGTACAGAAAAATAGAAAACGAGCCTGATGAGATTAAAAATAGAAACGCGATATTGTCTGCTATTGAACGGTTTTATTATAATACGCAAGAGAAGAGGGAACAGTTATTAACAGCGCTTAGCCGGTTTGGCTGCGAATCCGGCGATTATTACAGGTTATTATCAGCAGTACAGAAAATGGCTGATACTGATTTTATCGGCAAGCAAGCTCAGCTTGAAAAACTGAAAGGCGGAATTTTAAAAGCGAGAAAAGCTATACCTGTGTTTGATGAAAAATGGGGCGAAATGCTGGATCTTGAAGAAGTATACGAAGACGCGAAACAGGGGGCTGTCTCAAAACAAAAATTTTTAGGCGCATTTCATGAAGATGGAGCTAAGATCTGGGATGAATTAATCGAAAAGAACTTGATAGAAAGCACTGAAGATGGAACTAAGGCTACAATAATAGCGTCTGATGAACAAATTAAGGAAAAGTTGAAAGAGAGAGACGAAGAGAAAAAAAATCATATAATAGATAATCTGCGAAAGGCCCAGGATCCTGATGTAAATGAAAAGTTGAGAAAATTAGAGAAAGCGAATTTTGAAGTTTGCAAATTAGCGGCGAGTATTGATAATTCTGAATTTTTAGGATTCAAATTGTTTAAAAACAGGCGATACAGCAGGCGGCGCTGGTTTTTTGACTCAAAGGAAAAACATAAGTACAGGGTATATATCGGAGGCGTGATCGAAAAACTTGCAGAAAAATACCGTTCATGCCGCAATCAGGAACTGAATCGCATACAGGCTATTTTGCTGAAAAATGATGTGGATTATTTTATAGACAGCCTTTTAGCGGATGTTGTGGACAATATGTCAAAAGAGGAGCGGCAACAATTACTTAACGAAATAAACAAAAAACGAAAAAAAAGAAAAAAAAGAAAATTAACAGAAACAGATTTGAAAAACTGTTTGCTTCTCTGTCAGGAAGATTTTTATAGTGATTTAAAAAAAGGCAAAATTAACGCGCTTGGTGAAAAATTAAAAGAAAAGATGGACCAATGCAGGGATTATACCCTGAAGCAATTATTCACACAACCCGGCAATATTTTTGACGAAAACAACGCTAACCATAAAGAATTCATTACTAAAGGAGCGGGTTTATTTCTTCTCGGAATTTTAATGATAAAAGGGTACGCGGTAAAAGGCCAGGAACTGCGAGTGTTTGCCGGCATAAGAATGGCTATGGGCGATTTAGTCGAGTTTCCGACCGGTGAAGGTAAGACTTCAACAAACGTTCTCGCGCTTTTTTTAAAAGCGCTTAACCCCGAAGGCATGCCCGTGTTTTCCGTTGAAACAACCAATGCCCTGGCAAAACGTAACGCTTCCGAAAAAGGCGAAGGTATGGGCAAAGTTTATGAGTTTTTATTGGGCACGGATTTTAAAGTCCGTCACATTGAAGTCGGGTTTGACCAGGACGAGAAATTAAAAGACGCGTTTAAAAATCCCGGCATTGTGTATGTAAGTGTCGCGCATTTAGGTTTTATTTTACAGCCGCAGACAAAAGAGGATGCGAAAAGAATTTTTGGTAAATGTTATAACGAAAAAACCGGTAAGATTGATTTGTATTATCTCGCGATTGACGAGGTAGACGAAGTTTTATTGGACCATTTTGATACAGATTATGTTATCGCGGAATTCGGAAAAGTACTGGAAGAAAACACGTCTGAGTACAATCTGGTCCGTAACTTTGGCGCGTTTGCGAGGATCTTAGGGGAAGAAGACATTAAGGGTTTGGTTGATATTGATGAACTGCAGATTAGACGGACCAGAGTTATGACTGAACACGAAAAAATATTGGCAAAAACAAGGAAACCGATTTGTACAATTGATAAAAATAATCGGCGGGTTATTTTAACCAGGCACGGTAAAAAAATATTAGAAACATTGTTTTTGACTTTTGGAGCCAGAACAGGAGCTGATACTTATGAAGAATTTGAAAGAAACGCTAATTTTGCTATGACAGCTGAATTCGCTCGCAAGGTCAAAGTTCAGTTTGACATTGTCGAGGATAAACATGGTAATGTGTCGGCAAAACTAAAAGATATCAGTCAAACTCGAAACGATAGAAGAGAAGAGGATATTGGCGAATATATTGACGGGAAAGTCCAGGAATATTTAGAAAAAACCGTACAGCATGGCAAAAAGTGCAAAATAATGGGAAAAAACCGGACAAAAAGCAGGAAAAGCGGGAAGGATATAATGGATTCCAGCCGCGATTTTAGCGGTGATACAGGGACGCTGACTCTTGAACAAATCGAAGCAGAAATGAAATCAAATTTTAATAAAGGCAGGGATAAATTAAAACAGATTCCGCGGCAATACGAACGGACAATTATAACCGGCCGGTCAGAAAATTATCTGACATCCGAAGAATTGTATGACAAACATAATGACAGGATCAGGGAATCGCGTGATCATGACAATAATCCGGTGCTCCTGGTCTGCCAGCACGGCGGTGACGCGTACCAGGCATATGAAGATGTAATTGAAAACTCGGGTGTGCCTGAGGAGAACATTATCCCTGTTTTTTCGGACGATGATGTTGCCAGAGCTGAAAAATTTGGAGGGTTACCCGGATTTTTCGCTATTGCTACCGTGATTATCGGCAGAGGCCGAAACGTGGCAATCGCTGAATGGATAAAAGGCAGAGATATTTTGAGGGAGATTATCGCCAATAAAACCGGGGAAAACTCTCTGGAAAGAGCATGTGCCGAAGAATCAATGGTTATAATTTGTGACTTAATACAAACGCTTAGTGACAAATACCGCGAAATCGATTCTTTAGGAGAATATTCAAAAGAACGGTTATTGTTAATAGCAGACTTACGGTCCGCAATTGAGGACCTCGCGGAATTACTTGAACTGAATTTTAAAACAGCTCAAAGCGAAAGAATCAATGCTGAAAAAAAACTGGCTGACGCGGAAGCAGAACTTAGAAAAGTTTTACGAAAAAAAGGCGCGGCAAAATTTGCCTATGAGGCGGAATTAAAGGACGTTAAAGATAAATTAAAAGGGGACACTGAATTTCGCGACGCGGTTAAAAAGGTTAATGACTGTCGTCAGGATCTTAAAAACACATTAGGCGCTGTTTCTGAGGATTATGAACTGAATAAAGAACTTTTTGAGGCTGAGAAAGAAAAAGCATCTGCTATTCATAACGATGATTTTGATAAAGCAAACAAAATAGAAACAAAGATCAGCGCTATAAAGAGCGAAAGAGATGACAATTTTAAAAATAAGATAAAAGAGCTAGATGTGAGCACGGCGGAAAAAGACGAAAAGAAACTCGCTCAGTATTTTCTGCACGCGTATCAGATTATTTTTACAGGCTGTGTACACGGGCTTCAATTGGAACAGCGCGAAATGAAGACAAAACGTTTATCTGATCAGGTCGGCGGAAGACCTGCCAGAGTAAAAGATCCGGGCAGTAAAAGAATCTCGCGAGATCTTGGTGTGCCCGATGTTTTGGATCCGGAAAAACGTGATTCTGACAGTGATGTTCTTACCAATCTTTTGCCGGGGTTAAAAAATCAGGGCGGTCAATATGAACCGTGGTACAAAAAACTGTATTATAGATACGGCCGGACAGGTGCGGATATCGCGGATTATGCTGATGAGTATGTTACTGAAGCTGTACGAATAAAAAGAATAGCACTGCATTTTGCGAAAAAAAAGCTAAGAAACCAAATAGAGAATTTGAAGAAAGAAACGGATAGAAACAATACAGAAGCAATCAGGCTCGCGGAAAATAGGCTCGAAAAAATTCGAAAAAGATACACGACAATTTCGGATTTACTGGAAAATCTTACGAAGTTTGGTAATAAAAAAAATGAAGAAACAAAAAGAATAAAGAACGCGATATCTGAAACTGAACAAAAAATGAAGCTGGAAATCGTGAAGATGGACGAACAAAAAGTTCGTATTGAGATAAAACAAGAAAAATTACGCGGGGAATCTGTCTATACGAACCGAAAAAAAGAATTGGATGATGAAATTAAGGTGTTAACAATCGGCATCGATCAGCTTAAATACGAACTTAGTTTGGTTCCGAAAGAAGGACAAGAAAAGGATAAAACTCTTGCGGTTATAGCTCCCGAAGAAACCCCTGAAATCAGCCGTATTCTTAAAAACAGGGAAACCGAAGTAAACCGACAACTTGATTTTTATTATGAATTAGCCCAGAGAACTCGGGATAACGTGAGTTCTGTCAGGCGTACGTTGCGGGCGCGATTAACAACAGCGATGTGTATGGAAAGTCTCAGACAGCTGCTGAAATGGGAAAAATCAGAAAAGTCTCTGACAGTTGAGGGCAAGGAAAGGGAAGTAACTCAAATAAGAGACGGAAAATCCGAACGCGTTATTTTTACGCTATGTTCAAAAAACACTGTGAATGATATTGTCGACAAAATATTCGATAAAGTGTTCAGAAAAAAAGGCGCGAAAGAAAAAACTTTGTGGAAAAAACTGACTGCGTTCGCGGAACGCGCTCAGCGATTTTTTGATAAAGGTGTGGGAAAAACAAAAGAAGACAGGCTGAAACAGGTTAAACTTTTCCGGATCATGTTTGCTATAGTTTTGGGAACGGATAAAAGCGACAGGATAATTAACATAACACTCGAAAACGCGGGATATTCAAAAAAACTTGAATCTATTGCTGAGAATAAACGCGAATTCCGAAAAGCTCTAACGCGATTAAAAAAAGACCTGAAAAACGTTCTTGCGAATAACACTGAAGTGGACAAGCGCAATATCGAGTCTATACAGGGAGTTTTACGGTCTGATAAGATCAAGAGTGAACAAAATTTAATGGGCCAATATGAAGCCGCGACAAACACAGCGAATATCGCGGGTAAAACGCGTGATTTTACGCGGACGCTAAAAAAGCGGGCGCATAAATTTTTTCGTAAATATAGTAAACATTTTGCTGAAGCGTTTGTAACCGAAGCGATAAAAGAGAACCAGGATAAAATGCCTGACGCAAAGCGTGCTGAGCGTTTAACTGATTCGGAATTACGCGACGGAATAAAAGACGCGGTTAATTCTCTTAAAGATTCGAAAGAAAAATGGTTTGTCCGAGCCGGACAATGGATAGCTGAAAAAACAGGGTATATAAAAATCAAACAGCGGCCCGCGCGTTCAATAATGGCTGAAGTCGGGGTTGCGCGCGACGGTGAAATCCCGCGACTGCTGTTAGATAAACCGGTTCAGATAGATAGCGAAAGTGTACGGCAGACACAGCTTGAAAGCGGCCAGCATCCTGACTGGACAAGCGGAAAGCATACTATCATAAACTTTGGGACAGAGTACGAAGTGGTTAGTGAAGACGCTGATTCCCCGAGCACAAAAGAAAATTTCAACGAACAAAATCAGCAGTTTCCGATTAAACAGACAAAAAAAGACACTGAAAAAGGCCATACTAAAACTGCCGCGCAAATTGATACTGCTATAAAAGAAGCTTTTGACATGATTGAAAAAGATGAAAAGGCAGCTTCGCAAAAAGAAGATACGGGTTCTGCGCAACCCGAAAAACTTATTGCCCTGGCTGTAAGTGCTCCTTCTCCGGTACCCGACAAAGCCCCTGTGCCGCCTACGCCAGCATGCCCGTATTTTGTGCATATCCCGGCAAAACGAGAAGAAGAGAAAGTCACAAACCTGGACTTTTATAAAAAAATCGCTGATTTTGCTAAAAAAGAGAAAATTGAAGAAAACGCGCATTTAATAGTAACAGAAACAGATGACATCATAGATAACGGTAAAAAAGTTACAGTGCCTGTCAGAATGATAGCAGTTTATAAAAAAGAAGGTATATCTATTGTAAGAGAAATTTCAATCGGAAGGGAAACCAGGGACATAACAGAAGGCGCTTGCTGGAAAACATTGACTAATATGCCGGGCGTTAATAACGGTCAGGTCATCCTTTTTGTCGGGGATAAGGTAAAAAGAGGACAGAGAACTATATCCAAATTAATTGAAGACGCGAAGTCTGAGGTGAAAACGGATAAAGTGGTTGTCTTAGGTATAAACAGCGCTGATCCGAAAAAAGACACACAGCAAAAGAATTTTCGGATAACAGTCGATAGCGCTGGATATGAAGCGGAACAGGCAATTGTCAAAGATCTTTTAAGGATAAACCCAGATATTTCGGAACAGGACATTTTCGGACAGCTTAACGAATTGTCTCAAAAAACAAATTTAGCGGCATATAATAGACTTTATCGCGACAGCGAAGGAAACGAACAATCGCGTCGGCGTATAGCCGAGGAAAAAGGCGGGTGGATCAATGTTCAGGACGCGGGTACCGGCAAATTTTCACGCGAGTTTATTCGTTACAGCAATAGGCTTAACCAATGGAAAAACGCGGCTAAAGGCGAATCGAAAATTTTTCCGGGCTTAGATCTTCCGATTCCAATGGGAGGATCACAGGGCCTGTCCTCGCCTGCTTCAACTGTAGTTTCAGACAAAGATCCGCTTTTAGGAGATTTTGTTCCTTTTGGGGAAGGCGAAACCGGCGGTATTAGCAATGATAAGATCAGCATTAATTTTTCAGAAAATGAAGCTGTTTTAAGTATAGGTGAAGCGGAATTCTCCGAAACTTTTATCCGTGATTTTTTCGCAAAACAACCTGTAGCATTGCCCATAAGAAAAACGAATAAATTGAAAGAATTTTTCGCGAATATTTTTATGCCAATATTGCAATGGGCAAGTTTGTCGCCTAATCCCTGGATTAGATGGACAATTTTAACTGTCAGCGTTATGAGTATAATCGGAGTGCTGATAACCCCTTTAATAGGTGCGGGACTGGCAGGGGTTGGGATTGTCGCCGGAGTAGCTGTTTTGTCGGTTCCTATGATGGTTCTACTCGAAAGCCTTTGGCAAAACATATATACAAGCAGTCAACCCTTTCCCGTAAAAATAGTTTCCGTTGTTATTATAATGTGTGCTTCTATCGCGGTAATAGCCGGCGCCATTATACCATTATTCGGGATGATAGGCTTTTTTATGTCATCGTTTTATTCTACGACTTTAGCGGGACTGGGCCTTATGAACTGGTTTGTTTTTGGAGTGCCGACATTTTTTCTGATAAAGAATAATTTTTCCTGGATAAAAGAGAAGGTTACAAAACGATTTGACCGAAAAAAAGAAAAAACACTTGAGGTTTCCGATAAAATTCATGGATTTGAAGCAATACGCGCGGCTGAAAATGATGAGGAAAAGAAACAAATTGCGCGTAAAATTTTATCAAAACAATGCGGACTTCCTGGAAATAAAATTAAAACAGCATTAGTAGACATTTTTGTATCCGCGGCAGCAGCTAAAAAAGGGATTATAGATAAAAACATTGACAATTTAATAGCACAAGCACGCAAAAAAATTAAAACGTTAAAAGAACAGAAAAAAAACGATCCTGACATAATTGCAAAACATTACGAATTTTTGTTAGCATTGTATTATCATAAACTTTTGCTTAAAGGAGCGGATAAAAACAGGATACAAGCGGAAATAGCGATAACAGGAAACGAACTGCTTGAGTTTAGTGAAAAAGGAATTAATGGGAATAAAACCTATCGAGTTAATGAAAAGAATCTATCAGGAGAGGTAAAAACCGCGGCTAAAACAGCCTTAGGAGAAGATAAGGGTTGGTTCAAAAAGTCCTGGGAATTTGTTCGAGGTAAGTCGCCTGAAAAAATATCAATAGAAAAAATGAATGAATTAAGAGTTATTCTTGCCAAGATAGCAATTGAAGAGAAAAATCGCGAAGAGGCTTTAAGGAATGCTAAGAAACTGTCATTCCCGCGGAAGCGGGAATCCAGAATACTTGGATTTCACTTGCCCTGGATTGTCCGGTCAAGCCGGACAATGACAAAAGAGGAGGAAGTTCGTCAAAAACTCTTAAATGAAATAGCTGTGCATGCCAAAGATTTCAAAGATTCGAAAATTAAAGCTCCGGAAAGTTATGCTGTGCCTTTTCTTAAATGGTCAATCAAAAATTTAAGCGGATTTATATTCGCATTTGTATTGATATATAAAACAGACCTTGGCGCGGGTATGATTTCGAGGACTATTACAATGATGAAGTTTATTGCCGCGCCTAAATTTATCGCAATAGCTGTTGCTGTGGGTATTATCGCGTTACTTGTAGATAAAGTTTTTCTTCCGGGCTGGGCATGGATATGGGCCGGACACAATGCAAGAGTTTTAAATGAAACAGCGAAAAAGGCAGATGATCTATACTTAAAAGAAAAATTTGATAACTCAGCAGAACAAATATATGAGTTCCGAAAAACATTGTTTAGCAATAAGTTTATAAAGTTTATCCGAGCAATAATCTTGCTGATCGCAATGACGTATTTGTTTAGAAGAACGTGTGCTAAATGGATGCCGCAAGTGGTATTAACCCGTTTAGCCGGAATCAGCCAATGGCTGGGATTGGGGGTTTTAGGAAATTATCAAGGCATCCTTACGATAATGGTGATAGCCATTATGGCAGTTGCCCTTGTTAAGCAAATATATTTACTAAGCAAAACTCTTTTAGATAAATTTTACAAATCAAAATTTAAGGATCTTTCAAAACAGGAACAAAAACTTTTAAAAAAACATCCGTTTGGAAAAGTTTCAGTGTTTATTCTGGGATTTTCCGGAATATTATTTCTGGCTTCCGGTGCATTTAGGATTTTTTCATCGACAGCGCTGTTAAAAATCATAACAGATAACATAGTGCCATATATTGTTGCTCAGCCATTAATTTCGCCTATTGTTGCCATTTTTGTTCGAATAGCAGGCATTGTAAGCGCTGAATTTTTTATCATGTTTTTGTCTTTGTCAATGGTTCTTGGGGTGCTTGTGGTTAAAAAACTTTCGAATATATTTTATCCTGATTTTAAAGGCTTGCCGAACCGCATTCAATATCATGTTGACGGAATTATGCTCGCAGAGGACGAGGATTCGAAAAAAACGCATAAAGAAGCTTTAGAGCGTATATTTAAAGTTCTTGACCAAACAAGGAACAAAAATAAACTGAAGCAAATGTGTGAATTCGGAGATGACTCTGATAAAGATATCTGGTTTAAGTTTCAAATATCGCATTTACAGTATCTTCTGGTTCATGAAAAAGATGACGCGAAAACTAAAGATACTTTGGCTAATGTCCTGGCGGATGTTAATGAATATATCGAAAAACAAGGCGGATGGCTAGAGCTTATTCAGAGTGATAAAACAAAAGATGAAAAATTATTTGCGTTTGCGAATATACTTCTAAATGTGCCGGATGAAAAGAGTCCGAAAAACAGGATAGAACTTCTTGGGAAAATTTCTGAGCGATTTGAGAAGAAAGAACTGCTTGAATTTCAAAATGAAGAACAGGTTCGCCCTCAGGAGAGGGCTCCTACGTTGGATGGAGAGGTTCGCGGTCAGGAGACCGCTCCTACGGCGAATTTTGAAGCGTATATAGAAAAACAACAAACAGGAATCAATGGTCCCCAAATTTCAGACTGGCAGTTTGAAAGAGAACTGCGTATTCGCAGATTGAAAAAACTGATCTCGCTTTTAGAAAAACTGGGATCAGAAAGAGAATCTAAAAAGACAAAAACAGAAAACCTGAAAGAAGAGATAAAAGCTTTAGACAAGAGCAAGCCAGATCCTGTATCTAGCTTAGAAAAAAAGGCGCCTCCGGAAGAAAAAATACTCACGCCTGATGAACGCATTGAAAAGGCGAAAAAAGCTATTTTAATAGAAAAAGTGCGAAAAAAAGACCCTGATTATAAGGAACTAGGGAAACAGTATCATGTTTTGGGTGCGGCATATAAAGAAAAATCAGGAGACAAAGCTGGTGGCGAGGACATGCGTTTAGCTGAGTTTTATTTGTTTCAGGCGCAAAACAGCCTGGTTTATCTAGCGCGCAAGAAAAATTATGTTAAACGTTTTTATTCCGGCTTTAAAACAGTTTTAAAAGAAGAATCATTGTATCGAGG
>JBDRBG010000069.1:0-7325 GCA_043823005.1 Candidatus Omnitrophota bacterium
GCGGGCCTCGCGACGGGGTACTGGAAAGACGCGGAAGAAATAAAAAAACACTGGCAAGAAGACAAAGTTTTTGTTCCTAAAATGTCCAAAAAAGTCTCGACCCATTTTTATAAAGGCTGGCTGGAAGCGGTGAAAAGAACGCTTACGGTCAACTAGGGTATGTCTTTAGTCAAAAACCCTATTTATGCTCTGTAGTGTTGTTATCCGCAAGAGGCGTAACTCCAAACACCTGTTAACCCAATAAAAAGTTGAATAAGACCCCTTTTCGTGTTATAGTACTACCACTAATGTTAGGTAAATAGAAGTTTACTTTTATTCTTATTGATGTGTTTTGGAGTTGTTATGTTAAATAATTGGTTTGACAGACATATTTGGGCAAGAAGGCTTATTTCGAGTGTTGTTACTATTGCGTTTATTTCATGTGCCGTTTTAGATGATGTTTGGGCAGGGGTAAAGGATGGAGGTACGTCCGATAATTTGCCAGCAATTTCTCTTGAGGAAAACAATTTTAGGCCCATAAAACCTAATAAATTTTATCTGCCGGAACATCTCGGACGAGTTGAATCCTTTTTTAAAGGAAAATCTAAAAAAACTGTTTTTCATATACAAGATGCGCATTGTAATAGTTTTGCCCAGCATAAAATTGCTGAAATTGTTGACTATTTAAAAGAGGCCCACGATATATCCGTTCTTAATCTTGAAGGCGCGTCCGAAGAGTTTGATCTTGATGTTTTTACTTCTATAAAAGATCAAGAAAAACGCAGAGAAATCGCTGATTATTTTGTTAAAGCCGGAGAAATAAGCGGGCCGGAATTGTATGCGATAAATAATCCCGAAAAAGTGATATTGTGGGGTATTGAAGATAAGAATCTGTATTTGGAAAATTTCAAAGCTTATCATAATTATCTTAAACATTCAGAAGATGTGAATAGTTATTTGGAAGAACTTACACGCATTTTAGATGTTTTAAAGAAGCATATATTTACGCAGGAACTCTTAGAACTGGATAAAATGAGTAATGAATACAAAGCCGGAAGTTTAGGATTTCGCGAATATAGCTCTTTTTTAATCCAAAAAGCAAAAAAACAAGCCTATCCTGTTGAAAAATTTAATAACTTATATTTACTTCAGCAATTAATCGATAAAGAAAAACATATTGATTTTAAAAAAGCAAATACAGAAAGAGCGGTCATTATAGATAAATTGGAGAAGGTTCTTTCCCGTGATGAAATAAGAGAACTTGTAGCCAATATAATCAAATTTAAAACAGAAAAAATGTCAGAAAAAAAGTTTTATAAATTCATTATAAAAAAAGCCCGCAGTATCGGGCTTGAAATTCGAAATTTTTCAGCGGTTTCCTGTTATGTTGAATATATAAGCCTGTATGAGCAAATTGATTTTCTAAGTGTATCGAAAAACATAGATATGCTGGAATCTGAAATAAAAGAATCATTATGCCGTAATCCTGATCAACGCGAGATGATTAAGCTTTCACGAAACCTTGTGCTTATGAAGAATATTTTCAGGATAGCGCTTACAAGTTCTGATTACGAGTATTATCACAAAAATAAGAATTCATTTGATACAGCCAATTACCTTGAATTTATCAAAAAACACGCGTCAATTCATAGAAAGGACATGCAAATAAACAAAGATATTGGTCGGCTGGATGAGTATCGTGAAAAAATTGTAAAGTTTTACGAGTATTCTTTTAAAAGAGATAAAGCTTTTCTGAAAAACCTGCGTTTTGCGGATAGCAAAACAAACTCTGAAAATACTGTGCTTGTTACCGGAGGGTTCCATTCCGAAAATTTATATAAATTATTGCGAAAACAAAACATATCTTATGTGGCAATATCACCTAAGTTTATATCCGAAAAAAATTATAAAAGCCCTTACTTTGATTTACTTGCGGGCGGTCAGGGAACGAATTTGCAATACGCGGTAAGCGCGGTTATCCCAAAAATATCAATGTTAGCATTGCCTCCGAAACTTGCCCCTGTATTATCCCAAATTGTATGCGGAAATAATAAAGTGGATGCTTTTAATGTGAGCGCTAAACTTATGGATAGAGAAGGCATGACGTTTGTTTTAGGAATAAATGATATAAAACTTGAAGGTGATTTTGTTGTTTTTTATATGGAAGATGGAACCATTGTCAAAAAACCAAAAGATTATATGCTGACGCTTATTGAAGAAGCTATTTCAAGGGGAGATAAAGGAGTCGCGGCAAAAGAGGTGAAGCATGTAAATAAGATAGAGACAGAGTCTATTCTGGAAACGCCTTCTGAGATTAAGGAAGATAAGATTCCCGAAGTACCTGCCAGAGAAGTTGTATTCAGCTTAAAAGAATCCCCGGGATATGAAAAAGAGATTTTAAACTCTGGAATGATAGAAAATGAAATAGATAAAGTTTTGGAACACTTGCAGTTAAATCTGCCTGAAAAAGTAAGAAACAAGCTATATAAAAGCGTACTTCCTGGAACGAATTGGAACATCTTTAAAGCTTCAATAAAAACAATTTTGGATAAAAAAATTCAATTACCAGCTCTTAGTCTTTATGCAATAATTGCCTTTGTTTTTATGCAACTTTTTAAGAGTATAGGATTTCATGTTAAAAATATTAGCCTGACATCATATTGCGTGTTGGCTACGATTGTGTATATGCTCATTATGCTAATTGCAATAAAAGAGAAGTATGACTCTGAAAGGTCTGAGTTTATGTTGAATAGCGCCGCTTGTTATAAAAAATTTATTCTAATGCCTATTTATAAACCCAATAAGTACAATCATGAATATAGAGATTTGTGGGAAGTGATGATACGGCGTTCTGTTGCACATGAGATTATACACTTATTAGCACATTGGGGTTATGTTAAAAAAGATAAATTTTGGGCAAGAGTAATTGATGTATTGCGGGGATATGAGTTAAATCCAAGTATGTTAGTTTTTCTTTCGGATATTACTAAGAGGGTGTGTGAATTAAAAAAACAAAAAATTCAGGATGGAGATTTAGAAGAAAGAGTGGATAAATTGATTGCTAGTGATAAACAGAGACGAAGAAAAAGAAGAGACCCAATACTCGAATGGTTGGGTTGCGAATTTAATTGGATGCGTAAGAAAGGCAAAATAATAGCTCGATATTTAATAGAAAAATATCCTGATGATAATAATAAACGTTGGGAATATGTAAGAAAACATTTATGTTTTCAAAAATCGGAACAGCCTAATAGATTTTTTCGAAAAACGAATCTGCTCTTATGGCTCATTCTTGCCTTTAGTTTTATTATAAGAGTATGGAATCTCAATTATAACGTATTTTGGATGGATGAAGGCGCTTTTGTAGAGGCGGGGTTACTGCGTATTTTTAATTATTGGACTTCAGGAATGCTCTTTACGCCGGTTGTTGGTGAATTTGTCCGTACGGCAATGAAGCTTGGTTTTAATGTTGTTACATCCGCGCGTTTTGTAAACGTGATTTTTGGAACAGCTATTGTTTTTATTGTATTTAAAATCGCGCAAGTTTTTACCGATAAACTGACAGATAACCAAAAAGTGAAGGAATGGATTCCCATTTTTGCCGCATTAATTACGGCAGTTTCTCCAGGAGCTTGGTTTATCAGCCGGTATGTCGCGTATGACGCTATGAGTTATCTCTTTTTTGGAATCGGGCTTTTGCCGTTTTTTAAAGGAATTCATGAAAAAAAACCGAATTATTTGTGGTTATCAGGCGCGTTATTCACTTTGAGTTTTGCGACAAAATATGTGACATTGATTTACTATCCCGCGTTAATTATTTATGCGATAACCGCATATTACAAACCAGGAGCAACCAGTCTGCAAAAACAGGGTTTTATTGATGAAATAAAAGTAAGAGTTAAAGAAGCTGTACAGGCGACCATTGAGGCATTTCCACGATTTATATTACCGTTATTAGGAATGACTGCTATTTACACATATAAGTACAGGGATTTAGTTGTTAAAGGTATAATTTATTCTGCGTCCGGGACAGCTTCATATTTTCCAGCGACAACTTTAAAGCTTTTACGAATGACATTAGTACATCTTACGCCTGTCATTCTTTTGCTGGGATTAATAGGTTTTGTTAAAGCAAAGGATAAAAAAACAGCTGGATGGCTTACGTTTTTTAGTGCAATGCCTCTAATATATCATCTTTTGGGTCAGCATCGGTTATCAATACATAAACTTTTTGCAATGAGTACTATGACTGGACTAGCTATACTTGCCGCTATCCCGCTCGCCGTAATGACAGCTTTGATGTTAAAGAAAATTGCTGAATCAAAAACATGGAAGAAAAAAGCATGGTGGGGGACATCAATCCCGGCAATGATAGCCGCAATGATGATAACGATTTTTGCCTGGTCAAATTATTTGCTAGTTAATGATTATCAAAATTGGCGTAATACTAGATCTGCTCAAACTTTTATTACAAGTAAGGTGCAAAAACATTGGAAAATATTGGCTTTT
This sequence comes from Candidatus Omnitrophota bacterium, assembly GCA_043823005.1. GTDB lineage: Bacteria > Omnitrophota > Gorgyraeia > Tantalellales > Tantalellaceae > JBDRBG01. Next base: position 4,489 of record JBDRBG010000069.1, read on the forward strand.
GAAAACAAATGGCCTTTAGGGGCTATTTTGTATGGAAAAGTTCCTTTCGAGAATTTTCATGAACAGTGGCAAAGCACCTGGAAACAGCACGTTAGAAATGGTACTTATGATGTGATCTTTCTGGATAATAAAAACAGAACTAAACATTTGGAGGCATTAGAAATTGCTTTAACTTCCGGTAACTACTGGATCGCTAAAATGGATTTACCGCTTACTCCAAGCGGGGAGAGGCTTTATTCTGACTTTGAGGATCATTCCCCGCCAACCATGGGACAATTAAATTTGATGGAGAGGTTATCACCGTATTATTCTAAAAATGATAACCATTCATTAGGAGACCGCGCAATAGCTACTTATGTTTTACTGCATAAAAACCATAAACCGGGATTAGACAAAATTAAAAAAATTCAGAAACGAAAAAAACGAAAGTTCACGAATATTAACCTTGATCAGGGTAACATTCAAAACAGGCGGAATATTGGCAAAACAATTCCAATTTCAGCTAAGAATCAATCAGGACAAAACCTGAGTAAAAAAGCTAAAAAAGTAGATACTGCTTTCCTGAATAAATCATACCAGCATCAGCGTAAACCGGGAAAAAGAACAGTTGACCGTTTGTCTGGTATTCGTAGCATAGCCACGATTGGTCTAGGTGTAACCGGGCTTTTGTTTTTAAACGTGTTTAAAAGTTTTGCCGGAGTTTTAAGCGTAAATCCGGAATTGGTTGAGTTAACTCTTATGAAAAAAGCTTTTCAGTTTTTAAGCCAGCCAATGGTGGTTATGGCCGCCGTTAAGCTTATGTTAATGATTACCGCCGGAATAATTTTAATAAGGAGACTTTTAAAAGAAAAAGAGATTGCAAGAAAAGAGGCCGATCTTATTAAACAAAAAAATAAAAGCGCAAAAGAAAACTCTCAAAAACAAGATGCAATAACAAAGAAAGTAGTAAAATTGTCGGGAACTGAAGTGCAAATTTCACAAAAGACAAAATCCGCTTCAGTTGAAAGTCAAACTAGCAAAGTATTAAAACCGGTTTATAGCGCGTGCAGTCTTATGGGGAAAGTGTATGACAAAAACGGGCAGTTAATAACAAGCGGGTTTAATGTTACAAGAGATAGTGAAACCCATAAAATTGTTATAAAACATGACAAGCTGGAGATAAATCCAGTTGAAATAAATCTTGCCAGAGATAGTGCACCAATAAGCAAAGAAACTTTTTTAAGTTCTTTGAAAAGATTGCTTGCATACGATGTGAAGTCTGGCGCAATCAGACAAAGGACGAGTACACTGACTGTGACCGAAAAAGATGGAATAATCCAAATGATAAATGAGTTTGATTCAACCGATTTTACTGAGACAATAGCTTTGGAAGATCATAAGGATATAAAAGGATGTTGTGATTCTCAAAACAAAGTCTGGTATCTTAATAAGAAACTTATAAATAACCCGCAGGCGCTTATTCATGAAATGGGCGAAGCAAGTGACGGTATTTTGCCCGGAACAATAAAAAAATCAGGAATAACAGCTCTTCAGGAATTTGAAGGAAAAGAGTACAATCAGGTTATTACCAATCATACCCAGTGGCGCGGTGTGGGTAAAGATGTAGAACAGGCATATAAAGAGCTTTATGGTGCTAAGAGAATGCAAATTCCGGATTCTTTATTAGAAATAGAAGACGTTATTAAGTCTTTAGATCAGAAAATGATTGATATGGGATTGGGGAATATGACAGAAAGTGAGATGGCTTTAATCCTGTATAATTTTGACCAAAGAAACCAGCCTGAACGGGCGCGTGCCGGTAATGACGTGTGTATGTTGTTCCGCGGAGTGCAGGCGCATATTGACGCGGCAAAGAATCTGGCGCTAACACAGGAAATAGGACGAATGACTGATGTTTTGCGGCGCGACAATTTAAACATTGTTTTAGGACGTGCTGAATTTATGTCCAGAAGTTCGCAGGAAATGTGGGCAAGAAAAGGCAGTAGAAAATACAGAAAAATAGGCGTAGATACATTATACAGACCTTTTGAAACGCTGGAAGATTTAGATGTAAAGCTAAAAGAAGCGATAGATATAGCAACGCGAGACGCAAAAACTGGAAAACTGACAAAAATTTATGTTAATTGTCTGATATTTGAAGAAAAAGAAATAGCCGAAAAATATCGAATGAAGTATCCGCGAGTTATAGCAATCGGAAATGACCTATTGGATAAACGGTATTCACTTGAAGAATTTAACGTTAATGTTCTGCGGCTAATTCATTTTGCCAATCTTGTATTAAATGATAAAAGGTTAAGTGAAGATTATAAAGTGCCAAAGGATGAGATGATTGACATAAGAATCCGGATGGTCAATCATTGCGAAAACTGCGGGTTTTTGGCAGATGATGTAGATGTTGATAGTGCTTTCTTCTCAGAAGGTATGACAGCGGACGCGTTGGAAAAATTTATGAGAGCCTTATATTCCGGAAACTTACATGTAAGAATGACTCCTATCAATTGGGAAGAAGTACGTGATTATAATGACGGATTGGAAGAAATTTACAGGTCATTATAATTGTTACATACTTTCTTTGGTGAAAATTCTGTAATGATTTCGTTTTCCACGCAAATTACCTTAATTTCAAACATTGAAAACAATTGCAACACTTGTTTTAATGAGGTATGATTAAATTTTAGAGGGTGATTTCTTTTACCAATAACCTTAAGCGTCATGGCGAGTGGTCTGTGAAATTATGAACGTATACGATGTAATAATTATTGGTGGTGGTATTGTCGGAACGGCTATTGCGCGGGAGCTTTCCAAATACAAAATTAAAACCGCGTTACTTGAAAAAG
>JBDRBG010000070.1:0-8584 GCA_043823005.1 Candidatus Omnitrophota bacterium
TCAAATATTGTATGGTTTCCTTCCGAATTCCAAAAATCTCGATGATCAAATAAATACCAAAAATAACCAACCCGCAAAACAATAGGATATCTTCTGCCAATGGTTCCTGTGAAACATGTTTTACTTCTTTCCTAACCATACACATTATTTTATGTACAACCTTATACAGCAAATAAAAAACCGTAAGTAGAATTATTACAAAAACCAGGCGATATGCCAAATAAATTGAGAGTTCCCTGTATCCAAATAGCGACAACCCGAAACAACCCGCTGAAATTGCCACTGCCACAAAAGAAATATTGCGAATTACTTTAATCCAGAATGCCGTGTAACTATTTTGCTCCGCCCCCGGTTTTTGCCTTATTTTTCGCGCCGCGAAAGATAATCCCAAAAAGACCACAAATAACATTATAACCGTTATAACATCATTGAAATTCAAAGAATACGGTTTTGCTATTAACAACCTTTGGCGCAAAACATCCCACCGTTTTTGAGCCAAAATTTCTAAATAATCCTCCGCAATCTCTATTTGTATTTCAACAAAAGATATTCTTTCCCTGATAAGCTCCACTTCTGACTGCGCCCCACTTAACCTAATTTCATTAGCCTTTATCGACCGTTTAATAACACCGTCTTCATCCCCTCTCAGTTCTACAAGCATTTTCTGAGCGGATATTTCTTTTTCTACGGCCCTTATTTCCATCTCTATTAACGGAATCTTTTGTTCCAGAAAAGCCTTTTCTCTCAGACCATCCTTTAATACAACGTTCATTCTTTTGCGTTCCGTTCTTATGTCCTGTAAGGCTATATCCTCATCATCAATAATGTAAAGCTTTCTCGCTATAACGGCAATCGCTTGTTCATACGCCTGTATTTTTTCTTCAATAGCGTCTTCTCGGGCTTCTATTACCTGCTGTTTTTGCTCTAAAGCTTTAAGCTGAGTTTTTGCGGCTTTTTTTGTTCTTAATGACCCGGTTTCTTTTTTTTCTATTTCATCTTTTTCTTTTTCTATTTCATCTTTTTCTTGAGCCAGCTCAGCAGATACTTTATCTATCTCTTCTTTCTCATCTTTTATTTTTTCTAGCGTCGGGAGCATTTTTTCCGCTCCCTTTGCTTGGCTTTTTACGTTTTCAGCGGAAACAACTTTTTCTTCGTTAGAATTGTTTTCTTGAGAAAATACAATTGATGCGGATAAAACAAAGATCAAAATGCTTACTAAAAGAATTTTTTTCATATCATCCCCGCTTTTTGGTTTTTCAAAACCATTTTTTCCGTTTAAACGCTACAAGTAGTGAAATTCCTATTACAAACATTCCTCCTAAAACTATAAAATAACCATACCGCCATTCTAACTCCGGCATATATTTAAAATTCATACCGTAAACTCCCGCGACAAACGTAAGCGGGATAAAAATACTGGCAAAAATTGTCAGAACTTTCATCACTTCATTCATTTTATTGCTAAGGCTTGAAAGATAAACATCAAGCGTACCCGAAACTAAATCACGAAACGCCTCAACCGTATCTATAACCTGAATGGTATGGTCATAAACATCTCTTAAATATATAACGGTTGGTTCTTTTATAATTACTGACTCGCCTCTTGTTAACGCGCTAATAGCTTCCCTTAAAGGCCAGATCGCTTTGCGCAAAAAAATCGCGTCCCGTTTAAGGTTCTGAAGCGTCTGCAAGACTTGCGAAGAAGGTCTTTTTACGATAGTTTCTTCCATTTTTTCGACCTTTTCACCCAACACTTCAAGGATTGAAAAATAATTGTCAACAACAGCGTCAATAAGGGAATATGCTAAATAATCCGCACCTTTTTGCCTTATCCGCCCTTTAGCTGTTCTTATTCGTTCTCTAACAGTTTCAAAAACATCCCCAGTTCTTTCCTGAAAAGAAATAACAAAGTTTTCTCCAACTATTAAACTAATTTGTTCCGAAACAATTTCACCGGGTACATTTCCCGTATAAAGCATTTTAAATACTAAAAAAATATATTCGCCAAAATCTTCAAATTTTGGACGCTGGGCAGTATTCATCACATCTTCCAAAGTAAGCGGATGTACTTTAAAATGATCGCCGATTTTTTTTACCACATCAACATTATGCACTCCATCTATATTTATCCAACTTATCAAAGGACTGTCTTTAAACTCAAAAACTTCTTCAATATTTTTTAATTCTTTTTCTTCAAACTGTTCAGCATCATAATTCATTACGGTAATTTTTACCTTTTCCACTTTTTTTTCACCGATATGTACGAGCGTTCCGGGAAGCATACCGGATTTTTTAGATACTCTTTTAATATACTTTGGCATATTTCCTCCAATTTTTTAAAACCATAGCTAGCCTATATTCCTTACTAACGGATAACTTTTTTAGAAACCTTCCCTCTAGAATACACCATACTTAACTATATATAATGTAGCGTGTTTAATCAACTGTTTTTGCGTATTTTAAATATTATCGACCGGTCTGTGTAAAACACAGTTTTTGGGGGAAGCTGCTTAGAAAATTGCAATTACGCCATTTTGATTATTTCTTCATAAATATCCATTTCGTTTTTTATTATTCCAAAATTAATTTTATCTATCTTCGGCAGATATATATACCAATTCCTATAACCTGTCTGCCTGCGGCATACACCCAAGCTTTTAGGCATTTTATCGATATCATTATTAGCGGCAATTTCTACGAGTGCCTGCAAGAGCTGTGAAACTATACCGTCACCTTGCATCTGAACATATACGGGCGCTTTTGACTGTAATACAATTTTTCGGTCTTCCTCTGTTTTAATCAAATCTTCTGTGTCGCCGATAACTATCATTGATTCATCAATGTCATCTCCAAACGTCTCTTTCACCATTTCTATGGTTTTCTTCAAGTCCATATTTTCTTGCATGGGAACAATTTTTACGTTTGAAATATCCAAATCCAACCCCGTTTCTTGCATACAGGTTTTAAGATTATCATATGTTACATTTTTGTTTTTTAGACGCACCTGGATAAATTTTGAAGCCTGCTCTTTCGTAAACCCCTTATCTTTTATAAAATTAGCAATAAACCTCATATCCGCGAAACTTTTAGCTGAAACACTAATATATCTCTCAGGGACATCCTGCCCTTTGAATTTTTGAATAAATCCTTTTGCTTCTAAAGACATTTGAATATTAGAAAATATCTGTTTATGAATATTATCCATTTTCATCTCATACATACTCTTATCCGCAAGTTCAAGCGATTTGACATTAGGTAATACTTTTATGTTTTTATCAAAATCCGGCACATCATCATCTGTATTTACAGGGATGTCCCTATCCGGCGGAGAGAACTTATTTAACAAATCTTCTATTGAATCATATTCAACAGTCCCAATAAGATTGTTCGTTGCGTCATATTGCTCTTCCACGGCAGCCCCACCATCATACAAAAAATAACGATGCGCTATGTCTGTTTCGTTTTGAAAATCACCAATCATCTCTACGGGCACCCCATTTTTCCATGTCTGCTTTCTTATTACGATATCGGTGTTTTCCAATTTCTCTTCTATGCTTACCTCCATATTTGAGCCACTTATTGTACTAGTGCGCTTGATTGTCACACCTTCCACAGTTTCTTCCTCCTGACAAACGCTATTACCTTTCTCATCCCATTTCATTTGTTTATAAAAGTTACCGGCTTCGTCACAATAAACTCTCTTTTCTTCCTGATCTGTTCCGGGAAAACATGTATATACATAAGATATGTCGCCATGAATATCATCCACATCAAATATTCGTTGAATCTCATTGCCGTTAGGATCAGTAACTTCCACAACATTTCCTGATTCATCATATTTTTCTATACTCATAAAATTTCCATACGGATCATAATTCCGTTTTACACCGGCATCCCGGTCTATCTCTTGATATGACCAGTCCGGCCCTATGGTTTTCTGCACTAAACCGTTTGACCGCACTTCTCCCCCTAAAAATTCACGGCCTGTACCATCGTAAGTATATTTTGTAAAAGAATCTGTCTCATTGTCACGTTCGTAAAAATTCATCTCTTCTAATAGGCCATCTTCCCAAACATAATGACTTAACCTCCGGCCATCTTTATAAGATTCAGTATACGCCTCTAATACTCCGTTAGGATCCCTGAACCATTCTCGGACATTTCCATTTTCAAGATATTCATATTCATCACATGCACCAGAAGACCGCACATCTTTCAGGACATACTTGGCTCCAGATTCATCATATCCATCAATGCGATTAAGCCTACCATTCAGATCATACAAATGTTCTATACTATCGTACCTCCCAGTCGGGTCCACATATACATCAATATAAAAAGGCCATGGGTCACCAAATCTTCTTTCTATAAAATACGGATTGTTTTTTATTTCATCCGATACTTCCGGATATCCTTTAATTACGGAATCTGAAACTTGGGGTTTTTGTTTTGCACTATACTGCTGATTAAGTTTTTTTAACAATGAATTGTACGGAGGCACATCCAAATGCTTTATTAAAGGTTCTCTGTTTGTAGCAGCAATATCCGACACCAGCGGTTTTTTGACATCTGCTTTTTTTCTGTTTTTTCGATAAAAAATCACACCCAAACCCAAACCAATTAAAACCACCGGCATTAACAGAAAACTAATTTTCTTGATTTGCCCTTTATTTCCGAAAAATGAAGATTTTTTCGTTTGGATGTCACATCCGTTAAGTATTCTTCCTGCTAAGAAATATATTACTCCCGTCAAACTCACGAGTACCAAACCAAAGAAAATGGGAAACCTCACATTTTCGACACTGCTAAGCATAGCTGGTTTCCCAGCCGCATATGCCACTTTCCCAGCACTGACAATGGCAGGACCCAATATCAGCATAGTCGTCAAAGACATAACAACTGACAGTTTTATTTTCTTCCGAGGCAGAGTCATAAGCTCACTACTACTATTCAAAGTAGCGTCTATTGATTGCTCTTGTATACCTACGCCATCAGAATAAACCGTCTGTTGTTTCGTCCCATCCGGGGCGTAATAAATTTTCTCATAGGTCCCGTCCGCATTGTATATAGTTTGCACTCTCCGACTTGTATAAATTTCATTTTCTTCTTTTATTGATCCATCTGGATTAAATCCTATAATCTTTCTCCGTAATTCCTGATCATCTCTAATATTAGAATTCAAAGGAGCATATTCTATTCTTTGAGTTTTTTTTCTCCCTTTAAATTCAGTGTTTTCAAAATATTTTATTTCTTCTACACTCATACCAGTTTCATCAAAAAAGGTCTCTCTTATAACATTGCCATCAACATCTGAAACTTTTTGATATTTTCTTATATCTTTGCCTTTTGGGGCATCACGCCAATATTCAGTATGTTGTCTATATCTTCTTTTTTCTATCCCATCTAATTTGCCACCTTTTGTATATTCATAAATTTCCGAAAAAGTTCTATCTGCTTCATCGTCTAGATCTCTTTGTTCAATATGCTTACTAAAGGCCTGTTCTAGATACTCTTTTATGATAATATCCGCAGTATCTATGCTCCCTCTCCCATATCGTTCATCTTCTTCTTCAATCACAAAACTACCATCCGTATAATCCACTCGTTCTTCAAATAAACTCTTATCACTTTTTATCCCGCAAAGATCGTCAGAAATACCAGAACCAGCGGACGCTGGAATAAAACTATCTTTCTTTTCGGGTTTGGACACTAGACGCATCCTATTTAATCGACTTTTCTCTTTCCTCGCATTTTGATCCATAACCTGCAAAGACTGCTTCGGCACTTCAGTTGACAATTTTTTGTTCTGCGTATTTCTCCAAAATTTATAGCTGAAGAAAATAATAAAAAAACTCGCCATAAGACCAATAATTATTGGTATGGTCTTAATTTTTCCTTCCACATTTGTACCGTTTGCGATTTTAGTAGGGGCAGACCCCTGTGTTTGCCCTTTATCCCCTTTTTCAAGATTAACAGTGTCCCCTTCCACCTTGCCTTCGTCAAGAGCTGTAACAGGTGCAAGAGTGCTGATACAGCTAAAAACAAAAGAGATCAAAGACAGATTAGTTAACAGTGTTCTTCTGCTTACGCGCGCGCGGCCGGTTAAAAAAGAAGCTAAATCGCCCGGTTTATCAGGATAACGTCTTGCCAATTCTTTGGTAAGGATAAAAAATAAACTGTCCGGGGCAAGATAGTTTTGCATAACGTCTTTATCTTCACCGAATCTCTTTTCAATATGCGTGCGAACATCCTGCCATGCGGAAAAATCCCTGCATAAAGCTTCTATCAAATAAAAAACAAAAGGAGTGTTATTAATCCCCTCCGCGGTCCCTTCTGTACCCCACATTACCGATTCAGGATAGTTCTCGACAACAATCCAATCCGCGTCACCCGCGCTACGGCAGCCTAAAGGCAATAACAACGGGACTTGCGATTCTCTCCCGTCAAAAGTCGCCCTTGTCTCTTCCCCCTGATGTCCTCTATGGACTAATATATCAGCTTTTATTTCAGAAAACGGGTCGTCCGTTTGTTTCTCGGTTGAATTCAATATCCCGATAAATTTTACAATAATACCGTTAATCTTTCGCGTAAAAAGAAACGCGTTGTTTTTTATCTCCATTTGCTCGAGGGGATACCCATAAGCGGGCGCGGCCTGGATCAGATAATCATACCAATCCTTCAGATAAAAGTAGTTTTTTATAACAAGAATATTGTCCGGAATAAGCTCATTAGGTATCTTTGTATACACGGATTTATTCATTGATCTGACATTTAATTCTTTTTTAGCGGCAGAGCTCAAATTGCCGTCGAACAAACCGCAAACTATCTCCACAAGATCCTTTTGTATGTCAGATGAGGATAAAGTTTGATAGAAATCTATAAGATTATTTTCAAAATATTCCTTTTGCGGAAAATCATCAGCTAAAGCTTTCTTATATAATTGTTCGACAAAATACGCGTTTTTCCTTAAATCTTTAACTGATCTAAAAATTCGGCTAATCAACACCGAAATAAATTCCGGATGATTCCTTGTTATTACGCCAAATTTTCCAAATAACGCTACTATACCCGCGAACTTAACAATATCCGTATCCTTTACTAGTTTGGCGTCTTCTTTTAAAAAATCTATCAAGGGTTTGGAACTTTTTTGCGCGCGTTTCTTAATTTCATCAAAAACTAACTCAAAAAGGTCGCCAAACAATTCCGGAGCAAAAAGAATTTCCGCTAATAGCACAGTTGAAAAACTTTCTACATTTAAGAAAGATTTAAGTTCATCTTTGGTAAGCGGATTTGTTTGTCGAAGATGCCATTCTCGTAAAGTTAAAACTACATCAAAAACAAACGACTGAAAATAATCTTTATTTTTTTCTATTGTTGTTACAATTTTTTTCCTAACTGAATCGGGGAGCTCATAAAAAAATTTATAAATCGTTCTCTCCCTATTAAACATTCCGGAAGCGTTCACTTCAGTCACTATAGTGTTTTTTTCATAAATATCACAAAGCATAGATTTGATAGATTTACACCGCGCGATTACTTCTCCTTCTGTATTATACAGAAATTCCGGATTATCAAAATTATCTACTCTTCCGATAAATACATTATTTAAATTTCTTATTGCCCCATTCTTATTTACAGAACAAACCTTTGCATTTGACTTATTAAATATTTGATCGGGGATCAGTCCGTTACTACTATATGGCATATAACCTATAATTTTTTTTGTACTCTCATTCATAATCTCTTTTACTGATATCAGATAATATGCTCCCAAAAAAACACCATCATTAGTAAAAATTAATCCTTCCGAACCCGCAGCAAAAAGTTTGGACATAGAGTCGGCATCTAATTCTTTTACAGACACATCCCCCGCTGACAAAGTAAATGCTCCTAACAGACTATCTTTTTTTTGCAAAGAATTCTTTCCTTTCAAAAAGATCTTTCCTTTTTCAAAAACATGTCCCGCAAAAAACGTAATACCCCCGGCTATCATACCCATCAAAAACTCTTTACGTGTAAGACCAAACCTCCTGCTTCGGCCTGTCATATCTGCTGGCTGATACTCTTGAGACATAGAAGAAAACCTGTCGATTATCAGCAGTATTGTAAATACCGTTATCATCACAATAATGCCCGCACCCAGAGGATTGCTCAAAAAACGCCATATTACCGTTAAAATAGGTGTTTTTGCCGCTGATTTAAAACCCTCTTCAGCGCTCACAATAGCAGGAACTAATATCAGCATTGCCATTATCGAAGTTATGATACCTTTTGTCCCTGGTTTAAATAAAGCTTTGAGCCTGGAAAGTTTTGATGGTTTTTGTTTTTGCAATATAGCAATTTCGTTTATGTAAAGCGTTTTTATTTCTTCAAAAGTATCGATAAGAGTATCATGACTCAAATCAAGACCTTTTTCCTGAGTTGTCCTTGCCAATAAAACAAGAAAATATGCCGTGTCCTCAGTTAGCCCGGCTTTTATTAATTTAGAATAAGCATTGCCTTGTGTAAGCATATCAAATGTTATCGGAACATCAATACTGCCCGTAAAAATACTTGTCATTGTATACGCAAACCTTTTATCCTC
>JBDRBG010000071.1:0-26594 GCA_043823005.1 Candidatus Omnitrophota bacterium
AACAAAACTATTACTTGCTACATTACTAAACGCCCCTTTCTTACATAAAACGTAATATAATTTCTCTGCTGTTATTCCGCCTCTTTCCGCGATAACTGATAAAATTTGTTGAATTAGAGTTGAAAAATGACATGCCTCATCTCTAGATGGCTCACACCATTTTTGAACTAATAGCTGAATCAGCGATATACCTTGGACTAATTCAAATCGTAATTTGTCAGAAACTGCTGTATCTTTCTTTATTTCTTTCTCGCTAATATAGATTCTCAATATTGACGGATCATCATCTCTTCTCCCAGAACGACCCAAGCGTTGCCTTAAACCCGAAACACTATGGGGCGCTCCTATCTGAGCGACGCTACGGACAGAACCTACATCAATGCCCAATTCTAAAGTAGACGTACTAATAATAAAATTACTGGAATTATTAATACAGGAAAAGTGACAAAAAATGGACCTACTATCAACAGAAGAAGAATGATTAAACAATCATTTGATCCCATTTATAGCGTTCCTTTTTAACTACCAAACATCTTTAATGTATTATTATTCAAACTACTCAACTAATCCCAACAAACTCAAAATTGGTACAATTTCATTAATCATCATAAATAATTCTTCTAAATCTTTAAATTATCAAGCGTCCTTTTCTTCAAATAAATTAAGGTGATTTTTATATGCAAACAGTCGACCGTATTTTATCTGCTTATCTTTTGGAAACAGTATGCCCAATCTAGCAAGCCTCTTAATCAAACACCTTATTTTAAACCCCTTATTACGCTTTCTATCGTATCGACAAAATCTATTGCGTTTCTATAAATCCTTTCCGCATCCTTCTGGACAATAACTGAATCAGCCTTATACTGTGCCGTATTTCTTTTGGATTTCGCAGCCCACATTCTGTTGACATATTTTTCATCAAGCCGTTTTGCGGATTTGATTTTCTCGATGTCTTTTGATTCTATGGCCTTTTCTTTCAAAACAAAATGATATTCCAATCCTTCGATAAGACTTTCATGGCTTTGGGCCTTTATTCCTATCGTGGCTAACGCAGCAGTTGCCGCGTGAAACATTGCATAATATCCACAGCTTATAGTCCAATCATACCCGATATAATCGGTGCTTACTTTTAGTCTTTTTTTGATCACTTCGTCTTTTGAAACTTCCATAAGCAATGAACCTGTTTCGATATTATGCCTTGCTTTATCAATGTGATATTTTACCAGCACTGTAATTGTGGGATCTACCTTTAAATCACCGTTATCAAAATACCCTTTTACTTTTATCTTTAGTATTTCATTTTTCAGGTCACTCATTTTAGCACTTCCAGTATTAGTTCCCAGAATTTTTCTGCGCCAAACAAAATTATTTTATTTTTCAAGATTTCGGTGGCCACATTATGCTCTTTGTTCTTCAGCATCGTTAATAGATTTGTCGGCTCGGAAGCCATAGGGTTTATTTCAACGCCAAAACTTCGCGACAAAGCAGCGCATTCAGTCTCTATAGTTTCATCGTATTTCTTTTTCGAAGGAACAAGAATAAAAAGGTCGATATCGCTTTTTGGGGAGTCTGTGCCTTTGGCTAAAGAGCCGAACAGAATGACGGATAACAGGTTAAAATCCGTCTTTTCAGGAAGCACAGAAAGAAGCTTTTCGACAACAAAGAATATTTTGTCTCTTTTCTTAAGAAAATCTTCAGCCATTTGATTTGATATCTTTACAAAGCTTGTTTTTACTTCGGGGTTATGGTAGTTAGGCTTGCAATATTTACGATTTGTACGCTGGGTAACAACCAATATACCTTTCCCCTCCAGTTCTTCGACCTGCCTATGTACATAGCTATAAGATATATTCGTCTTGTTAGCTAACTCGTTTATTGTAAACTCAGCATATAGGTCATTGTAAAACAGTTTTATTATTCTATCTTGCACCAGAACCTCCGTTATCACTTCTGATGATAAGATTATCACCAAGACTGATAAATGTCAAGAAAAATCTTTTGCCACTCTTAATAGCAATAGTTGACATCTTTCACGTAGATGTCAACTATAAACTCAATTATTGAAATTATAAAAATAGGGGCTTATTTAAACCTAACACCTTCAGCCTAAACCATTTATCTTCCTTAATAGCCCCAAAATCATCTCTGCTCACTGAGCTATACTGGCACCCGAACATTTTTATCATTTACTTTAAATAATAAGAGATTATCTTAATCAATAGGAGTGTTCGTCTCCGGGAAAAGAACCTGTCTCAACATCTTGCTTAAACGCTTTTACCGCATTTTTTATGGTAGAATTTATATCCGCGTATTTTTTCACAAACTTCGGAGTAAACTTATCAAAATACCCGACTATATCATGTGTAACAAGAACCTGGCCGCTGCAATGTCTGCCGGCACCTATTCCGATAGTAGGTATTGTAAGTTTTTTTGTTATTTTTTCCGCAAGCTTCGCCGGCACACATTCCAAAATAACAGCAAAACATCCCGCCTTCTCAAGCGCAACGGCATCATCCATAAGACGATCCGCGCTCACATCATCCTTACCCTGCACCCGGTACCCGCCCAATTTGTTTATGCTTTGAGGCATAAGTCCGATATGCCCTAAAACCGGAATACCGGCGTTTATTATGGCTGCTATCCTTGGAGCTATCTCTTTGCCTCCTTCAACCTTTACTGCCTCACATCCTGCTTCTTTCAAAAATCTCCCCGCATTACGAACCGCATCCTCATCACTCGTCGGATAAGACAAGAACGGCATATCACCTATAAGAAACGCTCTTTTTATTCCTCGTCTTACTGCTCTTGAATGATGCAGCATCTCATCCATTGTTACGCAAACAGTTGACTCATACCCCAAAACTACCATTGCCAGAGAATCTCCTACAAGCACAGCGTCTACCCCTGCTTCATCGATTAATCGCGCCATAGGATAATCATAAGCTGTAAGCATGGCAATCTTATCGCCAGAGTCTTTTTTGAGCTTAAAATCTAATACTGTAACTTTGTTGTTCATGTTGACTACTCACTTTTTACTGTTCACTAATTTCTTAAGAGATTGCCGCGTCGGTCTACGACCTCCTCGCAAAGACAGCTTCTTTTGTCTTTGCGAGCGCAGCGAAGCAATCTCAAAGAAAAGTATTGTATTTATTGAAGCTCCCACAGGACTTCCGTCTCAAAAGGGAAGCCCTCTCTTACCAACGACTAACTGACGACTATTTCCCGGTCACCCGTTTACTTTATCCAATATCCTTGCCACTAGATAATTAGCCTTTATAGGCATAAAATGTATCCCATCACACATATTACGTATTGAATTCATAATATCAGCTGAAATCGCAACGGATTCAGATTGTACATCTTTAGTTTTTTCCATACGTTTGACTATTTTATCGGGAATAACCACTCCGGGAATATTAGTATTCATATAACGCGCCATTTTTGATGATCGTAACGGCACTATTCCGCCAAGAATTTTTATTTTCCCGCGTATATGTTTTATCGCTTTAATAAAATTTTCAAATATCACGGGATCAAAAATCGCCTGTGTCTGAAAAAAAGACGCGCCTTCTTCTACTTTTTTCTCCATCTTTATTATTTCAGGTTCTAAAGGATCAGCGCCGGGATTTACCACTGCTCCGACATAAAAATCAGGATTACTTTCCAGTTTATTTCCGACTAAATCCGTACCTTGTTTAAGTCTTTTTAAAGCATGTAAAAGTCCGATAGAATCAAGATCATAAACCGGTTTTGCCTGCGGATGATCACCTAAAAGCGGATGATCGCCTGTCATAACCACAATAGTACGTATACCCAAAAGATAGGCTGAAAGTATATCTGACTGTAATGCAATACGGTTACGGTCCCGGCAGGTCATCTGACAAACAGGTTCATATCCATTATCTTTAAGCGCTTTACTGGCTGCAATCGGCCCGAGCCGCATAACCGAGCTCTGCTGATCCGTAACATTTACCCCATGAACCCGTCCTTTCACGCATTCAAGCTCCTGTAACACAGTATCAAGAGACACTCCTTTAGGCGGCCCTATCTCAGTCGTAATCGCGAACTGACCCCTATTTAATATTTCTTCAAGTTTTGACATTTTGCTTCCTGTATGCTCTTAGAACATTTCTCATAAGAATAGAAACGGTTATCGGGCCTACTCCGCCAGGAACCGGAGTTATCATCGATGCTTTTGCTTCGGCTTCCAAGAAATTAACGTCCCCGACTATTTTTCCATTTACCTTATTTATACCTACGTCTATTACTATGGCATTTTCCCGGATCCATTCTCCCTGAACCATTTCAGGCCTTCCCACCGCAACTATCAGAATATCCGCCTTTTTCGCGTGTTCGCGAATATCTCCCTTTTCAAAAGTCGCTACATGACATACCGTAGTAGTCGCTGTTTCATTAAGCATCATAAGACTAAGCGGTTTCCCTACAATCGCGGAATGGCCTATTATCACCACTTCTTTTCCGTAAAGATCAATCCCTTTTATATCCAGTATTTTCATAATAGCACCGGGAGTACACGGAACTATATCCGCTTCACCTCTGAATAGTTTTCCAAGATTAAAAGGATGCAACCCTTCGGCATCTTTTTCCGCCTTAATAACAGACGCTATCTTACTGTGATCTATGTCGGGAGGAAGCGGTTTTTGAACAATAATGGACGTTACTGTATTATCTGAATTCAATTTCTCTATCTCTTGTATCAGACTCTCCTGTGAAATATTTTCATCCAGCCTTTTTATGCTAAAATCTATACCAACAAAGTCAGCCGCTTTTTTCTGCATATTTACGTATATTTCAGCGTCTTCACTGTTCCCTGCAATAAGTGAAACCAGTTTCGGAGTAATTCCAACAGCTAACTTTATTTCACTAATCTTATCTTTTACCGAAAGATTAATGGAACTTGCGATATCTTTTCCCTTGATCAATTGTGCCATGTACCCTGACCTCTCGTTTTTACTCCGTAAAAATAGTGTCTGTCCCTATTTTTACCCATTCACTGAACAATTCGTCTCTCCCTACTCTCAATATCCACTGTCAATATTTCAAGTTCCTCTTCTATTTTTGAAACAAGCACCATATCTTTAATATGCTTAAGATTAACCACAACATTTACTTTCGCAGAAACAAACGCTCCTTTAAGAATAGCTGCCGCGCAGATCACATCCGTCATCAAGTTTTTATTGCCCTTTTCAGCAAGATATTCACTGGTTTTCATAGATCCGGCACATTCCCGGCATATTTGCATAGGAACATTCGCGGCATTAACATATTTTTTCTGAACATCCTTGTCCTTCGTCCTGAGAGCATCCATGAGTTCTGTGAAAACTCTGCAATCCTCGTCTATAAGCCGATAGAGTTCTTCCCGACACTTCTCTTGTTTGTTCCTTATATCAAGAAGCTCTTTAGCATAAGATGCGTCCTCCTTATCAGGAATACTGTAATTGATAACCATCAAGTTCAATCCCGCGCCTACAGCACCGCTAAGAGCCGCGGCACTACCACCTCCGGGAACAATACTTTTATCTCCCAGATTTTGAATGTAATTTCTGATTGTCAAATCCGCGTATTGTTTCATATGTTACAACAGCCCTTTTATTGAATCATTTTTCAAATCAACATCTATGCCTGTTCCTCTTGGCACTTTCGGAAGTCCGGGCATAGTACTTATACCTTCGCATCTTGCCACTATGTATCCTGCCCCGGCCGCAAGGTCAACATCCTCAACACTAAGTTTAAAGCCGCGGGGTCTGCCCTTTTTAGCCGGGTTATTAGAAAGCGAAAGATGTGTTTTTGCCACACAAACAGGGACCTTATCAAGTTTGTTTTTCTCTAACCTGACCATACTTTTCGCTGCTGTTTCCGAATATTTGACCTCATTGGCACCGTACATTGATTTGGCTATGCGTTCTATTTTACTGCGCGTATCCATATCAACAGGATATAAAAACCTGAATTTCGAATCTTCTTTTGCAGCCCGGATAACCGCTTTGGCCAGTTCTCCGCCGCCTTTGCTTCCCATCTTATATACTTCGCTTACGGCAGTACCCTGTACATTCAAAACTTGCGCGCGCTTTATTACAATATCCAGCTCTTTCTTTGTATCCGAATCAAATTTATTGATACAAACCACTATTGGGATACCGAACATTTTTAGATTTTCCACCTGTTTCTCCAGGTTTGAACATCCACGGTCTACCGCGGATAAATTTTCCCTTTTAAGTTCAGCAGGAACACTATTGCCTTTAAAGGTGAAATCTCCGCTATGAACTTTCAGTGCTCGCACAGAACAATTAATAACAACTGCCGCCGGTCTTATTCCTGATTGCCGGCATTTTATATCAAAAAACTTTTCCGCTCCCAGATCCGCGCCAAATCCGCTTTCTGTAACAACATAATCCGCTAGTTTTAACGCGATCTTGTCAGCTATAACGGAACTGGATCCGTGCGAAACATTCGCAAACGATCCGGTATGGACAAAACAAGGAGTATGTTCAATTGTCTGCATAAGATTAGGGTTCAATGCATCCTTCAACAAAACAGCCATAGCACCTGCCACTTTAAGCTGCTCGGCAGTAACCGGTTTATCCGTCTTAGTGAAACCCACTACTATCTGTCCCAGACGCGCGCGCAAATCTTTCAGGCTATCAGCCAAAGAAAGTGCCGCCATACATTCTCCCGCAGGGGTTATATCCATCGAAGTCCGTCTATTAACCCCGTGGAATTTACCTCCGCCGCCGATTGTAATACTCCTGAACGCTCTATCGCTAACATCCAGGACCCTTTTCCATGAGATATTATCTTTGTCAAGATTCAAAGGGTTTCCCCAAAAAAGACTATTATCCAAAAAAGAAGCGCATAAATTCTGGGCATTAGCTACCGCGTACGTGTCACCTGTAAGATGAAGATTAAACGCTTCTGCCGGTAAAACCTGTGAATACCCGCCTCCTGCCGCGCCGCCTTTCATTCCAAAAACAGGGCCAAGGGATGCCTGCCTTATACAAGAAACAGCTTTATGTCCAAGTTTGTTCAGTGCCATAGAAAGCCCGATCGTATTTACGGTCTTACCTTCTCCGAGATGTGTCGGAGTTATGGACGTTACCAGAATAAGCTTTCCTTCCCGCCTTTTTTTCAGAATCGGGCTCATTAAATCCGCGTGCACTTTTGCGATATAATCTCCGTATTTAGTAAGATATTTTGCCGTGATTCCTATTTTTTTCGCAATATCCTCTATCTTTCTAAGCTTCACATTTGATGCCGCTTTGACGTCATAACTATAACCCATAAAGTATCTCCTTTTTTTGACCGTATTGCCAAAACAAAACATACCACCATGGCAAAGAAGCCGTGTCTCTTCCAATTTCCATTCACCAAATACTATTCACCGAAGTGATTGCCGCGGTCGCTCCTATCCTTCAATGACAGATAAAAATAAAAGTAAGGGGACTCACTTTCAGCCAGGGTTTATGCTTCCGCAGGGAACCTGTCCACGCCTGCCCGCCTTTGGCGGGACCTTGTTGCTCGCGCCATCGCTCCACAACGATTCAGTGCTGATAGCTCTTTACCGAACATAATCATTTTCACTGAGATTGCCGCGGTCGCTTAGGCTCCCTCGCAAAGACGAATAAAGTTTTGTCTTTTCGAAACGCGCGGCAAACAAGCGTTGTGGCAATCTCACCTGTATCGTCCTAAAAAAATGACAGTTTTTTGAGACACGAAGTCACTAAGACACCCAATTGACAGAGAAAACAATTCTTTCCCTTCGTAACTTCGTGTCTTGGTGGCTATTTTCAGGACAAGACACTATTCACTAATTATTCACTTCCGCTGTTTACCTCCAAACGGGCCAAATGTCTTCCTGTGAATATCACTCATTCCATGCTTGCTGATAGCTTCCATATGCACACGAGTACCATACCCTTTATGTCTTTTAAAACCATAAATCGGATATTTCTTATCTTCTTCCAGCATAAGTCTGTCTCTGAAAACTTTGGCAACAATTGATGCGCATGCGATCGAAGTACTAAGACTCTCTCCTTTTACCAGATACGTCCTTTCCTGAGGAACGTGAACATCCATCCTTCCGTCGATCAAAAGATAATCCGGTACAACAATAAGTTCGTCTACGGCCTTTTTCATTGCCATCAAAGTGGCATTATAAATATTAAAACGATCTATTTCTTCAGGACTTATGATGCCTACACCTACATCACAGCGTTTAAATATATCAACAAAAGCTCTCTCTCGCATGCGTTCGGTCAGTTTTTTTGAATCGTCTATTCTTTCCGTGAAGTCTCTGTTTTGAAGAACAACAGCAGCAGCGACTACCGGCCCGGCTAAAGGCCCTCTCCCTGCCTCATCAATACCGGCTATTGTTTTATAGCCTTTTTTTGACACTGTTTTTTCATAATAAAAAGTGTCAATTATGTCAGTTTGTCTTTTTCTTTTGAACAATTTTTTCCCTGACTTTAGTAGCTTTTTTACCCTTCATCCCGCGCAAATAGTACAATTTAGCGCGTCTTACTCTACCCTTCTTCTTTATCTCGATCTTATCGATCAACGGTGAATGCAACGGAAAAATACGTTCAACTCCTTCTCCATAGGATATTCTTCTTACAGTAACTGTTTTTTTTAATCCCGCGCCTTTTTTTCGGATAACTATTCCGCTGAATACCTGTACACGCACTTTGTTCTCTTCGTGAATCTTAAAATGAACATCTACGGTATCACCTATGTCGAACTGCGCTATATCCTTTTTTTCGAATTTTGCTTCAAGATCTTTTATCTGTTTCTGCATTCTTCTCCTCCTTCTATCTATCTAAAAATAACAACTATCCTTACTAAGCTTTGTCCTTTTTCCTTTTATCGAGATTGCCGCATCGGCCTACGGCCTCCTCGCAATGACGAAAGAGAGTTTGTCTCCACTGTGTATGCTTTTACAGGAAACCTGCCTCTGCAAACATCAACCAACTAACCATCAACTGTCAACCGAATAACTAACGACAAACGACTAAGCAACTAATCACTACCCAAAAGATCCGGCCGTCTTTCTCTTGTGCGTTTTAGTGCCTGCTGATTACGCCATATTTTTATCTTTTTCGGATCTCCGCTTAACAGAATATCCGGAACCTTCATCCCTTTGTATTCTGCCGGACGTGTATATTGGGGATATTCCAACAACCCATCCTCAAATGACTCGTCCTGTAAGCAATCCTTACCTCCCAAAACACCCGGTATCAGTCTTATAACCGCATCACAAAAAATCATGGCAGGAACTTCTCCGCAGGTAAGAATATAATCCCCCATTGATATCTCCATATCAACAAGCCCGCGTATACGTTCATCAAAACCTTCATAGTGCCCGCATATCAAAATAATATGTTCATATGCCAAAGCTCTTTTTGCTAAAGACTGCTTAAATTTCTCTCCCTGAGGCGTAAGTAAAATCACAACCGGAGTCGGACATTGACCTTCGCCTTGCTTAAGCTCCGTCAGCGCCTTGTCTACGGGCTCTACTTTCAAAACCATCCCAGGACCGCCTCCGTAAGGTTTATCATCTGCCGTCCGATGCCGGTCTTTTGTCCATTTTCTAAGATTATGGATCTTTATTTCCACTAAATTCTTTTTTTGGGCAATCTTGATCATGGACTCATCAAAAACTCCCTGAAACATTCCCGGAAAAAGCGTTAATATCTCTATTCTCATATACTTTATCTCTTAACAGTAATCACTCTATTCACCATTCACTATTCTCCAATTACTGTCTTATCCTCCAAGCCTTTTTAGTATGCTTTTTACCGTTTCAGACGGTTTTGCTCCGTTTTTCAGCCAATAGTCGACCCTGTCTCTATCCAGAGCAACCTTATCCTGACCGTTTTTAGGATCATAATAACCGATTTCCTCTAAAGCCTTGCCATCTCTTTTTTTAGATTTTGTCATGGCAACAATACGATAAAAAGGCTTTTTCTTGCTGCCGAATTTCTTAAGCCTTAAAACAACTCCCATATCTTTTCCTCCTTCTATAAAAACTACACTATTTTTCTTTAACTCTGTACCGTCCTAAAAAAGTTGACACTTTTACAAACTACTAAACCACCTGTTTGTTGACGGTTGACCGTTGGTTCGTTGACTGTTTACCCGTCAAGAGCCCTTCCCCTTAACCATCAATCAACTAACTGTCAACCGAATAACTAACGACAAACGACTAACGACTATTCTCTAATCCGCCTTATATCAGCGCCTACAGCTGACAATTTCCTCTCTATATGTTCATATCCCCGGTCCAAATGATAGACCCTGGATATCTCTGTTTCTCCCTCCGCAATCAAACCCGCTATAACCAGAGCCGCTGATGCCCGCAAATCCGAAGCCATAACAGGGGCTCCGCTTAACCGCTTAACTCCTTTTACAATAGCAGTGGCTCCTTCAAGTATTATTTCAGCCCCCATTCGGTTAAGTTCACTTATATGTATAAACCTTTCAGGATATATTTTTTCCGTAATAACACTAATTCCATCGGAGACTGTTACCAAACTCATTATCTGAGCTTGAAGATCAGTTGGAAACCCTGGATATGTCAATGTTGTAATATCCGCAGAACCAGGTCTATCCCCGGACCTTCCGATCTCAATACCATTAGGCTTCTCTTTTATATCCGCGCCGCATTCTTTCAACTTGTCAATAAGAGCAAGATTATGTTCCGGCCGCGCATCTTCAAGAAATAATCTGCCAGCCGTAGCAACAGCAGCCAGCATAAATGTACCGGTCTCTATCCTATCCGGAATAATTTTATGTTCCGCGCCCCTCAATTCCTTAACACCGTTTATTTTAAGAGTAGGAGTACCTTCGCCGCTAATATCAGCTCCCATTTTTTTTAAGAACGAAACCAAATCGACTATCTCAGGTTCACTTGCGGCCATTTCTATTATTGTTTCGCCTTTGGCTAAAACCGCGGCTAATAAAGTATTCACCGTAGCTAAAACACTTGAACCAAAATGTCCGCCTAAATAAATTCTATTACCCGTCAGCTTCTCCGCCTTAGCAACAATATATCCCGCTTTAGTATACAGTTCAGCGCCAAGAGCTCTTAATCCTTTAAAATGAAGATCTATCGGTCTTGGCCCTATAACGCATCCGCCGGGAAATGAAACCTTAGCTTCTCCGTATCTTCCGAGTAACGATCCCAATACAGCTATTGAAGCTCTCATCGTACTAACAAGCTCATATTCAGCTATGGTGTTCTTGACTATGCCTGAAGAAATCATCACACTGTCGTTGTCAATACTTACATCCCGGCCCAATGCCGTCAATATTTTAACCATCGTCCTGACATCTCTAAGATCAGGAACTCCGAAAATGACACACCTGTCTTCTGTTAGCAGAGATGCCGCTAAAATCGGAAGACAAGAGTTCTTTGCTCCGCTTATTTTTATCTTTCCGGATAAGGCTTTTCCTCCGGCAATAACCAATTTATCCATGCTTATGTCCTGTTATTACACGTTCATAGCCGTTAAAATCTCTATATCCCTTAATATCAATGAACCCATGAACTTTAAATACTTTTTTTACTTTTTCAGCCTGGTCATATCCTATTTCTACGGCAACAAATCCGCCGGGCTTTAAAAATCGGTTACTCTCTCTGATAATAATATGTAACCCATCCATTCCTTCCGCTCCGGAACACAGGGCAATCTTAGGTTCGGCAAGAACCCATGCATCAAGTTTTTCATAGTCTTTTTCCGAAACATATGGAGGATTTGACACAATCGCATCAAAAGTCTCTTCATATTCAGAACCAAAAAACGAAAACATATCAGATTTTATAAAATGCACATTATCCTGAACACTTAACCGCCGCAAATTACGGCGCGCTACGGTCAAAGCATCTTCTGAAATATCCGCACCAATTATCCTGCTCTTTTTCATCAGCATTTTTATCCCCAAAGGAATAATCCCGCTCCCAGTGCCCAAATCCAGAACAAAAGCATCATCCAAAAGTTTTTCTTCACATAATTCCGTAACAATTCTAACAAGAAGTTCTGTTTCCGGTCTTGGGATAAATACCCCGGGAACAACGCAAATATCCATGCCCATAAAAGTGGTCTTGCCTTCCTGATATTGAATTGGTATAGTTTCAGAATAATCCAATATCCTCTCCTTATGCTGATTTCAATTTTAGTTTTCTGTCTTCTTCAGCAAGACCCGTTATTATCGCGTTCAAATCACCTTCCAATATATTAGCTAAATTATATACCGTAAGGTTTATCCTGTGGTCAGTGACCCTGTTCTCCGGAAAATTATAAGTCCTTATTTTTTCAGACCGGTCTCCGCTTCCCACTTGACTTTTTCTCTGATCCGCTCTTTTTTTGTTCTGCGCGGTCTGTTCAGCTTCAAGTATGCGCGCCTTTAATACACGCATCGCCTTTACTTTGTTCTTATTCTGGCTTCTTTCATCCTGACAACTCACAACAACACCGGTAGGTATATGGGTTATTCTCACGGCTGAATCAGTAACATTCACATGCTGTCCGCCGGCGCCGCTCGATCTATAAACATCTATTTTTAAATCCTTCGGGTTGATATTTATTTCTACGTCTTTTGGTTCAGGCAAAACAGCGACTGTAGCGGCGGAAGTATGTATCCGTCCGCTTGCTTCTGTTTCCGGAACTCGCTGTACTCTATGCGTTCCCAGCTCAAACCTTAAACACTTAAAAACATTTTGTCCTTCTACGGAAAAAATGATTTCTTTTACTCCCCCGCGTTCTGTTTCGCTAAGGCTTATAACCGAGATCTTCCATCCCTTTGCAATACTATATCTGGTATACATCTTATAAAGATCCGCCGCGAAAAGACCGGCTTCAATTCCGCCTGTCCCGGCTCGTATCTCCATTATTACGTTACGCTTATGTTCTTCAAAGCTTTCATCAAGCAAAAGATCTTCCAGTATTACTTTTCTTTCTTCAAGCGCCTTTTTAATGTTTTCCAGTTCTTTTTTAGCCAGAACAGAATATTCGCTATCTTCGCTTTCTTCTTTTATCATCTTCTCCAGCGATTCCCGTTCTTTTTCCAAAGCCATATATTTATCATATTCAGCAATTATTTCTTTCAGATCAGCATACTCTTTTGCTTTTGCCTTGTATTTTTCTCTATCAGACAACAAGTCCGGCGAAGAAAGCTCTTTTTCGAGTTTCTTATAAAGTTCTTTTTTGTTTTTAAGTCCTTCAAGCATATTTTAACCGCGCAAAAATTATAAACTTTCTAGCATAACTCTTCTATCAAACATCTGAAAGAATAATAAATCTATATTATTTCTTATCTTTAGGACTCTTCCCTGTTCCCGAGGAATACCGTTTCTGAAAACGTTCCACCCTGCCGGCAGAGTCAACTAACTTCTGCTTTCCGGTATAAAACGGATGGCACTCAGAACATATTTCAACATGTATACTCTTCTTCGTTGAACGGGTATGTACGGTATTTCCGCAGGCACAAACTATTGTTGTATCCACATTTTCAGGATGTATACCTTTTTTCACCTCTAACCCCCTTTATAAATATCTTATTTTACTATAGTTACACATATAAACACTTATTTTACTAAAATTCTCATAAATTTCAAGAGAAATATTAAGGGCATCTCTGAAAAGCAAAAAAACACACTTTTACCTTCAGAAATGCCCTTAAGCAAAAAAACTACATTTTTCCCATATTCTGTAAAAATTCCTTATTAGTTTTGCTCTTTTTGAGTCGATCTATTAAGAGTCCCATGGCCTCTAAAGAGTCCAGATCACTCAAAGCCTTTCTCATAAGCCATATACGCTTTAATTCATCATCTTGAACCAAAAGCTCCTCTTTGCGGGTATTTGACCGTTTTATATCAATTGCAGGATATATTCTTCGCTGAAAAAGATTCCTATCTAACTGGATCTCCATATTACCGGTACCTTTAAATTCCTCAAAAATAACCTCATCCATACGACTTCCGGTATCAACCAAAGCAGTGGCTATGATGGTAAGGCTTCCTCCTTCTTCCACATTCCTGGCAGAGCCAAAAAAACGTTTTGGCTTATGCAATGCGTTAGCATCAACTCCGCCTGAAAGTATTTTTCCGGAATGCGGAACCGTAGTATTATACGCGCGGGCCAAACGGGTTATTGAATCCAACAAAATAACTACGTCATATTTGTGTTCAACAAGCCTTTTTGCTTTTTTCAGTACCATTTCAGCAACCTGCGTATGCCTTTGGGACTGTTCATCAAATGTCGAAGCGACAACTTCCGCGTTTACTGAACGCTGCATATCAGTAACCTCTTCGGGCCGCTCATCAATAAGCAGGATAATAAGTTTTACTTCCGGATAGTTAGTGGTAATACTATTGGCAAATTTCTGCAGAAAAACTGTTTTCCCGCTATAAGGAGGCGCAACTATCATCCCTCTTTGCCCCTTTCCTACGGGCGTTAAAAGATCCATTATCCGCATAGAAATTTCCGTTTGTTTTGTTTCCAAAACAAACCTTTCGTCCGGATACAAAGGAGTCAAGTTTTCAAAAAGTATTCTATTCTTAGCAACCTCCGGATTCTCGAAATTAACTGCCTCAACCTTTAAAAGCGCGAAATATCGCTCGCCTTCCTTAGGCGGCCGTATCTGCCCGCTTACGGTATCTCCGGTCCTTAAATTAAATCTCCTGATCTGAGACGGTGATACATAGATATCATCCGGACAAGGCAAATAATTATAATCAGAACTTCTCAAGAAGCCAAAACCGTCTTCAAGAACCTCAAGCACACCTTCTCCGTACGCAAATCCATTTTTTTCTATTTTAGCCTGTAGAATTTTAAAAATAAGATCATGCTTTTTCAATCCGCTCACACCGTTAACCTTAAGCTGTTTTGCCTGTTCAGTCAATTCAGCTATTTTCATATTCTTAAGATGAACAATGTCCAGTTCGTTTTCCTTAGCTACATTCCTTGCCATATCTTGTTTACTCCTTCTTTAACTTTATTAATATCTTCTTCTCCATCTATTATATAATCGGCAAACTTCACCTTTTCAGAAAGGCTCATTTGATTCGCGATGATCTTCTCAGCTTCATTCGCGGATATTCCCCGATCAACCGCCCTCTGTATTTGGGTCTTATAACCGGCAGTCACAACAATAACCGCATCCACATATTCCTGCAGCCCTGCTTCAATCAAAAGCGGAGCATCAATAACTATTACCTTTTCCCGCGTAAGCTCGACCTGTTCCTTTATTTCCCGGATAATAAGAGGATGCAGGATTTCACATAAACTCTTTAATTTTCCTTTATCGCTAAAAACTTTTCCTGCCAGTTTTTTTCTGTTAATTCCGTCATTCTCCAATATGTCACTGCCAAAAAGACCGACAATCCGTTCCTTTATACCATTAGCTTCGATCAATTTATGCGCTATAGCGTCTGCATCTAATTTTACCGCTCCTTTGGCTCGGAACTCTTCCGCAACCGTGGTCTTTCCTGTTGCCAAACCTCCTGTAATCCCGATTACCGTCTTTTTCGACATTTTTTCTTTGCTACTATTCACTATTCACCTGTATCGTCCTAGAAAAGTTGACAGTTTTTTGAGCCACGAAGACACTAAGACACCAAGTTTTTAAAACAATCTTTTTGTGGATCCCCGATACCAGCCAAAAGCCCGCCAGAGGCGGGTTAAACTGGTTCGGGGATGACAGAAAGAGAATATTTTTTTTTGTGACTTCGTGCCTTGGTGGCTATTTTTCAGGACAAGACACTTGTCTCGTCCTAAAAAAGTTTACACTTTTTCATCTATTTTTATCCGAGATTGCCGCGGTCGCTCTTGCTCCCTCGCAAAGACGTGGGACAGATTGCCGCGTCGTCACTTCGTTCCTCCTCGCAAAGACGGATGGAATGTTTTCCCTTTTTCCTCCATAGTTTTGTATTTTCAATTTTTGTCTTTTTAATTTATTTGGGATTTAGTGTTTTGTGTTTAGGGTTTTTGCCTTTCTTCCTTTTGCTTTGCCCTCGCCAGAAGACTCCTACTAACGACTCCCGACCAACAACTAACAACTACTTCACTTCTTCCATATCCAGCCAGTTTTTCCCAGCCTCTATATCTACCTTTAAAGGCGCTTTAAGCTCAATAACACTTTCCATTATCTCTTTTATCTCTTTCGCGAATATTTTCAATCTGTTCTCGGGAATTTTAAAAACCAGTTCATCATGCACCTGTATTATCATTTTAATATCCGTATTATTATATCTATTATCACATTTTATCATCGCTAACTTTATAAGATCAGCTGCTGATCCTTGAACAGGTGTATTTACAGCGGTCCTTTCGGCAAAATTTCTAAGATGCTGATTGGAACTGTTAATTTCCGGGATATATCTCCTTCTATTGAGAAGCGTTGTAACGAATCCATTTTTACGGGCACTTTTTATTGTATTTTCTATAAAACGTTTTATTCCATCGTATCTTTCAAAATATGAATCAATAAAGCTCTGCGCTTCCTCAATGCTCATGCCCAGATCTTTGGCAAGACCAAAAGAACTCATTCCATAGATTATCCCAAAATTTACGGTCTTTGCCATAGAACGCATCTCAGCCGTAACATCCTTTATTTCCGTATCAAAAATAAGCGCTGCCGTAAATCTATGCACATCTTCATCTTTGTTGAATGCCTCTAATAATTTTTTATCTCCGGATAAATGCGCAAGTACCCTGAGTTCTACCTGTGAATAATCCGCGGCAAGAAGTACATATCCTTTTTCATCAGAGACAAACGCTCTCCTTAGTTCCCTGCCCAACTTAGTCTTAATCGGAATATTCTGCAGATTCGGTTCGCTTGAAGACAACCTCCCTGTAGCGGTTACAGCCTGATTAAAACGCGCGTATAATTTTTTGTTATCTCTGTCCGCCAGATTAAGTATTGAATCATAATACCCTGTCTTAAGTTTATTCATCTCTCTGTATTCCAGCAAAGCACCGGGCAGTTCGTGTAAAGATGCCAATTTTGTAAGAACTGACTCGTCCGTAGAAGCTCCGGTTTTTGTTTTTTTAAAAACAGGAAGTTTAAGTTTTTCATATAAAACAGTCTGCAGCTGTTTCGGTGAATTTACATTAAACTCCTCTTCCGCAAGTTCATAAATACGGCCGGTCACTTCCTTTAGTTTCGCCCCGATAACCGCGGAGCGTCTTTTCAAATAATCGATATCAACACCTACTCCTTCCATCTCCATCTGAGCCAGAATTTTAACAAGCGGCATCTCAACATTCTCAAACAAAGACATAACCTGCTTATCTTTCAATATAGGAATAAGCCGTTTATACAGCAAAAAAAGAATATCACTCTTTTCACATTCCTTTTTATATTTATCTTTCCCGGGTGAAAGATCTAAAGCCGCCTGTCCATTTTTGTCCCATTTCAAAGAATCTTCCAACGGAGAAAGATTGTATCCCAAATATCTCATGGCAATACTTTCAAGATCATATTTCGACCGAGCCGGATCTATAAGATAATCCGCTATCATTACGTCAAAAAACCTTCCCTTTATATCTATCCCGAAACTTCTAAAAATACGTATATCTTCTTTTATATTGTAGCCGATTTTTTCTATAGTTTCATCGGCAAATATCTCTGAAATAATATACTCGGCTCTTTCCGCGAAATTTTCTTTTTTCTCCGGCGACAAATCCGCAGGCACATAATAAGCCTCATTTTCTTTCCATGAAAATGTTATGCCTTTTATCCCATTTCCATCGGCAGAACGATCAATAGCAAACGAAACCTTTTTATTTTTTTTAATCGCTTCATATATTTCATTAAGCTCATTCGCTTCTTTTTTAATAAAATATTTTCCTTTTATTTCTTCTTTCGGCATTACTTCCCTGAGCAATTTTTCAAATTCAAGCTCTTTGTATATTCGAGACAGCTTTTCCGTATCCAAATCGCCTTTTTTCAGCTTGTTAACGTCAAAATCAATCGGAACATCTTTCTGCAAAGTAACAAGATCCTGACTAAGACGAGCCATATCTTTTCCTTCCCGCAGCTTATTTTTTAATGTCACAGAACTGATACCATTAATATTTTCATATATCTTGTCCAGCCCGCCGTATTCATTGATAAGCTTTCCCGCGGTAACACGGCCTATACCCCTTACTCCGGGGATATTATCACTCGCATCTCCCATAAGCGCCATAAAATCGATCATTTCCTCAGGTTCTACTCCGTACTTTTCTTTTACTTCCGCTATTCCATAAAGTTTGACCTTGTCTGTATGCGGACTTAATACTATTGTATTTTTGTTCACAAGCTGTAAAGCGTCCTTGTCAGCCGTAACAATAACCACATTGATCCCGTTTTTCTCAGCGGTTACAGCAAGCGTAGCGATAATATCGTCAGCTTCATACCCATCCAATTCAAAAGTCGTAATGCCATACGCATTTATTATCTCTTTTATTTTAGGTATCTGCCAGGAAAGGTCATCGGGCATAGGATTGCGCTGTATCTTGTATTGCTCATACTTCTTATGTCTCAATGTCGGAACCGGAGTATCAAAAACTATGGTTATCATCAAAGGGGTGTACTCCTTGATGAGCTTACGCAGTATGTTTATAAACCCATATATCGCGTTAGTCGGCAAACCTTTTGATGTGCTTAGATTTTGTATGGCGTAATACGCTCGATAACAAAGGGCATGTCCGTCTATCAAATAGATATTTTTATTTTCCTTGCTCATAATCACTGATAAACAAAAAGGGTGGAAAAATTTCACTCGTATATTAAATCAAATAGGCTGGTATACTACTCAGCTAAACACAGCTCTTCTGTATTAATTTTTAGGATGTTAATACGCCTGTAAGGAACATACTTCCGGCGAGTCTTCTATCTGTCTATAATTATAATAGTTTTATCATATCTGTCAAGCCCTAAGCAAGAATTAAAACATAATCTTAAAGCTTACAGCCTTCTCATCTGATCCAGTTCTTCCTGAAAATGCATTACTTCCCGCAAAAGTCCTTGCCTGCTGTACTTCTCGGCTAATATAGTTCTTTTGAGTCTTTCCGCTTCTTTTTTTAGCGTTTCAAACCTTTTTTCGCGGCTGCCCCTTTCAATATCTAACCGTGACACTAAAAAATTCAAAGACTCCGCCAGATCCTGCAGTTCATCTTTTTTTCTTAACCGTAGTTTCCTGTCATAACTTCCGGAGGATACACTCTGCAGAAAGACTTTCATTCTATACAAAGGTCCCGCGATTCTATGAGACATTATCAGTCCGATTGTAACAATAAAAGGCACAAGAAACATTAATCGAATTAAAAGAACTATATTAATATTTTTAATGATATCCAAAAGCAACCCCTGAGGATATACAGCGGCCAGCTTTTCACCAAACATCAACCAGGTCGTCACGTACACGGTATATCCGGTTAAAATAACCGTCGAAAACATTACTCCCAGAATCAAACCGATATATCTTAACTGAAATTTCGCGTCTATAAAAAAATGCCTTCTCGTTCTTTTGTTTGTCATGCAATATTTTCCTTTTTCCAGAGCGTGATATCTCTACGAATACTTATGCTTATTTTTTTACCCTCACTTTTTTCTATCTCTTCTATCATCCGTGCAACAGGCAAATATCTGGCATCCAGTCCGTTTATTCTGACTATTATATCCCCGGGCCTGATCCCCCCCCTTGAAAACGTGCCCTGTTCTACTATATCCTTTACTATGATACCCTGCTTCTTGAGAATAAGTTCGGCGCCTATTATTTTTCGGTATTTAGCCGGCATAAACTTATCAAATAAAACCTTTTCACCGGAACAGACAGAAACAACATCACGTTCTATGGTTATTCTAATTTCACCGGAAGTCAACAATTTTTCAGCTACTTCATTTATATCCTGATACGCTGTCATCTCTCCCCATACAGCAACTATCCTGTCACGCGGAACGAGTTCTCCCGCGCCGGATTTCAATCTAGCGCTGACGACTTCTTTAACTTCCACATATTTGTCCGCCGAACAAAGAACAATGCCAAGATTTTCTTTTGCCTTATCAACAAAGTCCGCTTCTTTTCCGTCAGACAGAAAATTCTGCTCTTTTTGAATATCAGCCTTCACATCATTTTTAATCTTTGTTTCAAGAAGCTTTTCTAAATAATAAAGCCGTTCCCTGGCTTCGTCCGACAAAGGGTTAAGTTGAAGAACATTACTATAAGTATAATAAGCCTTAACATATTGTCCCTCTCTGAACAGATTGCTCGCTTTTTGCATAAGAGCCCGCTCTTCATTATCATACATAGCTGATTTTATTAAAGATTTTTTAAGTTCTTTTTCCCCTGCAATAGTGGACATTACAATGCGATCGGTGTATTCTTCTAGAATAAGCCCTTTCACCTGCGTCCCGTCTTTTTTTATTATAGTGTCCGCGAAAGAACTATCAAAAAAACCCGCATATATCAGCGTTACAATCAATAGAATATAAAATATCATCCGCATTATAAATTTTTAAAATTATCAGAAAACGAACTGCTCAAAGTTTATGTTCCGCATATTTTACAATTAAAAATATATACCGTTTATTTAACTCCATACTTACCCTTTAAAAATAAAGAGCAAAAGCACGGCAATAACAAGCCCTGAAATAATATAAAAATCATTAAAATAAAAGAAATCAATTATTCTATCACTGAAATTTGATCCCTCCCAGTCATTGCTTGCAACTTCTAACTTCTCCTTCCTTCTTTTCCGAGTTTCGCTCACAACTACCCTGTCGCTTTTTATAAGCCGTGAATCTATAGCTGAACGGATAGCGTCTATTTGTTCTTTTCTGAACCTGAGAAGTTCTCCGCCAAGTTTATAGCCAATGACCACTTTTTTTTCTATAAGTTCATTTACTTTTTCTTCGCTGACCTCAAGATAATCAGCCAGCTCCTGTAAAGTCATAAGTTTTTTCGCCATGATCAGTCCTTCACCTTACCCGCAGCAATCCATTGATCAATCTTATTTCTCTCAAAAATCCATTTACTGCCTTCTTTTGCCCCCGGAAGGTTCCCGCTGTTCAGCCAATCATTGATCTTTGCTTCATCTACTTCTAAATATTTCGCCAATTGCGCTATTGTCATCTTTTCTTCATCCGTACCTGCTGATGTTGACATCTTGATGTTTCCGTTAAGAAAAGCGCCTTCCATAATGGATATCCTGGGAGTTTCCACATCACCTTGAAGATGAGCGCTCTCCTCAAGCACTAAAATCCGCGTAGCTTTAATATTGCCCCAAACATTTCCTGCGACAGAAACAATCTCTCCGTTAATATTAGCATTTATATTGGCATCCCTTCCAACCATAAGAGATCCCTTAGTATCCAAAGTGCCTTCAAACTTTCCATTGATCCTGAGATTAACAGGATCATCAAAACGAAGCGTACCCTGCATACTTGCGCTTACGTCAAGAATCTTACTCTGCTCTTGCGGTACTTCATTCTGCCTCTTCTTTCTCATATCACCCTCCTATTGTTAAAAAATAAAAAAATAGTTTTTGCTTCTAGATTTTTCTTTTATCAAGATTGCCGCGTCGGCCTTTGGCCTCCTCGCAATGACGAATTTAGATGTTAAGCCCCCTTCCGCATATCGTTCTAAAAAAGTTGACACTTTTTTGACACAAAACCGTTATACACCTACCAGAATTTTTCACCACAGAGGCTCAGAGTCACAGAGAAATTTTAAAAACAAGAATACAAAGCCTTCTTAAAGCTCTAACCCCTAAAGCCTAAACTCCCCGCCAAAGGACGGATCCGCCTCCGGCGGATAAATAAATCTAAAACTCAAAGCATTAATTCAAAAAACCGTTGTTTTTACAGTTTTGTATTTTTAGTTTTGAACATTTGAATTTATTTAGAATTTAGTATTTTGCTTTTAGGATTTTTTAATCTCTCTCCTTTTTATTTTCCCCTCTGTGCCTTTGTGGTTAATTTTTGCGTTTTCTTGGCACGCCACCAACTACTATTCACCATTTAATTATTTCCAATACACATCCTCTACGCCAGCCAAAGAAGCTACTTCTGAAATAATATCTTTATGATAACCACGCGCTAGCATCAAGTTAAAAACAAGTTCTTTTGTTTTTTTATCAGCGCTTTCCTCTGTAGAGATACCTTTGATACTGCCTCCGTATGCCTCGATGAGATTTCTTATATCCCCGATTCCTATCCCGCCGGCTACTGTCACTTTAATCCTCAACTTTTTACTGTGCCGCTTAAGCTGCATACGCTCTTCCACTCTGGAAAGAATTAGAACCAAAAGCGCCACAAATGTCGCGATACTTGCCGCCATATACATTCCGGCACCCACGGCAAGACCTACCGCAGCAACGGCCCAAATGCTTGCGGCTGTGGTCAAACCTCTAACAGAAGTCCCATATCTTATTATCGCTCCGGCTCCCAAAAAACCTATCCCGGTCACAACGCCAGCGGCTATCCGGGAAGGATCAGTATTACCCATTTCCACAAAATCTCCCGCAACATAAATAGATGTAAGCATAAAAAGTGTTGATCCAATACATACCAGTATATGTGTCCTTAGTCCGGCGGCACATCCATGAAGCTCACGTTCAAGGCCTATAAACCCGCTTAAAAGAGCTGATACTACCAATCTCAAA
This sequence comes from Candidatus Omnitrophota bacterium, assembly GCA_043823005.1. Lineage (GTDB taxonomy): Bacteria > Omnitrophota > Gorgyraeia > Tantalellales > Tantalellaceae > JBDRBG01. Next base: position 22,665 of record JBDRBG010000071.1, read on the forward strand.
AGTATTATTAAATTTGACATATAAATCTCCTTCAAAAAACTTAGTATTATCAAAAGTCCACCACAGAGAAATCTTTTAGTATCAAAAACTTAGAAACTTTCTTTCCTCTTCCGCCTCTGTGTCCGCTGTGGTTTGTTTTTTCGTGCTTTGATCGTATTATTTTCATACTACTAAAGGTTTCAATACTTTCAAGCATATCCATTCACATGAAATCTTCTGTGTATTAAAATACCTCTTTTGTCAGAAAAAAACAAGCCCTTATATCATCCGCATCTTCATTTATTCATAGCATCGTAAAGCGCCTCACCAAATGCCGCTACCATAGCGGCATTGTCAGAGCAATACTCCCTGCGCGGCAAAAAAAGATCAAGGTCCTGTTCTTTTGCGCGCATCTTTAGACAATTTCTGAGTTTTTTGTTGTTGATGACACCTCCTCCCACAGCAAGCCTTTGTAGCCCTGAAAAACGTAAAGCCCTGGCTATTTTTTTATCTATGACATCTATAACAGCTTCTTGAAAAGCAAAACATATTTTGTCTTTCTCTTTTTCGGTCTTGGAAGACGCGCGCCAATAATACATAACCGCGGTTTTGATCCCGCTGAAACTGAAATCCATATCTTTCTTGTCCGACATAAGCGGCCTGGGAAAAATTATATCATCTTTACCCTTGAATCTTCCGGCCCTTTTTTCTACAACCGGTCCTCCCGGATATCCAAGTCCCAGAATTTTAGCAACCTTATCAAAAGCCTCCCCAACAGCATCGTCTTTTGTCCTTCCTATAAGGGAAAAATCTTTCAGATTTTTGCATATATATATACTTGTATGTCCGCCAGAAACTACCATGCCTATAAAAGGAAAAAACTCATCGAACCTTCTTTCTTCCGAGTTAAGAAAAGAAGACAAAATATGCGCCCGAAGATGATCTATACCTATTACAGGAACATTCGCGCTAAACGCCACTGCTTGAGCAAATGCCCCTCCGACAAGTAATGAACCGGAAAGTCCCGGCTTTTCGGTTACAGTCACCAGAGCTATATCCTTTACCGTACACCGGGCCCTTTTCATGGCTTTTTCCATTACCTTATATATGTATTCCACATGAAAACGTGAAGCAATCTCCGGAACAACACCACCGTATTGAGAATGAAGATGTACACTTGAGGACACCTCACTGGCAAGTACTTTGCCGTTCAGAACAACCGCAACAGCGGTTTCATCACAGGAAGTTTCTATTCCTATTGTTACTTGCCCTGTTTTATCCATCCTATGTATTATCCTTTTCACTGCTATTTGTTTTTAGTTTCATCAGATCCCCTAATAAAACAAACCGTATTCCATTTTGTTTCATCTCCGGAATCATTTCTTTCAAGACTTCTATCGTCTCAGCACGATCATGCCCGATAGCAATCGCATTCCCCCGGCTAAATACCAATTCTTTGAAATCCTTTAACCGTTTTTTTATCTCGGCTTTATCTCTTGAATTATCGAGAAATATATCCCTTCTAAGATACGGAACTCCCTTATCCCTGGCAATCTCAGCGCATACTGACCTGTTAGACGTAAAAGAATCAAAAAAATACGCATCCCTGATTTTTATCTGATCAAAAACTATTGCCATCAATTTCTCGTCCCGGGTAGCTTTTGATCCCATATGATTAGAAAGGCCTTTAGCATTTATTATTGAATTGAAATCCTGCTCAAAGATCCGTTTGACCTCTGCTTCGTCCAAATCTCCGGAAATAGTGTCTTTTTCTAAAACCGCATATTCATTTTCCGGCTGCATCGGCAGATGCAAAATCACTTCAAACCCATGTTCCAGGGCAAATTCACATACCTCTGATGAATATCTTAGACGAGGAAGAACCGCCATTGTAACAGGCAGATTAAGTTCTTTAAGCAGGCTCAGATTTTTGTCGCTATAGCCAAAGTCATCCAGAACTACGGCGCCGTAAAAAAAAGTTTCAGGTTCCTTCATTTCTTCCCGCGTCTGTATAACTCTGTTATCTTTGGCTAGAACCGTTTCAGTTTTTTTTACCTGTTTATATCTAATTCCCAGAACAACTAAAATAGAAACTATTATTATTGCTAGTAATGTACCTGGTTTACGAAAAATCATTGGTTCTTATTATATATTTTCTTTTGTTTTGCCGTATTCATTAAGGATTCGTGCGCTTTTAAGAATATTCACAGCAGTCTGAACCTGCGGATCTAACAACTTCTCACTTCTCTGTTTTTCTTCTTTGTCCAAACTCTGGTTTTCTTGATCCTCTAAAGGATTAAGATCCTTTAGTCCTTCCTGCTTTTCCGGATTTTCTATTGTTTCAAAAATCTCCGCGGGTTCCTTTTTTACAAGCTTTTCTTTTTCCGACTTAGCATCCTCAACCTTAATATCCGGATCAATTCCCTTATCCCGTAAATTTTTCCCTGACGGGGTATAATAGGAAGCCGTTGTTAGACGTAACGCGGATTTTTCTCTTAAAGGTATTACTGTCTGTACTGATCCCTTGCCGAAAGTCGTAACCCCAGCTAAAATAGCCCTCTTATTATCCTTAAGCGCGCCGGCAAATATTTCCGCGGCACTGGCGGATCCCCTGTTAATAAGAACAACAATCTTCATATTTTCAAATTCTTCTTCTTTTTTTGCTCTGAATTCTATTTTCTTGTCCGGATTACGGCCTTCAGTATATACGATTAATTCAGCCGGAGAAAGAAAAATGTCCGATGAATCTACTGCCGCGTCAAGAAGCCCTCCCGGGTTATTCCTGACATCTATGATTATGTCTTTCGCCCCTCTTTTTTTAAGTTTTGCTACATTCATTCTAAGATCTTTTGCGGTTCTCTCTTGAAATTCCGCTATCCGCACATACCCTATCCCTTCTTCCAGAATATCAGGATCTTTAATGCTTTTTACCTTTATTATCGCGCGATCGACCTTAAAATCTATCATCTCGTCTACATTTTCGCGTACAACCGTAATCACAACCGTCGTGCCGGGCTCTCCTCTTATTGTTTTCACCGCTTCATCCAGATTTATTTCTCTGGTTACCTTGCTGTTTATTTTAACAATTTTATCTCCGGGCTTAATCCCGGCTTTAAACGCGGGCGTATCTTCTATCGGAGCGATAACAGTAAGCACTCCGTCTCTGATACCGATACGTATTCCGATCCCGCCGAACTCACCTTTTGTTTCTTCTGTAATCTCTTTGAAACTTTCAGGATCCAGAAATTGGCTGTATCCGTCAAGAGTATTCATCATTCCCTTTATAGCGCCGTATATAAGATCTTTAACTTTGACAGGTTCAACATAATCAGAGCTTATCAAAGTAATAGAATCAGAAAAAAGCTGAATATACTTAAATAGCTGTTTACTGTTATCTACCAGATTCATATCCTGCGCCTGGACCTTAACAAAAATTGCTGTAGTCACAATCAAAACTACTAACAAAACCTTTAAAGAACCCTTCATGATTTCATTCCTTTTTTTTAAACAAGAAAAATAATTCAATCAAGATCCGCTTCTGTTCTCATATGTCCGATATAATCTATCTATACATTTCTTCAGATTGCCGCGTCGCTTTCCGCCTCGCAAAGACGAAAAAGGATTGACGCAGTTGCTTTCCGCCTCGCAAAGACAAAATCTATCATTTTTTACGAAAGTTCCGGCAAGAATTCGCACAGGACTATTACTAAATGGCGCAATTGGACTTTAAGTGAATCGCAATTTTAGCTTTTTTTACAACTTTTTAAGGATTATTGTTAAATGATGTTTGAGCCCGAACTCCTCTTTACTAATGAGGGCGAGTTCATTTAACACCTTAAAAAGTTCGAAAAAAAGCGTTAAAAAATTGCGCCTGAACGAAAAGGCCATTTGTGCCATTGTTGCGAAAACCATATCCTTGTTTCGATTTCCTACTTCCGGAGATTGCCGCGG
>JBDRBG010000072.1:0-3139 GCA_043823005.1 Candidatus Omnitrophota bacterium
ACATACTTAGCCTTTGCCTGCGCTAATACCCTCTCAAAAGATACAGCACCGATATGATGGCATTCATCAACAACAATAAAACCATACTCGGCTATCCTATCATTTACCACACCTTTTCTTTCCATACTCTGTATCATAGCAATATCAACATTTCCCATCATATTGTTATTCCCTGATCCGAAACGTCCTATTTCTTTTATGTCCATATTTAGAAAAGAAGCCAACTGTAATCGCCATTGTTCCATAAGTGGCTTACGATGTACTAATATCAATGTGTTTGTCTTCCGCATAGCAATCACATTAATTGCAACAACTGTTTTTCCAGAACCTGGTGGTGCAACAAAAATGCCTACATTTTTTTTTAATATTTTTTGTAAAGATTTCTTTTGTGCTTTGACAAGACTTCCATGGAATTTAAAATTAACTTTTTCACCTAATATGCTTTCATTCCTTATATTCAGCTGAACACCATGTTCATTTAACAAACAATTTACATCTTCAAAGCATCCCCGTGGTAATGCCAAATATCCATCTAATATCTCTGCACAACAAATGATTCTTGGTGTTGCAAAAGTAGAAAAACGCATATTCTGGCGCTTATAAAACTCTGGATTCTGGAATGCGGCTAATTGTTTGAGCTGATTCAAAAGGATTGAAGGAACTTTATCAGTTTTAATATATATACGATTAGCTACAACTACATCAATACTTTTCGGCAAATTTGAAATATTTGGTTTATACCGTTTCCTGCCGGAAGGTAATAACATCCACGGAGGATCTTTCTCCTCAGTGGGACTCATACGTGCTCCTATAATTTGACCTCTATGTGCTGCCTCTTTTGTAAGTTTTTCAACATCCAAAAGAGACATTTTTTCTAATGACGATAAAAATCCCCACTGATCAAAATACGGAGTACAATTATCATCAATAAAAATACTATTTTCCTGCCTTGTAGCTTCTTTCTGAAAAGGTAAGGCAATCAAATTTCCAAAACCCCCTTGAGGCAATGTATCTTGATTCGGAAACAATCTATCATAACTTTGCATATCAAGTTGATATCGCCTATTCATTGTTTTACTGATCAGAAATGTTCCAAGTTTTCTAGCTAAAACCGCAGGGACTTCATCTTTAAAAAATATCCACACATGGGCTCCGTTGCCAGAACGGGAACGTTCTACAGATACTGGAATCCCTTCCCGCAGACAAGTTTCCTTAAAAGCAAAAGCATCATCCCGCCAGCTTGTCTTGTCAAAATCAATTGCCAAAAAATAACAGGTTTCATTTTGCAACATAGGATATATCCCGATGACTTGTTTTCCGACCAAATGGTTATAAATAACATTACCATCAATAGAAACAAGCTCCCGATTGGGACATTCCGAACATTTCAATTGTGGCTTCTTACAGATTCCTCGAATCCACTCATTTCTACAAACAGGACTATATCCTACCTTCCCAGTTTTTTTACTTTTCCATAAACGAGCATAAACATCATTTCGTCCATGAAAAAAATCATGAAAAAGTTTTATTTTCTCAGCAATCGAAAATTGTAAAGCTACTGGTTGTCCGACAGAATCTGAAGAAGCATTAAATGGCTGGATATTACTCTCTTGCGATAAAGAAGATAGCTCCTTAATAAGATTTTCTTTCTGTACACTTAATAAAGATATTTGTTTTTCTATTTCGGATATTTTTTCTTTGAATTCGTTTATTTTTTCCTTCACTATTCACACTCACCATTAGTTCTCAAGAATATTACCTATTGATACACCAGAAAATTTCGACTCTATCCATACTCAATAGTTTTCTGGATATATCACAGTTTCTCTTTTGTATGCTCATCCTCCGTTATATCCATGCAAAATTATTACAGATCGTCTATATTTCTTCTGTCCGACCTCAGACATCTTCTCTCTTTTTCACCAATGTAACTTTTTTTACAATTTGTTCCTTAACGAAAGGTTTGAGTTTATTAATGAAATTCTGCGGCCATAAATTTTTTCTTATTTGAGCCTTCAACATGCTGCTATTAACAGTTGAGACTTCTTCATATTTCCACTCTTTTATAAGCACGTCCCTCAATCCTGCCCATTCCTTTGGATTGTTGCTTTTTGACGGTGTTCTTATATCCTTTTTTATATCAATTTTAAGTCGTTTGCCGGGACCATCAATAACCGATGCTTTTTCTTTTTCAGCAAATTTTATTGCCGCTTCTTTTATCTTTTCTTGTTCTTTTCCAATCATAGAAACCTCTTGCTTTAGTTCTTCTTTTTTATCTTCGAGATCCATATATTGCTCTACCAATTTAACCCCGCTATCTTCTAAATATTCATTGGGCGGCAAATCTGATACTTTATATATATGTTTTTTCCTAGGACACATATCTTGATATGAGCACCATTTACAAAGTGTGCTTTCTTGAGGCAGAAATTCTTTCGCATTCTCGACTTTATCAATTAATTCTATCGTACTTTTCCGCAAATCGTCTAACTGCTCTTGCGAGCGGGTAGAGACCATTTCCTTATCAAATATAACATAATGCCATATCAGTTTAACTTCGCTTACATCATTCCACATATCAGATATACCAATCTGATAAAGTGCTAATTGCCGATCTTTATCAAATTTTTCTTGTTCTGGCAAATGTCCCGAAGTTTTATAATCGTGGATTTCATATGTTCCATCGTCCGCCTGAACAAGTCTATCTATAAATCCTCTAATTTTATATTTGCCATCATTATTCAAATCAACTGAGACAGCTCTTTCGATTCCTACAACGCGCCCCTGATTGAAAGGATAATATCTTTTGTAGTAATCTTCTATACATTTCTTTCCGGCATTTTTATAATCTTCTGCAAGTCTGTCTTTACGAACAATTATTATGCTTTTAGTAAATTCTCTATCCCAATTCATATCATACATTTTCAATAACTCTTCAAGCTTATATGTTTTGAATTTCAAGTCTTCATAGAGTTTTTCCATAACATTATGAAACTGCGTCCCCATAAACGCTTCAATCCCCTGCTCTTCACGTTTAATCTTATCAATATAATTAAACTTAAACTGCAACGGACACGTCTCAAACGTACTTAACCTAGAATGCGAATATACTGTCATTATTTATAACCTCACATATTGT
>JBDRBG010000073.1:0-4361 GCA_043823005.1 Candidatus Omnitrophota bacterium
AGACACATCAGCTGAAATTGCCGGCATAGTGGGTGATGAAACCGGTAGCGGTAATTTAGTATTCAGCGCGTCACCTACGTTTACAGGTGATGTGACTATGCCCGGTACTGGTGTGTGGAAAAGCGCCGGCAACGTCGGCATAGGTACAGCTTCACCTACAGCTACTCTAAACATTGATGAAAATGATGAACAGTATGCACTGCTTGTCAAAGGCGGCGCAGGCGGCCAGGCGCTTGGCAAGTTTCAAAGAGATGTCGGCGGTGACGGTATTGTTCAAATAACAGCCTCGAGCAATGATCCTCAGATAGATTTTGACCCTGAAGACAGCGGCCAGGCATGGGCTATAGGTATTGATGACGGTTTGTCAGATATGTTCAGGATAACTCCTGCTGTAAATATTGAAAGCGCCGGCGCCAGCGGTATAACAATAACAGCCGCAGGCAACGTTGGTATAGGCACGACTAATCCGACACAAAAATTCGAAGTTGACGGCAGTATAAAACTCGCGGGCCGTATACGACAGGGATCGCTGGGTGACCTTGCTGAAATGATGGCGTTTTCAGCGTGTGTGATGAATCCTGTGACAGAACCTCTGGCAATGCCGGCTGTTTTAGTGCATGGCGCTAATGAAGAACTGCCGGTTTTCTTAAAAGATAAACAAACTTATACAGAATATTTATACGCTCAGCCTTCAGCAGGCGACGTAGTTGTTATAGATGAAACAGGCGGGATAAGGCGTTCTTATGAAGCGTTTTCAACGAATGTTGTAGGTATTATATCAACTAATCCCGCGCAGATATTAATGGAAGATTTAGAAAACGCCGCGCCATTGGCTTTAAGCGGTGTTGTGCCGTGTAAAGTTACGACTGAAAACGGCGCTATAAAACCGGGTGACCTTCTTGTTGCGTCATCTCTTCCGGCGCATGCTATGAAAGCCGGAGATAATCCGCCTGCAGGCAGTGTTATAGGTAAAGCCTTAGGCAGGTTGGATAAAGATGAAGGAGCTGATGACGAAGTTGGCGTGATAAGTGTGATAGTTATGATGCAGTAAAGAGTCGTTAGTCGGGAGTCGTTGGTCGTTAGTAGGGGCGGCCGGCTGGCCGCCCGAAAAAGAAAAATAAACCACAGAGAACACAGAGAGCACAGAGGGTGAGATAAGCAGAGGAGCAGAAGAGAGAAAAAAGGGGGAAGGGTAAAAAGAGATTGCCACGCCGTTCGCATGGCTCACGGCTCGCAAAGACGGACTTCGTCATTGCGAGGATCGAGGTAAACGAGATCCGAAGCAATCTGAGTGGAAAGACGGTGACTGTTTATTGACAAAGTGGGACGGTTAATATAGTATGTTATTGTACGATATATCGTTCAATAACAAGGAGATGGACAGATGGAAAAAAGACAAATAATCGAAACTTTACTTCTCTGGAATTTTTGGGAAAAAGACCTGAATGTGGGTGTTTTCAGGGGAGAGTATTTAACCCGTTTAGACCGTTATTCGGCAATAGATGAAATTGTGGTTATAACGGGTATAAGGCGTTCAGGTAAAAGTACTCTTTTAACGCAGGTAATAGACCGTTTGATTAAGAACAATATTCCCAGAGAGAATACTCTTTATATTAATTTTGAGGATCCCAGGTTTTATAATTCTTTAAAACTGGAATTATTGGATATAATCTGGCAGGCGTATATTGATTATTTGAAACCTAAAGGAAAAGTATATTTGATTCTGGACGAAGTTCAGAAGATAAAAGGCTGGGAAAACTGGGTACGGGCAAAACATGACAGGAAAGAAGACGTAAAGATATTTGTTACTGGTTCTAACGCTCAGCTTTTATCCTCTGAGTTTTCGGACGTATTAACAGGAAGACATTTACAGATGTCTGTTACTCCTTTGAGTTTCAGGGAGTTTTTGGAGTTTAGGGGCATGGAAATCAGCGATGATAATTTATGGATGATAAAAAACAAAAATAAACTGGAAAGATCAGTGCCGGAATATTTGCGGACAGGAGGTTTTCCTAAAGTTGTTCTTACTGAAGACGAGCTGTTGCGGGAGGAATTATTAACGCAGTATTTTAGCGATATATTAACTAAAGATATAGTTAATCGCTACAAATTAAAACACGCGGCTAAATTAGAAAGTCTTGCTTTATTTTACGCTACGAATTTTACGCGCGGATACAGTTTTAATAAGATAAAAAAAGTAATTGATTTTTCGTTATCGCTGGATTCTATTAACAGATTTTCTCCTTATTTAAAGGACGCTTTTTTAATTGATTTTTTGCCGCGATTTTCTTATTCATTAAAAAATCAAATGCAGACGGCTCGTAAGGTTTATTTTGTGGACAACGGCATGCGTAATGCCGTGGCCTTTAAGTTTTCGAAAGACACGGGAAAATTGCTGGAAAACACGGTTTTTAATCATTTGAAAAGACAGAATAAAGAGGTGTATTATTTTAACGAAAAACAAGAGGTGGATTTTGTCTGCAAAAAAGGGATGGAGATTGTAGAGCTTATTAATGTTTGTTATAGTTTGGACAATAAAGAGGTTCTTCTTAGAGAAAAGTCCGCGTTATTAGAAGCGATGAAATATTTTAAACTAAAAGAATCAAAAATAATAATTGCCGAAGGTGAAAGTAAAAAAATAGATGAAAAAGGGTTTCATATACAAGTTATTCCTTTTTATCAATGGGCATTGAAATAGTCGTTAGTCGGGAGTCGGAGATTGCCACGCCGTTCGCATGGCTCACGGCTCGCAAAGACAGGGTTTCGTCATTGCGCGGAGAGAGAAGAGGCAAGACGAAAAGGGCGGAAGTACCCCATTCGTCATTGCGAGGCACGAGGCAGACGAGTGCCGCGGCAATCTTGGATAAAAATAAAAAAGGTAAACAACAATGAAAAACATAATATGCGGATTAGGTAAAGATGTAATTGATCAGATAATTCAAACGATTTTAGACCGTAAAGAAGTTGAAAAAATAGTTATTTTTGGATCAAGGGCAAACGAAAATTATGGAGATGTTTCTGACATAGATATCGCTGTTTTTGGAAAAAAATGGACAAGTACGGATATAAATATAGTTAAGTTTCAGTTAGACGAATACGTTAAAACGCCTTTAAAATTTGATATCATAAATTTTCATGGTATTAGCAAGCCAAAACTAAAAGAAGATATAGTAAAATACGGAAGGATAATATATGAATCTTAAACGAATTGAACAAACTTACTCGGATTATAAAAAAGCCGTGGAACGTTTAAAAGAAGCATTAGAAGAAGATATTGCGGTTAACAAAGTCGCGGTAGACGCGGTTATTCAGAGATTTGAATTTACTTTTGAATTATCATGGAAACTGGCAAAAATAATCCTGGCTTATAACGGAGTTGAGGTAACATTACCCAGGCTTATTATTAAAGAAGCGTTTAAAATGAAAATGATTAATAACGGCCAGGCATGGATAGATATGTTAGAAGACAGAAACAAAACCTCGCATATATATGATGAAGACGAGGCGCTTGAGATATATGAGAAAATAAGAACCGGGCATTTTAAGATGCTGAAGAGCTTTGAAAAAAGTGTAAAAAATTTTATGAAGTAACAGGTAGTAGGGGCGGCCGGCTGGCCGCCCGAAGAAGTAAAAAGGAAAAAGGGAAAAAACAGATTAACCACAGAGAACACAGAGGCACAGAGAAAGAGATAAAGGAAAAAGTAAAAAGTAGGGGTTTGATTTATCAAACCCGCAATTGTTGGAGAAAATAAAAAGTTTTTTAGTTTGAATGGCTCTGTGACTCAGAGACTCTGTGGTGAAAAATCTGGGAAACGCAAAAATTTACCACAGAGAGCACAGAGGCACGGAGAAAGGGATAGACAAAGGGGAGAAAAATAAAAAATTTATTAGTTTGAATGGCTTTGTGACTCAGAGCCTCTGTGGTGAAAAAATCTGGAAAACGCAAAAAATAAACCACAGAGGACACAGAGGCACGGAGGGGGGAAATAAACTGAGGCGAGAGAAGAAAAAAAAGGATATTTTTGGGTTTTGAATGGCTCTGTGACTCAGAGACTCTGTGGTGAAAAATCTGGGAAACGCAAAAATTTACCACAGAGAGCACAGAGGCACGGAGAAAGGGATAGACAAAGGGGAGAAAAATAAAAAATTTATTAGTTTGAATGGCTCTGTGGCTCAGAGACTCTGTGGTGAAAAAATCCGGAAAACGCAAAAAATAAACCACAGAGGACACAGAGGCACGGAGGGGGAAATAGATAGAGGGAAAAAAGAGAAAAAATATTGCTTTTAGTTTTTGAATGGCTCTGTGACTCAGAGGCTCTGTGGTGGAAATCTGGAAGGAATCTTGAATAAAGAAAAAAACA
>JBDRBG010000074.1:0-39229 GCA_043823005.1 Candidatus Omnitrophota bacterium
CAGGACGCTAGAAAAATATATAAAATTTGTAATGTTACTCAAAAATTAACACCATTTATTATCAAAAAAATGTAGTGCCTTGACAAACCGGCAAACCCCTTATTTTACTGGGAAACTTGAAATTTATGTATGAAGTCGGGAGGAAAAAGGGGAAAGTTTCAAATTCCGTCATTGCGAGGAGCGTGAGCGGCGCGGCAATGAAAATAAAAGTCGGGGACAGGCGTGGGATTGAAATTGGGACAGGTGTAGGATTAATTTCAGAACCGTCCCCAAAGTTAACACTACTTTTGTCTTTGTGCGGGAGCAAGAGCAACTGCGGCAATCCCCCGTCTTTGCGAGGGAGCAACAACGACCGCGGCAATCTTCGTCGAACGACGAACGACGAACGTCGAACGACGAACGACGAACGACGAACGACGAACGACGAACGACGAACGACGAACGACGAACGACGAACGACGAACGACGAACGACGAACGACCGTCATGGTAATGCGGAAGTTGAGAAGAGTGGCCCTTACAGGCGTGTCCCCAACTGCGTGTCGTTAGCTAAAACCTATCTCAGAACGGGTAGTTGTTAGGTCCACAAATGCAGCAGTTATGCTGTCCCTAACGTTAGTGCAAAAAAAGCTAGAGAAGAATTTAATGTAAGAGCAAGGTAGTTATGATAATTTGGATTCAAAGGGTATCTTAAGGCGGTTCATTTGGATTCGTATTGTTAAAATAACGAAAGGGGTGAATGTGGTTTGTAAAAGGTCTTTTTTGTATAGGGTTGGTGTGTTTTTTATAAGTTTTGTTTTTCTTCTCTCAAATATTTCCTACAGTTTAGATTTTTCTTCCAATAAATTAAGTCCTGTATGGGCGTCAATAAACAAATTAAATCAGTTATTAGAATCAGATCTGTCTCAGAAATTTGATTTTTCAGCATCTGGTTTGGAGCAGTCCCGGGAATTTATGCAGACCATGTCTGTGGCTGTTATTCTTTCTGAACTTTTGTTAAAGAAGAATGTAAAACAACGGGAATTAAAAAATGAGCTGAAAAATAAATTTCTTCATGAAAAGGCGAGAAAAATACTCAAACGTAATTTTATTGATCTGGATTCTATACAAGTGAAGGATGGTATAGTTTCTTTTTTACTAAAAACCGAAGAAGGCAAACAAGTAGTAATAAGCGTATGCGAAAAAGAGAACAAGCCGGATCAATTGGGTTGGCATGATATGGATGAATATGCTTTTCTTGTGATAACTGAACCGGAAGAACCGGAACAAAGTACAGATTTAGAAGGAAGTAATGCCGGTGACGCGGATCCGTTACTTCGTAATTTTATTGAAAAAGACAGGATGATCGAGCTCTGGCTTGATTCCAAAGCTGACAGTTTAAAAGCAAAAAAAGTAGTATGGGTGGATAATTATCGGCCTTTGATAACACCGTCTGAATTATATCTGGGAGAAGATGTAGATCTTAATCAATATTTTACAGGCTTACATCAAAAGCGTTTAAAAAAGCTTATAAAAGAAGAGAAAGGCGATCCTATAAAATTCAGGGTAATCCTGGGCGAAACATCTATTGGATGGAAAGATGATGTTGATCATGCGAATATAGCGCATGCGGGAGTCAGAGACAGAGCCGTATATATAGGAGGCCTTTTTCTTAAGAATATTTTATCGAGTAAAGGAGAAAATTTAGAGGAAGAGATCTTAAAAAAAGATGAATTCAGGCATATACAAGGTTTAGATCATGGAGATGAAAAGGATGTTAAAAAACGGCTGAAATTAGCAAAAGAAAATATCGCGCCTCTTGAGAAATTTAAGAATGCTATATTGAATAATAATGTGGATTTTCTTAAGGTGCATATATTAAGTTTGTTGTTGGATCATACCAATCAGTTTATAGAAGGTAATGTGGAAGACGATTTATTACTCTTTTTTTCTATTTGCGATGAAATCTTTTTAAGTCAGACAGAATTCCCAGTAGAAGCGCGTTATCCCATAAAAAAAGCAGTTGCATTGCTTTCTGCGAAATATCAAGAACAATTAGTAGATATTTTGACCGGAAAAAAGGCCGAAGAATATCGTAACCAGATCCTGATCGATGATATCCTGGCAATGCTGGATGAAACTAAACAAATTAAAGACTGGGTAAAAGTACACGCGGCTGAACTTAAGGGCCGCACTTTATGGGAAATTTCGCCTGAAATATGGCACGAAGCAGGCGGGTTAGCGCGTGTAATGCAGTATCACGGTACAGGTATAATGAAACTTTTAAAAGATTCAGACGTACGGTTTAAACAGCTTGAAGCGCAATACGAGTACCGCATAGGAGCTAATGGAGAGCCTGTCTCTCTTGATTATACAAAAGATTTAACGCATTCGATAAAGCCTGAAACCCTTGAAAAAGTATTTGAGTTTAAAGTCACTGTTAATGGCAAAGAAGTTGATGTAATCGTAAATAAGGGAATAAATGATCTTGGTATAGAAGATTATTTAATAAAAGATGTTCAGCCGGATGGACACAGTTATTATTGCCATTCCTTATATAATTATAAAGACACGAATGACCGGGGCAAGGACCATCTTCCGACATGGGAAGAATTTTCCGTATTTTTTTCAAAAGCAACACTTGAGTTTCAAAGATGGTATGCAAAAAAAGAAAAACAAGAGATAGAAGCAAAAGAAGAAAAATGGAAAGCTCCTGTATTTCATACGAATGATTCTCAGGTTGCGTTATTTAATGTATACGCGAAAATAGAATTGAATAGGCAGTTGCGGGAAAAAGAAAACAATCCTTCTTTTGAAATAGAACAGGTTTTACAGGAAGCCTTATTTGCTTTTACAACGCATACGTATAGGAACAGGAAAGACTATAAGCTTGAAGGCGGATATGGAGACAAAATACTTGATCTTATGGAAATTCCCCATGAATACAGAGAATTGTTTGCGCATAAGGTAAACGGATGGCAGGAAGTATATGATATAGCTTCAGCCGGTCTCAGGTTTTCTGATTGGCAGGGTTGTGTTTCCAGGGCGCATCGTAATGATGTGGAAAAATATGATAACTGGGTAAATAAGTCTGAAAAAAGAAGCTTAAAAGAACTTGTCAAAAGATTTCTGGTTAAAGTCAAACTTATCGCAGTTACAAATGCTGATAATAGGCAGGAAACAGCAAAATATTTTAGGAAATTTTTAAGAGAGATCAATTCGGACATTGATGTGGAACACCCTGATCCTAAAGAGATTTTAGAAGCTAAGAAAAAAGCAAAAAAAGCTTTGCGTTTGGCAGAGAATCAGGAATTTTATTCTACATTTAAGAGCGAGTCTCTTGATCTGTTTAATATTTTAGATGAAAATATGCCTGTTGTAGCTTATTCAGGAAGGCTGGTACCTGAAAAAGCCGGGAGACAAAGGGCATTTACTGATGAGAACATAAAAAGGCTTTTACGAAAAGGAGTACAAGTTGTTATTTACGGCAACAGACAGACTAATGATGGAAGAAGTACAAGACTTTATGATGATATGAAAAGATTGGTTTATGAAATTAAGGAAGAACAGGGAAACGGCAGACGATATGACGGCAGGCTTATTTTTGTTCCGCGTTTCAGCCTTGATGACCAGAGAAGACTTTTAGCCGCGACTGATATAATTGTCTTGGATTCAGATAAAGCAACAGAAGCATGCGGTTATACTGAAGTAGATGCTTCTGCTTGCGGCGCTTTAGTATTAGCGTCATATCGGGACGGAGTAGGTGAAGGTATAATCAAAGCGCAGGGGATTCCTATTGATTTAGCTATAACGGGTATCGGCAACACTTTGATCCCTAAAGGTGAAAATCCTGAAGATTATTATGAAATTTTAGAAAAGGTTTTAAATATGCCGATTGACAAAAGAGCCGAATATCAATTAACATCTCTTAAACTAAGCCGTATTTTAGAAGCAACTGCTACATCAGGAGAATATCTCAGACAATTCAGTCAGGCTATTGCCCGAAAAAAAGCATTTTTAGCCGGGGAACAAAAAAAGAGGGAGATAAAAGAAATGCAGGAAAAGAAACGCTCTTTATATGAACAGGTTTTTCTTCCGGATGAACAAAAGGAACCTAAAAACTATGCTGTAAATAGAATTATAGAGTATGTTTTAGACGGAAAACAAAAACAAGCAATAAAATATCTTTTTACAACAGACGTTTTTCAGGCGCGTGATGAAAATTTGGATGTGGTTTGTAGTTTATTAAACAATCTTAGTCATATCTCAAAGGATGAAAAAAACAGAGAAAACACAAAAGATTTTATAATGCTGTTAATAAAAAGTATTGTTGAATTAACAGGTAATGATGAAGAATCTATTAAAGTTGCTAAAGCAGTTCAAATAATGTCAGCCCAGTCATTAAATATTATGTCCTGGATAGATAATAAATTTAAAGGAGCAGACCAAATACGTCTTACTATAAATGAGCGTTTAATGGTATCAAGTGAACGCGATGAAAAAGGAAAAAGTTTTATATATTCAACAAGTTTGCCTGATTATATAAAAGAGGGAAATACAGAAGGAAAAGCTGGGTTTTTCTGGAGGGGTGTTGAAGATGTAGCTAAATTAGAGGGTAATATACCGGAAGAACTAATGTATGATAAAGAGACTTTTTTAGCTAATTCAAAAAAACTTTTAATGTATATAATGACGCATGGTTTTATTAAAGTGCCGGATAAATTAAAAGAAGCGACTGAAAAAGGTGAAATAAGTACTATCCATGACACGTCTTTTCTGCATGACTTTTTGCCGGGGTCATATCAGGCCGTGAGTACCGGTGACGGCCATTTTCAAGGAGATAAACTGGATATTAAATATGTTACAGAAGGACGAGGTATACAATTTAATGTTTTATGTGATGAGAAAGGAAATATTACGGAAGTTCTAGCTCAAAGGATTAAAGCCGGAGACTGGTTTGTTGCTTTGCCGTGTTATAAAGAATATATAATTAATCTTGGAGGATTAAGGTTTAATGATATTTCGGTTAAATGTACGGATGAGCAAATTGGTGATTTCATGAAGTGCCAAAAGGGCGATTGGAGAAATGCAGATTATAGACGGCAAATAGCAAAAGCAAGCGAGAAAATAAAAGCGCCGTATATAGGGATAAAACATGCTAAGGGAGAAGAACTTGTAAGAACTTTAAATGATATTCGCTTAAAGTGGTTTGAAAATGATTTTAGTGCCGGGATGGGAAGACTTTGGACATTAGCAGATTGTTATAAGGCGGGATTTAATGGGCGGTCTATATCGGATATAGTTGATATTTTTAAAGAAGAATTTTTAAAAGCCAAAACTCAGCTACAGGGATATATGATTCAGAATCCGGAACAAATGCTAACCAGTTTAAAACAAATCAAAGAAAATATGATTGCAGCGGAATTGATTACTTTAAATAAAACAGCCGGTATAAAGGAGTATATAGACAATAATATGGTTTTTTTCTCTGAATGCCTGAAAGATCCGGCAACAACAAAACTTATAAGAATTCCAATAGAACTAATAAAATCAACAGGTCCTGAAAATGTGAAAATTCTGGGGGATATTTTCAAAAAACATGATATATACTTAGAATTATTTTCCGCTGATGATAAATATCTATCTATTCCGGAATCGACATATGATGAATATGGACTTGAATATGGGCGTTTGGCAAGAATATCGAAGGATCGCAGGCATAAAGGCAACACAATTACCTTAATGCCTGTATATAAAGGTGATGAATTCGGTACAGGCGGGCATAAAGAAAAACATGAATGGCTTGTCGGGGATATGGAGCCTGAACATACTATAATAGTTCCTGTTGCTAATAATTTCGATAGAACCGGAATAGTACGCAGTATTATTTTAGGATTAAGGCTTTCAGAAATAGCAGATGGGAATTACAAAGAAGATGGTACCTTTGTAGCATATACTTTGGGAATGTATTTGAGGTTATGTTTGGCTTTGGGCCAGGATATGAAAGATATAGATTTTACAACTAACGATATCTGGAACATGGCAAGAGGAAATCTTTCGCAAATGGTACAAGCCTTAAATAAATATATAAGAACCATCCCAATTGTTCCGTTTAATACCGAAGAAGTAAGAGAAGTTTACGAGTATGCTAGAGAAGCGCTTATAAGAGCATAAACTAGTCGTTGGTTGTTAGTCGTTTGTCGTTAGAGATAAACAGGGACGTCTCCCATTTAAACTCCGTCTTTGCGAGGGAGCAAGAGCGATCGCGGCCCTCCTGAGGCGGATCCGCCTTTGGAGGACAATCTCGATGAAAATAAAAGGCTCAAATTAGGGACGTTTGTCAAATCAATCCCAGGGTTGTCCCAAAATCAATTCTAGGGCTGTCCCCTAACAGGCAATAGTTAGTTTTGCAATTCTGGACCAGTCTAATTTCAGGGATGCCCCGCAAGGTATGTGGTACTCCCCAATTTTTGGACCAGTAGTTAAGATGGAAAATGGTGTATAATGAACAAAACTACGGGAGGTTTAAAAAAAATGGGAAAAGTGAGGAAGCGATTCAGTAAAGAATTCAAGGCCAAGGTCGCGTTTGCGGCGCTTAAAGGCGACAAAACGATGGCAGAACTAAGCAACGAGTTTAGTGTATGCGCTCAACAACGCGGAAATTTTTCTCCGTCATTGCGAGCGACCAGCAGGAATGTTAAATAGGGACGTCACCCATTTAAAGTCTGTCTTTGCGAGGGAGCAAGAGCGACCGCGGCAATCTGGATGGCCCCCAGAATTAGGGACGTTTGCGAAACTGATCCCAGAGGTGTCCCAAAATCAATCCCAGGGCTGTCCCCCAACAGGAAATAGTCAGTTTTTGATTTCAATTCAGGGACCTGATTTTGTTACTGGATTTTATGTTTTAAATGGGTGAGGCATTTATCTGAAATTCTGTCTTTGCGAGGGAGCAAGAGCGACTGCGGCCCTCCTGAGGCGGATCCGCCTCAGGAGGGCCGCACTCCCGCTGGTCGCCTGCAATGACGGAGAAAGATTTCTGCATTGTTAAGTGCGTATAACCGTTCTCAAAGCATGGCTAAAGCGTGATGAAGTGTGTCCCTTTCAAGCATGTCCCGAAATTTTATTTCTAAATCATTTAATCAGAAAGACTTAAGCGGATGGGTTTTCGTGCGAGTTAAAACTTAAAAAAGCTAGATAGATATGTTTGTTATGTTGTAGTTTTGGTAGTATACTTTTAATGGGACTAACGGAGGGGGAATTAAGGAAAAAATTGTAAAATCTATAATATAAAGAAAGAGGAAATTTTTTTATGTACTTACTAAAGATATTTAAAAAGTAGAGCTGTTGTGGTTTTGTGAAATATAACCCATGGATAGAACAATGATTAGTATTTGGACTCAAAAACATGTTATTTTTAGAAAGCTGATAAGTCTTACAGCTTGTGTGGCTTTTTTTATCTTAAGCGTTGCTCCGGATGCTGCCTCAGCTGTTTATTCCACGGATATATTATCAGGTATATCATCGCCAAAAGAAGCAGAGTTTGCTGAATTGGATATTGAGACTTTTACTATTCCTGAACATTTAGGTGAAATAAGATATAAACATAATGCTCTTTCAAATAAGTTTGTCGTCCATCTTCAGGACGCGCATTGTAATGCTTTTGCTCAGCATAAGATTGCCGGTCTTATTGATTATATAAACAGAGAGTATGGGATTGAAACAGTAAATCTTGAAGGCGGAGTCGGTGAATATGACCTTGATGTTTTTACTTCTATTTCAGGAAAAGAAATACGAAGAGAAGTTGCTGATTATTTTGTGAAAACAGGCGAAATAAACGGTGCGGAATATTACGCGGCAAATAATCCTTCAAAGATCACTTTATGGGGAATTGAAGATAAAGAACTTTATTTGAAAAATCTTAAGATATACCGCGATTCTTTGCTTTATAAAGATGAAGTGAATGAATTTTTAAAGATCCTTACGCATATTCTCAACAACCTTAAACGTCATATTTATCCCCGGAATCTTTTAAAAGTAGATATGGCTTATAACTCCTATAAATCAGGTAATATGGAATTCCGGGATTATCTGAATTTTTTGATCGAAACCGCGAAACAGAACGGTATATTAATAAAAAAATTTACTAATGTGTATCTTATCGGACAGGCAATGCAGATGGAGGAGCGTATTGATTTTAAAAAAGCCAATATAGAACGGAATATACTGGTGGATGAGCTAAAAAAAGGCCTTTCAAGAAATGAAATTAAAAAACTTGTCGCGAATACAGTTGATTTTAAGACAAAAAAAATATCACGTAAAACATTTTATAATTTTTTGCTGGAAAAAGCGCGCGAGATTGGCGTCAAAGTCGAACAGTTTCCCGCGCTTTCCGATTATATTGTTTATATTTCTCTTTATGAAGCAGTTGATCATTCCGAAGTGATGGAAGAACTTTTTGTGCTTGAGGAACGTATAAAAGAGCCGCTTTTTAAAAATAATATCCAAAGAGGACTGGATATCCTTTCCCGAAATCTGGCGCTGATGAAAAATATTTTCCAGATATTAATAACACGGGTAGATTATAGATATTATCTGAACAATAAAAATTCTTTCGAAGTTTCTAATTATAAAAGTTTCATTACGGGCCAGGGCCCGAAATACAAAATAGACGTTAGTCCTTCGGATAATATAACGAAACTGGATTTTTACCGCGAAAAAATAGCCGAATTTTATGAGTATTCATTTAAAAGAGACGAGGCTTTTCTGAATAATATGCGGTTTGACCGGGAAAAACAATCGGGACAAAAAGCGACTATTCTTATGACAGGCGGGTTTCATACACAGAATCTTTGCGAACTTTTTAAAGAGAAAGGGATATCTTATATTTCTATCCTTCCGAAATTTACAAGCGATGAGGATTATGTCAGCCCTTATTTTGAAATACTTGCCGGTCAGACTACTAATCTGGAGAGTATGCTTACTTCAGTTTTAGCAAGGGCCTCGATGATGCAGATAGCAAGTAAGTTAAACAATATTCTTGGGGAGGCTGTGTACGGCAGGGACGGGATGACTACTTTTGATGCCGCAGTAAGGTTAAGAGAGATGATGGTTCGGATTATGTTCCAAGAAGGCGAGAAAGGACAATTGGTAAGGAATCCCATAAGAGTGGCTTTACGGGACGGTGAAGAAGAAATCTATGCAGAGGGGGAAGGCCGGCTTACGATAATACAAGTAAGGCCGGTTTTAGAACAATTTGGGTTTAAAGTAGCTGAGATTAAAGATAAAGCTTTAAAAACGCCGGTTGAACGTATAGAAGAAAAAACTATGCTTGTTCAGGGAGAAAACATAGTCGAGTCAACGGAAACATCTAAAAAAGATAAGATATTGGCAAATCTAAAACAAAGTTCAAAAATTCTTCTATTTTTGGGGATAACAGCGTTTTCAGCAACAATAATTTCCTGCGGATGGAGCAAGACAAGTCCAACTGATTTGTCTTCAGAATATGAAGTCGTACAAGAAGAAGATATTTCTTTGAATGATATATACATTAAGATTGTTGATGATATCGGTATTTCTGAAACGGATATCAGTGATCTTAAAACCTCGATAAGAGATTCAGCAAGATATATGGAGGATATGGGCTTTGACTATTCTTTACCTGAAAACATCTATCTCGGAGACAACGGTAAAGGCAATTATACGGTTGATAATGACTGGTATATATCAAATATAAATTTTGAAGTGATCTCAGCAAAACTTATTCAATTATCATTGATCAATGTATATCCTAATTTAGGATATACAGCTCTTGAAGCTTATTCGGAATATTATCTGGATAAACTTATGATCCGAAAAAGGATGACTTCCCGGATAAGTACGAGCGATGTGTTTGTGTATAATCCTGATTTTGAAGAATTGACAGGAAATGATATTTCAAAAGCGTATGATGATTATAATGCTGGGATTATAGATAAATCTCAGCTGGATGAGACTATTCTTCGAGTGATTAATAATTTTCGTGCTATTGCGCAGATTATGCGTGATATCAGTCTTGAGTTAGACGGTGAAACAGCGGATAGGATCACACAAGATACTTTGGACCTTCTTTTAAGTACAATGAATCCTTCTATTGATGATATTTTGGATGCTTTTCTTGAAATAGATAACAATATTACCGGAGGAGCAAATACGCAAATAATACAACAAGTGTTTAATAAACATATGCCGGTTATTTCGGACAGGTTACAAGTTCTCGGAGAAAGAGAACCAAAACCCGAGGGTGAACCTGTTCCGCGGCCGAAAGATGAACCTTTAATTCCTGAAGCAATCGATAAAACCGTATTAAGTAAAGAAGGAGAGATTGATGAGATTGCTGAAGCGTGCAAACAGATGTTATATGCGGCTAATCCGGGCAAATATCCAAGCGTGGTTGCTATTGAAGTTTCAAAAGAACAGATGTTTTTTGACGGGTCAAAATATACAAAGTTAAAGAAAAGCACCGAAAGAGTACTTTTCCGAGAATATGGGGTTAATATACATGTTATTTATTTTCTAGCTGAGGCAGTAGATGAAATGACAGAAATGATAAAAAATCCGGATAAAATAAAAGGATTTAAAGAAGATGATATGTCTAGAGTCATAGTATTTGCGGACGAAAGTTCTTATGAACGCGTAAAACAATCCGTAACTGGGTTTGGGGATAAATTGGCCGGTGTAGTTAAGGGAAATTTCCTGAGCAGGACAGAAACCGAGAGATTTTCGATAGTAGCTCTTAGCGTGTTTGGCCTGGGCCTTATAGAATGGCATCGGGATGACACGGCAAAGAGGCCGACAAACAAAATGGAAGAGTATTTAAGGGATCTTTTAATGAGATTAGTAAACAACCCTGAAGCTGTTATAAATTATATTACTACTGAATGTAAAAATAACGCGAATCTTTTTCTGGAAAATCTATTAAAGGGTATTTTCTTTATGGCTATTCGGAAGATCAATTACGAAGAAATAAGAGATTATATGGAAGCTCAGTCAGCGGTATTAGAATCATTATAATGCCGAGTATTATCTAGATTGCCGCGTCGCCCCTTTGGGCCTCCTCGCAATGACGAAGTTTGGCCAAAATTCTTACCTCATAAACTGTAATAAATGAATAGTAAACACGCAGGTTCCGATAATAAGCCGGAAGGTTCTTAATAACTGATCAGGGAAAAAAGATGTTTTGATTTTTATTAGTTTATAACCGCTTTCTAATACCAAAAATATTCCCGCAAGAAAAGCGAACCAGTCTATTGTTATTTCCGCGAAAGTCGTTTCAAATACCCGGAAAGTTATAAACCCGGTAAGGAGGATCAATGTTATCAAAATTGGTATTATTATTCTTTTTTTCATGGTACGGAGTTTATCATATGAAAGTTTTAAGTGCAAATTATAATTTTACGGATATTGGGGGATGGAGTATAATTGGTAAATAGTGGAAAAGTCGTTAGTCGTTGGTCGTTCGTGGTTAGTAGGAGCCCTTTCTGAGGGCGAACAGAAAAAAGTAACCACAGAGGTATAACGTTACATAGGAGAAAATATGAAATATCGTCAAATTGGCAATTCTAATCTTAATGTTTCGATTGTTGGGCTTGGCACATGGGTTTTTGGCGGCAGAGAATGGGGTGAAACAGAAGACGCAGTATCTATTCAGGTTGTCAGGGGAGCAGTTGAAAAAGGTATTAATTTTATCGATACAGCGCCGATTTATGGTAATGGCCGCTCGGAAGAAGTGATCGGTAAAGCTTTGGCTGAAATAAAAAGAGAAGCTGTGATAATCGCTACTAAATGCGGATTGGAACAGAAGGGGACTTCAATCAGGCATAACTTAAGTCCGGGGTTTATCCGGCAAGAGATCGAAAATTCCCTGAAGCGGCTTAATGTCGAAACTATTGATTTATATCAGTGTCACTGGCCCGATCCTGATACCCCGATTGAGGAAACTATGCAGGAGTTGAAAACTCTTGTTTCCGAAGGAAAGATCAGATATATAGGGGTTTCGAATTTCAATCAGGAGCTATTGGCGCGGGCTCTTGCGCTTGCTCCTGTTACAAGTAATCAGGTGCGGTATTCTATTCTTGACAGAGAGATCGAAAACGATATAATCCCGTTTTGTGAGAGATCACATGTATCTGTTCTGGCTTATGGGCCGTTAGGCGGAGGTATATTAACGGGAAAATATAAAAAACAGCCGCATTTCTCAAAAGGGGATGTAAGAAGTTTTTTTTATAAGTATTATCGTGAACCTGTTTGGAGTAAAGTGAAAGAACTTATTATGGTTCTTGCGGAAATATCAGAAAAACATAAAGTGCCTGTTTCGCAAATAGCAATTGACTGGGTTCTTAATAAAAAAGTTGTAGCTAGCTGTTTGACCGGGTGCAGGTCTCTAGCACAATTGGAGAAAAATATAGGTGCTTCTGAAATAAATTTATCTGAAGACGAAATCGCACTTATAGAAAAGGAATATAAAAGATTATTTTTGTAAAGATGCGAGATGAGATATCAACAAACTAACTTTCGAGTGTTAAGGGACAGGTCTGGGATCAATTCTGGGACACCTCTGGGATTAATTTCACAAACGTCCCCAATTTCTGGGCTTGTGCAGACTAGTGACGAACTAGATTGTTCAGACCGTGCCCTTTTTTATGATCGATGAATAATAACGGGCGGAGTTCTTGATAATGCGGTCCTGTGATTTGTAATCAATTTGTATTAAGCCAAAACGTTTTGAGTATCCTTCGGCCCATTCAAAATTATCTAAAAGGGCCCAGTGAATATAACCAATGATAGGGACTCCTTTTTTTGCGGCAAGGAGAAGATTCTGTAAGTGTTCCTTAATATAAAAACTGCGGAGATTATCGTCAGTTGTAGCCACTCCGTTTTCTGTGATCATAAGAGGCAGTCCATAGCGCGCAAAATCTTTGGTTGTTTCATAAATACCTTTTGGATATATTTCCCATCCCATATCAGTACTTTTGCCGGCTTTATTATGGTGGTCAAGAGAGCAGATCCTGCCCATGGTATTTTTTATAGGATTTTTTCCATGATGTATGAATTGACGGAAATAATAATTAAGTCCGATAAAATCCAGAGTATTTTCACAAATCAGTTTTTCTTTGCGAATTCCCGGTATGTTTATTTCTCCGTTTATAAGCGAGAGTATAAAACTATGATTATAAAACTCGTTTCTGTTTTTAACCGCTAAACGATCCAGTATTGAAAAGTTTCGGCACGGGTGAAACGCTGTTACGGCTTTTGCCAGGCCTATTTTTGGTATTTGTGTGTCTAGGGTATCCCGGCTGTATTTATGCATTTGGCAGTATGTTATAGCATGACTTTTTAGCATATTTTTCAGAACAAGAAGCGCGTGTTCATCTTTTTTTCCATACGGCGGCCATAATCCTTTTGAATATCCCAAAAACGCTAAGATATGAGGTTCGTTAATAGTTATCCAGTAACGGACTAAACCTCCCAGTTCCTGTAAGGCTTTTAACGCGAACCTCGCGAAAAGATCAATGGTCTTCGGGTTTAACCAGCCGTTTTGTTTTGCAAGCCATAACGGAAGAGTGAAATGATTTAAGGTGATGATCGGTTCGATGTTTAATTCTAGAAGTTGTGATATCACTGCTTTATAGTGCAGCCATTCTTCTTCATCCCAAAGTCCTTCGTTTTTTTCCAGGCGGCTCCATTCTAAGCTAAGCCGATGCGCGTTATGTCCCAAATTTTTGGCTAAGATAAAATCTTCTTTAAATCTATTGTAATGATCGCATGCTTTGCCCGAAGGCGAGGTATGTCCTTTTTTTTCTTCGTTCCACCAGTCATTAAAAAAATTGTCGCCTTCTACCTGATGTGAAGAAGTTGCCGCGCCCCATAGAAAATTGTCAGGAAATTTTATGTTCATATAAGATAGTATACTGTTACATGGTATGTTTTGCGAGTAAAAAATAGGCAGGTAGACACAGCAGGGACACGCCTTAAAGCATCTGTCGGCGCGTTCTGGGGTTCTCCTCCAGAGGGAAGTCCGCCTTAGGCGGAAAGGCTCTTGGTTATAAGGAAAGAAAAATATGGAATAAATCCCTGGGAGGGGTGATGGCGAACACTATGTGTCTTTGCGAGGGACATGAAATGGGCGAAGCTCTGACCATGCTCTTTTTTATCGCATTTCTAGGATCATTTTTCGTGTTCACGAAAAATGTCAATAGCTTTACTCGTCTTTGCGAAGGAGCGTAGTGACCATGGCAATTTCTCCCTCCGTCTTTGCGAGCGCAGCGAAGCAATCTCGAATAGCAATAAAAATATAAATGTTGTGGGTAAATTATATTATTATTGAGATTGTCCGCCAAAGGCGGATTCGCCTCTGGAGGACCGCGGTCGCTCTTGCTCCCTCGCAAAGACAAAACTTGACTTTTGACACAGTCTGTTTGCGGGAATGACAAAAAAAGGTATTTTACGACAGTCCCTATAGTACGTTCGATGATGTATAATCAAAAAAATATTGACAAAAGCTGAAAATAATAAGACAATAAAAGGCGGGTGAGGGTAGGGGATGGTCACCCGCCTTTCGTACAATAAACCCATAAAGAGTTTATTGTACTTTATTGACTTATCTATTTTACCTAATAAAGAGAGGAAGTCAAGGCATTTTTAAGAAAAATTATATTTTTCGAAAGATAGTTTTATTTGAAAAATAAGCATTTTTTTGAGAGTAATTTTGTGTAACTAGTTATAAAAGGAGGAGATATGCCAGAAATTGCATGTATGAAGAAATGGAGATCGGTTAGCCTATTGTTAGTCTTGTTGAAATTAAGCTTATTGTTGTTGTCAATTTCATGCTATGCCCAGGACAAAGTGACAGATACGGATTCTTGTCTTGTATCAGCAGATGAATGGCAGGAGATGGTCAATCTGGGGCATGAAAAAATTCTATGTATGGTCCGGGATAATGCTGATAAAACACTTTATTTGGGAACGGAAAAAGGCCTTTATAAATCAGAATGTTTTGGAGAAAACTGGGACGAGATTGATCTTGTTGATGGCATTTTCGGTATAAAAGATATTGAGATAACTTCAGATAATATTTTAGCGCTTGGCCGGAGCGGAGTTTGGAAGATAGAAAAGAAAAACAGTAATAAGGAATTATTAATAGATAAAAAGAATATAAAAGGGATAGAGGTTTATTTAGACAACAACAATGAGGAGATCCTGATATGTTGGACTGAAAACAGCTTGTTTCGCGGCATGGACGGTTTATTAACGTTAATAGGTCCGTTAAATGTTGACTTTATCGATGATGTTTATTGTTATGACGGGAATATGTATTTAGTTTCAGGAAAAGAACTTTATTGGAGTGTTAATAACGGTAATACGTGGGATAATATGTCGATTGCCGGCGGTTCAATAGGGGTGGAAGATGAAGATACTGCGCAGCGCGAGGATGATGAAGATGCGGAAATTGTTTCGTTTGTAAAGGATATAGGTTTTATGGACGAAAGAAGAATGATTATTGTTACTGCAAAAGGTGTACTGGTACTTTCCAAAGACACGGAAGCTGGGTTTCAGAAGGATCCAAATTTTGTTTTGTTGACGGGTGAAGCGCATGATGTTGTATGTATAGAAGATGATATTTTTATATTGAAGGATGAAGGGGTATTTTTTTGTTCCCCGAAAAATGACCTTAAAGCTGAACTTATGTTCAGGAATTCGATTCCCGGACAAATGAGTTTTATCAAGAAATTTAAGGACCATAAAGATTGGCTGTGGCTGGCCGTTGGAGGCTGTTTATATAGAAGAGAGATCAATAATTTAAGAAGTGATTATACTGTAAAAAATAATAATAAGTATACACATGAAGATGTTGACGTAGTTTTCGGGATTAAAGAATTACATGAGATGGCAATAGAATATGCGGAATTGGCTCCTGAGAAGATAAAAAATTGGCGTCGCCGGGCTGAATGGAAAGCTATTATGCCACAGGTTGATCTTAAATTTTCAGAATCTACAGATGACAATGTGGAGATATATAAGAGTTCTACCTCGACCTATGTTGTAACCGGCCCTCAGGAAAAAGGCAGTGATTGGAGTATTGATTTTAGCTGGGACCTTTCGGATCTTATCTGGAGCGGAGACGATACAAGTATTGATGTTCGGAGCCGGTTGATGGTCCAGCTTCGCAACGATATTCTGGAGGATGTGACCAGGCTATATTTTGAAAGAAAAAGACTTTTGATCGAGATCAGTGAAATGAAAAGGGCTTATGAGGAAGGGACTCCGGGGGTAGCGGAAAAAATTATTGAAAAAAAGTTTAGGGTACAAGAAACTTCAGCATATCTTGACGCGTTAACAGGAGGACGGTTTACCTGTATGCAGCAGACTAGTGATTAATAGTCGTACGGAGTATGATTTGTCATTGCAAGCGGCCAATAGGCGCGCGGCAAACTTTATTCGGTTGACAGTTGACGGTTAGTTGGTTGATAGTTAACGGTCAACGAACCAACTATCAACCATCAACGAACTCCGTCTTTGCGAGGGAGCAAGAGCGACCGCGGCAATCTAAAAATATGTGTAGACCTGTTGTTTATGACATGTGATATGGGATATACGACATACAATACATCTGATTTGCCCTGAATTTTCTTGACAAAAACTGTATTATTGCTACAATTTACTTCGGAAAAACGGAGGGTCATGATGAGATTAAAAGACAGAGTTTCAGTAATCACAGGCGCGGCTAGAGGTATAGGTAAAGAAATCGCGATGCTTTTCGCGAAACAGGGTTCTAACATAGCTATCTGCGATGTTAATGATCAACAATTACAGGAAACAAAAAAAGAGATAGAAGACGCATCCGGCGTAAACGTAATGGTAGAAAAAGTTGATGTGACTTCTGTTGATGAAGTCGGCCGGTTTGTAGACAAAGTTCTTGACAATTTCGGTAAGATAGATATACTTGTCAACAATGCCGGTATTACGCGTGATAATTTAGTACTCAGGATGTCGGAGAACGAATGGGATCTGGTTCTTGATGTAAATTTAAAAGGGGCTTTTAATTGCATCAAAGCAGTGACCCGTACTATGATGAAAAAAAGAAGCGGCAAGATTATTAATATGGCTTCGATTGTAGGTGTTATGGGCAACGCGGGACAAGCAAATTATTCTGCCAGTAAAGGCGGTCTTATCGCGTTAACAAAGACAGTTGCCAAAGAATTGGGTTCCCGGAATATAAATGTCAATGCTATTGCTCCGGGATTTATCCGTACGGATATGACAGATAAACTTTCCGATGAAGCTAAACAAAAATTAATGAATTTTATTCCTTTGGGGAAAATGGGAGACACGAAGAACGTGGCAGATCTTGCTTTATTTCTCGCAAGTGAAGAAGCGGATTATATTACAGGACAGGTTATCAAGGTAGATGGCGGTATGGTGATGTAAATAACGGGTGAATAACCGTAAAAAGGAGGAAAATATGTCAGAGGTAGCGGAAAAAGTAAAATCAATTGTTGCGGAACAATTAGGCGTAAAGATTGAAGAAGTTAAAGAAGAGGCTAAATTTATTGATGATCTTGGAGCGGATTCTTTGGATACAGTAGAGCTTGTAATGGCTTTGGAAGAAGAATTTGGCGCTGAAATACCGGATGAAGACGCCGAGAAATTAACTACAGTCGGTGAAGCTGTTAAATATGTAGAAGAAAAACTTTCTGCGAAATAGATTTTGGTGTTGGCGTAATTTATATAATTCGTTTATGCCAATAACCGTCATTGGATCGGCAGGCTGAAAAGTTAAGCGGAAATGTAAGAGTGAAGTAAAGGATAAAATCAATTCAACTTTTCAGCATAAAAGTATGAGTGTATAACAGTTGGAATAGAAAAAATAAATTATTTAGTTAAAGGAAAAACAGAAAGTATGGCACAAAGAAGAGTAGTCCTGACCGGAGTGGGGGCAGTTACTCCGGTAGGGAACAACGATAAAGATTTTTGGCAGGCAGTAATAGAAGGCAAAACAGGGGTTCGTGCCCTTACTGCGTTTGATCCTTCTCCCTTTAATTCTCAAATAGCAGCAGAACTTAAAGGGTTTGATCCTGGTTTATATATTACTCCTAAACAGATTAAACGTCTTGACCCGTTTGTAAAGGTTGCTATTGCCGCCGCTAAGATGGGTGTGGAAAATAGCGGACTTGACATGGCAAAAGTGGACAGGAACAGGGCAGGGGTTTATCTTGGGTCGGGTATAGGCGGATTACATACGATTGAGACCGAACACGCGAAATATATAAAAACAGAAGATGAACACAAAGCTGCCGCAAGAATTTCTCCGTTTTTGATTCCGATGCTTATAGTTAACATGGCTTCGGGGATGGTATCTATTGAGTTGGGGTTTAAAGGACCTAATTCAGCGGCAGTAACTGCTTGCGCGACAGCCAGTCATTCTATCGGCGACGCGTTTAAGATTATTCAGAGGGATGAGGCTGATGTAATGGTTGCCGGAGGATCGGAAGCCGCGATAACAAAGATGGGATTCGGTGGATTTTGCGCGTTAAAGGCGCTTTCCAGGCGTAATGACGATCCGGAAAAAGCATCCAGACCTTTTGATCGCGAAAGAGACGGTTTTGTTATGGGTGAAGGCGCGGCTGTTGTTGTTTTAGAAGAGCTCGAACATGCTAAAAAAAGAGGTGCGGAAATACTTTGTGAGATGGTCGGTTATGGTATGAGCGGAGACGCTTATCATATGACAGCGCCTGATCCGGAAGGGGACGGAGCTATCAGGTGCATGAGAGCTTCTCTTAAGGATGCTGGGTTGAATCCTGAAGATATAGACTATATAAACGCGCATGGAACATCAACGCCTTTAAATGACAAAATGGAGACAGCCGCTATAAAAGCGGTATTTGGCAGTCATGCCTACAAATTAGCCGTTAGTTCTACTAAGGGTGTTACCGGACATATGCTCGGCGCTACTGGCGGGGCAGAACTTATTGCTTGCGCAAAAGCAATAAAGTATAAGATCATACCTCCTACCATTAACTATGAATATCCTGACCCGGATTGTGATTTGGATTATGTGCCAAATGAAGCCAGGGAAAAGGAAATACATGCCGCAATAAGCAATTCTTTGGGTTTTGGCGGACACAATGTCACACTTACCGTCAAAAAATTCAATGGATAGTTTAATTTAAGACAAAGTTTTTTGATCCGCAAAGGACAGTTTTTTATACTAGAGTATTCTTAGAATTGCATATATATTTTTATAAAGTTTAAATGCGCATTTAAATATAAAGAAAAGTCAGAGAGCTTGCTCACAAAAAATTAAGGAGATTAATATGGATTATCTTTTAACAGAAGAACAACAGATGATAAAAGATCTTTGCCGTCAGATAGCGGAAGAAAAAATAAAACCCGTTGCCGCGAAATATGATGAAAGCGGTGAATTTGCGTGGGATATAGTGAAAGTACTTGCCGACTCAGACATCTGCGGAATATATATACCCGAAAAATACGGCGGAATGGGCGGAGGGATAATGGAACTGGCTATTGCTACGGAACAGCTTTCCTGGGGGTGCGGCGGTATTTCGCTGGTATTCGCGGCTACGGGATTAGGAACTTTTCCGATCATACTTTATGGGAACGAAGAACAAAAGGCAAAATATTTACCGGATATAGCTTCCGGTAAAAAACTTGCGGCATTTGCTATTACCGAAGCAGAAGCAGGTTCAGATGCGGGTGGTATAAAGACTACTGCAAAGAAAGACGGCGATTATTATGTGCTTAACGGAACAAAACAATGGATAACAAACGGCGGTGAAGCTGAAATATACACGGTAGTAGCTATGACTAATAAATCAAAAGGCGCCAGAGGCGCGAGCGCGTTTATTGTGGAAAAAGATACTCCCGGCTTAAGTTTTGGTAAAAAAGAAAACAAACTTGGTATCAGGAGTTCAGCTACCAGAGAAGTTATTTTTACTGATTGCCGGATTCCAAAAGAAAATCTTCTCGGCAGGGAAGGTATCGGATTTATCGTGGCTATGAAAACTTTTGATCATTCACGTCCGGGTGTAGCCGCTCAGGCAGTAGGTATCGCTCAAAGAGCGCTTGACGAGGCAGTAGAGTATTCTCATGAGAGGAAACAATTTGGCACTGCGATTTCTTCTTTCCAGGGCATACAGTTTATGCTGGCAGATATGGCTATTCAGGTTGAAGCCGCCAGGGCATTAATCTTTTCTGCCGCTCGAATGATAGATTCAGGAGCTAAGAATATAGCAAAGGTATCTGCGATGAGCAAAACATTTGCTTCTGACACGGCGATGAAAGTTACGGTTGATGCCGTACAGATATTGGGCGGATATGGATATATGAAAGAATATCCCGTAGAAAAATTAATGCGTGACGCTAAAATAACCCAGATATATGAAGGTACTAACCAAATACAAAGAGGTGTTATTGCCTCGGCTTTGATAAAAGAAGGTTTAGCGAAAAAGAAATAAATAGTGAAATAGTCGTTAGTGGATGGTGTCAAGTCCTGGAAACGCAAAAATTAACCACAGAGGCACAAAGGCACAGAGGGGAAATAGACAGAGGAGAGAAAAAATAAATATTTTTAATTTTTGAATGGCTCTGTGACTCTGTGGTGAAAAATTTTGGTAGGTGTATAACGATTTTTGTGTCAAAAAAAGTGTCAACTTTTTTAAGACGATACATTGTTGATGCTTAAACAGTCAATCAATTAACTGTCAACCGTTAACCAAAATACGTCTTTGCGAGCGACCAGCGGGAGCGCGGCAATCTCGGATGGAAAAAGCGAGGGGCGAGGGAAACGAGGCCCGTGGCAATCTCCATAACAATAAAAGCAGGAAAAATAACAAAACGGAAAAGATATCATGAAAATACTAGTACTAATAAAACAGGTTCCGGATACTACGGATGTAAAGATTGATCCGGAAACCAACACTCTTAAAAGAGAAGGCGTAGAAGCAGTAATAAATCCTTTTGATATGTATGCTTTAGAAGAGGCGCTTCGCGTAAAGGAGCGGTTTGGTGAAGGGGAAGTAATTGCTATAACTATGGGGCCTCCGCAAGCTATGTCAGCGTTAAAAGAGGCGATATCAATGGGGTGTGACAGCGGAGTATTATTGAGTGATAGAAAATTTGCGGGTAGTGATACCTGGGCGACCAGTTACACGCTTTCCAGGGCAATAAAAAAGATCGGTGATTTCAAGATGATCTTTTGCGGCAAACAGGCTTCAGACGGAGATACCGCGCAGGTTGGGCCGGGAGTGTCCATGCATTTGAATGTTCCGCAGGTTACATACGTGAAAAAAATAGAAAAGCTTGATAAAGATACGGCTGTGGTTGAGCGCATGACAGAAGAAGGGTATGAGATAATCGAAACACCTTTACCTGTTCTTTTAACCGTAGTAAAAGAAATAAACGAACCGCGCCTCCCTTCTCTTAAGGGTAAGATGAGGGCTAAAAAAGCTGAGATTCCGGTATGGACAGCAGAGGATCTTGGTTGTGACCGGGATAAAATCGGATTAGACGGTTCTCCTACAAGGGTAGTCAAGATTTTTACGCCTTCTCCAAGAGAAGGCGGCAGAATGTTAGACGGAGACCCCGTTGATACGGTAAAAGAACTGGTAGATCTTTTAAAGGATGTAGTTATTAGTTGTTAGTCGTTCGTCGTTTGTTGTTAGTTAACAGTCAACGAACCAACTATCAACAGTCAACGAAATCCGTCTTTGCGAGGGAGCAAGAGCGACCGCGGCAATCTCAATAAAAATAGAAATAAAAATAATAACGGAGTAGAAAATGGCAGAAGATAATATCATTAAAGTGTTAAACGAGAAATGCATTGGGTGCACTCTTTGCGTAAAAGTATGTCCTTTTGGCGCTATTGTTATGAGGGACAAAAAAGCAGTGGTTGATTTGGCAAAATGCAATTTATGCGGCGCGTGTGTAGAAGCGTGCAAATTTGACGCTATAATAATGCCTGAAAAAAAAGATGAAAAAACTGTAGATTTTTCTTTGTATAAAAACGTATGGGTTTTTGCCGAGCAAAAAAAAGGAATAGTTCAGTCTATTTCTTTTGAGCTTTTAGGGAAAGGAAGAGAACTTGCCGATAAACTTGGAGTTGATTTATGCTCGGTTCTTCTCGGCAATGATATGGATGCCGCATGTCAGGATCTTATAGCCCGCGGCGCGGACAAAATTTATTATGTGGATTCTCCTAAATTGAAATCATATCAGGATGATCCTTATACAAAAGTATTAACAGAGCTGGTCGCCAGGCATAAACCGGAAATAGTACTTTGCGGAGCTACAACTATCGGAAGAAGTCTTATATCAAGAGTTGCCGTTACCTTAAGAGCCGGTTTAACCGCGGATTGTACGGGGTTGGATATAGATCCCGAGGAAAAACTGCTATTGCAGACAAGGCCTGCTTTTGGCGGAAATATAATGGCAACAATTATTTCTCCGAATACAAGGCCTCAAATGTCGACTGTACGGCATAAGGTAATGCAGGAATCAGAACCTGTTGCGGGTCGAAAAGGTGAGGTTATAAAAGAACAATTTGAAGATGAAATGTATTCCTCGCGAAGCAAATTGTTGGATATAGTGGAAGAGATCGAGGAAACTGTTAATTTAGCTGAAGCGGATATTATCGTATCAGGCGGAAGAGGAGTCGGGTCAAAACAAAATTTTGATATTATCAGGGAACTTGCTATGACTCTTAACGGTGCTGTCGGCGCGTCCCGTTCGGCTGTTGACGCGGATTGGATACCGTATTCACATCAGGTAGGACAGACAGGTAAAACAGTATGCCCAAAATTATATATTGCCTGTGGAATAAGCGGTCAGATACAGCATCTTATCGGGATGAAGTCATCAGATGTTATTGTCGCGATAAATAAAGATGTAGAAGCTCCGATTTTTAAGGTTTCTACTTACGGAATAGTCGGAGATCTTTTTAAAATAGTCCCTTTGCTTACCGAACATTTCAAGAAAATGTAAATCAAAATAAAATCTCCCTGCCTTTGCGAAGGAGCGTAGGACCATGGCAATCTCTCCCTTCGTCTTTGCGAGGGAGCAAGAGCGACCGCGGCAATCTCTTTAATAAAATGGTTTATTCATAAAGTATATATTTTTATTTCTATACGAGATTGCTTCGTCGTCACTGTGTTCCTCCTCGCAAAGACAAAAAAGGTTTGTTCTTCGTCGCAAAGACAAAAAAGGTTTGTTCTTCGCGACAACTGCTCCTGTAATAATTTAATTATAACTCTTTCGCGCATAATCCCCGTAAAACTATGTTTATTCGCTATAAGTCTTTCAGGATGCATGTTTGCTTAGAATGCGCCCTAAATACAGTCAACATATAAACTTAAAGTACTTGTTAACAAATGTTAATAAATATATTTTTTTTTAGCAAGTGGGCTTGACATTAATAATGTTGTTGTGTAAGCTTCAGGTGAAAAAGACTTGATAACAAATATTATCAAGGTGTTTTTTATTTGACTATAGTGTTAGAGTTAATGCTTGAATTGTGAGAAAAAATTAAAGATGAGCTAAAAAATAAAGAGAAGGAGCAAATGTATATTTCAAACAAATATATTTCAACAAAAGATCTGGCAAAAGAACTGAGAGTTTCAGTGGCAACGGTTAATTATTATACTAATTTAGGGCTTTTTAATATTCAGGAGAGACAGGGTAATCGCCGGTTATATGACAAAATGGAAACATTGAGCGTTTTCGAGAAGATCCATCACTTGCGAAGAGAGGGGTATTCTCTCCGGCTTATTCAAAGGAAATTGGACAAGGGATATAGTACTTAAATCAGATGATCCTGACGATGGATATTGTTATTCAGAAAATATTCATTAAAGGGTTATCAATATATAGTTCAGGAACTCGTGTTGATGGCGTGGTTAAAAAGGAAAAAGGGGAAGACAATTATGATTAACTTAGATTTTCCAGATTTTTTATCCGATGATAATACTAAGGATGTTTCGATTATCTGTATAGCTAATCGTAAAGGAGGATGCGGCAAAACAACGACAGCGATAAATCTTTCCGCTGCTTTAGCAAATAAAGGGTTTAAGGTTCTTTTAATAGACATTGATTCTCAATCACATGCTTCGCTGGGAGTGGGTATCAATGTAGATAACATAGATTATTCTATATATGAGGTAATGGTAAAAAATGTTGATATGGAATACGCAGTCAGGAGTACTTACAAAAAAAATCTGGACATAGTACCGGCTACTCCGCTTCTTAGCGGTGCTCAGCTCGAAATAGCCGATCTTTTAGGGCGGGAAGGTATTTTACGCAATGCTATTTATAAGATGATAAATACGAGCGAAAAGGAATATGATTATATTGTAATAGATTGTTCGCCGTCTCTTAATCTTTTGACAATAAACGGGTTGGTCGCGTCAAAGCACGTACTTGTGCCGATACAGACTCATTATTTCGCATTGGAAGGCATGAGGGAATTGTTTTCTACTATAAGCATTGTTAAGGGGCGGTTAAACTCTAATTTGAAGATACTCGGGATTTTGCCTACTTTATATGACGGCAGAACTAAGATGAATAAAGATATTTATCTACAGTTGAAAGAATATTTTCCGGATAAAGTATTCAAGGCCGCTATAAGAGTAAACATTACTTTAGCAGAGGCTTCAGCTCATAAGAAGAGTATTTTTGATTATGCTCCGGATTCGAACGGAGCAAAAGATTACGCGGCTTTAACCGAAGAAATCCTTGCTTTGACAAGTTTGGATAATATAAAGGGAAAAGGAAATGTTGATGGAGGGGATAGAAGCGGGATAGCTACTTTGCGTTCACAACAGGCTACACAAACATCGTAGAATAGTGAATGGTAGTTGGTGGCGTGCAGAGTCGTTAGTCAGTTAGTCGTTTGTCGTTCGTCGTTAGTAGGAGCGGCCGGTTGGCCGCCCGAAAAAAACAGAAAAAAACAGAAAACCACAGAGAGCACGGGTAAAGCTCCTTCGGAGCTGTTCAAGGCTGAAGGGTGAAGGTTGTAGGGGAAAAGAGATTGCCACGCTTCTCGCATGGCTCGAAGCTCGCAAAGACGGACTTCGTCTTTGCGAGGAGGCCGCAGGCCGACGCGGCAATCTGAATAAAAGAAAAATTTTTTTAGAAAAGATAAAAAAGAATGGACAAAGAAAACATTCAAAATACACCGGAAACACCGGAAAACCTGGTAAAGGATATCTTTGAAAGGCCGAAGGCGGAGCCGCATAAGATATCGGCTATTTTTACGCATAAAAAAGATTCGCGAAAGATGATATCGCCTTCCGTGAAAAAGAAAATAGCGATTCCCGCGAATGTGAAACCACTGCCTACGTCAATAGATATAGGTACTTCCAGTATTAAAGTGATACGTTTAGGTATAACCGAGAAAAGAAGGTTTGAGGTATTGTGTGTAGACCGTGAACCTTATGGAATATCAGGTGTCCCTGACTCGGCGATTATCAAGAAAACTATTGATCGCATTAAGAAACGGAACGAACTTGGTAATGTATGTATATCCAGCTTGTCCACTAAAGATGTGCAGATATATAACATGGTATTTCCTCCTATGTCGGACGAGGAACTCAAATCCGCTATTCAGTTTAAGATCTCACAGCTTAAGCCTTTTGGTCTGGTGAGGGATCATATAACTTTTAAGTTTAAGAAATGGGACGTAAAAGAAGGTCTTTCAAAAGCTGTTCAGCAGAAGGTTTTGATAGTATGTGTACCGAATAATGTTGTTTCAAAACACCTGGCTTTATTGAAAGATTCCGGGTTTAAATCATCGGGCATAGAAGTTCCTCATTCAAGTTTGATACATCTTGGTGAAGGAGGCCTTGCTTATAACTTTGATGAAGTTATTCTTATGGTGCATATAGGCGAAGAGGAAAGTTTTTTTGCCGTCAAAAAAGGCCGAAATCTATGTTTTTCCAAGAAAATAGCGTTAAGTTCCAAGCAGATAAGAGATAGTATTTCCAGACAATGCAGGGTTTCTTTGGAAGAAGCAGAGGAACTTAAGAAAAAGTACGGCCTGATGTTCTGGTCCGACAGAAAAGAAACCGGAGAAATAACCGGTATTGACGCAAAGACAGATGGAGCTGAAGCCGTATATAACGCGGTGATGTCGCTTCTTGAGAACCTGGTAGTGGAAATAGAACATTCTTTTAAGTATTTTTCATATCAGATTACACAATCACAAATAAATAAATTTGATCGTGTACTATTATCGGGCGGAGGAGCAAACCTTAAAAATCTGGATAAATTTTTAAATGTAAAATTAGGTGTGCCGGTTGAATCTTTTGATCTTTTTACTCTTTTTGACGTGAACGATGAGATTAAACTTCATCGAGGTGAACTTATAAGCGAACCCGCGACTTTTGCTGTATGCACGGGACTCGCGTTAAGTCAAAAGGTGGATAAATCCCAGCGTTTTAATTTTCTGCCTGAACAGGAAAAAAGCCTTTTTCGTATTTTCTTTGATATATTTAAATATAGGTTTATACAGGTAGCTGTGTTGGCAATTGCAGCCGGAACGTTTATTTTTAATATGCAGTCGCAAAAAGTAGAAGATTTTAGAATAAAAAAAGAACTGAGTTTGCAGGAATACGAAATTGCCAAAAAAAACATATCAAAAATAGAAATACAAGATATAGATCTGTCAAAAGAAGAAGGGAAATATTTAAGCCAGTTGGAACTCTTAGAGGCGCAGATTGCGCTGATCAGTAAAGGATACAGAGAAACAGTGGATTTGTCGGTATTAATGGAGGAGGTTGCTAAGCTTTTGCCGGCGGCAATATGGATCACTGAATTGAAATATAAGGACGGGAAACTTGGTATAGTCGGTTCTACCGCTAATTTGGTTTTAATTACGAAGTTTATAGAAGATTTGCGGCAATCGGATTTTTTTAGAGACGCTGACTTCAGCTATACAAAAAAAGATCCGGATAAACAAGTTTATAGTTTCGAAGTTTTGACTTGCGGCGCGAGAAAATCAAACGAAAAAGATAAAAGCGAAATTGAGGAAGAGGAGATAGAGGATACAGAGGAAAACGAAACTGATGAAAGCGATATTTAATAGATACAAAAAACTGAAGAAACGGGAAAAACTGGCAATAGTTTTGCTTGTCGTCAGTCTGTGTGTTGGTCTCTATTACAATATTTTGTATAGGCCGATGGAAAGAAAAATACGGAGTTATGATCTGCAGGCAAATAAGACTGAAAATAAATTGAGCGATATAAAAAAACGTCATCCTGAACTCTATAAAAAGCAGGCGAAAGTCAAGGAGCTTCGGGAGAAATGTGATGATTTGAAAAACGAAATAAACAGATTAGAAAGTATGGTTCCGAGCAAACAAGCCACTTCATTTTTAATCGCGGAACTTACACGATTAACAGGCGGCATGAGATTAGATTCGATCCGGCAAAAAGTTGATGAGGGTACTGAGTATTCCAGGATTTTTGTAGAACTGAAATTTGACGCTTCGTACGGCGAAGTTGTAAACTATCTTAAAAAAGTAGAAACAATATCACCTTTTTTGAAAATAGAAGAGCTGGAGATAATCGAACCCCGAAAAAGAAAGAAAGCAAATGAAGGTACTACGGCCAAACTTGTTATGGCAAGTCTTTTAGGTAATCAGCCTTTTTCCGAGGGGTTAAAAGCTAAAGATGTTAAGGCTGTTCAAATTCGGGATATATTTGCTTCTACGGCCCGTCCGGTAATGGTGGAAGCTGAGATAGAAATAGATTTGAAACTAGAGGGAATTACTTACGCGGCAGTTCCTACGGGCATTATAAACGGAGAGGTTGTAAAAGAGGGAGATAAAGTAAGCGGGTTAACGGTTAAAAAAATACTTCCTGAGGCTATTGTTCTGGGTGATGGAATCGAAGAATATGTGTTAAAAGTAGAGAGAGATTAGTTGAAAAAGTGAATAGTGAATGGCAGAGTCGTTGGTCGTTAGTCGGAGATTGCCGCGGTCGCTCTTGCTCCCTCGCAAAGACAGAGGGACGTCTTTGCGAGGAGGCTGCAGGCCGACGCGGCAATCTCGATAGAAGAAAGAACTTTTTTCGTCTTTGCGAGGAGGCCGCAGGCCGACGCGGCAATCTCAATAGAAGAAAAAACATAATAAATTAAAAAGGAGAATAAAGAATGAACAGGAAAAAATACAGATATTATAAAAATAAACGGGAGATTTTAACCGTTTGTTTTGTTGTATATATCGCAGGTTTTTTTCTTTTTTCAAAAGCCTCTATAGTTATGGCAGAGGAACAGATAGAAACTCAGCAAGAAGATATGTCCAAAGAAGATTGGTTTACCATGCAGACAGAGGAAGAGCCGAAGGAACCGACTTTTGAAGAGAAATTACAGCAAAAAGTGAGTTTGGAATACAAAAATGCCGATCTTTTGAATGTTCTCAGGTCTTTTGCCTGGACATATAAACTTAATATTGTAACAAGTCCGGAGGTTAAAGGCGCGATCACTATAAGTTTAAAAGACGTTACTGTTGAAAAAGCGCTTCAGGCCATTCTTACGGTTAACGGACTTGTTTATAATATACGTGACGAAATAACTTATGTATCAACCGGTGATAGTGAGGTAGTCGAACTTGTAAGTGAAGTAATATTTTTGAAATATATCAAAGCAGCGGAAGCGCAAAATGTATTAAAGAAAGTAATGTCTCCTAAAGGTGATATGAAAGTGGATGAGGTGCAGAATGCCCTTATAGTGACGGATTATCCGGGGAATATTCAGAAAGTAATTGATCTTCTGGTAAAGATTGATTTGCCGCCCCAACAGATACTTATTGAAGCAAAGGTTGTTGATATCACTTCTACGGATGTAACTAATCTTGGTGTGACATGGAACGCGGAATTCACGCCCGGTAAAGGATTATTTAATCGCGTTACAAAATTCGCGGAAGAATTGGATGTTACCATGGATATGGAAGGACAGTCTTCGACTTTATCCGGCGGACAATTTCTTATTAACGCGCTTGATATAAAAGGTTTCAGCGCTACAGCTACGATAGACGCTTTAATAAGGGACGGTAAAGCCAATCTTCTGGCATCACCGTCTATCGCTGTTTTAAACGGGCAGGAAGCGCGTATAATTATAGGTGAAAGATACCCGATAAAAGAGAGGACACAGACAACAACTGGGACAACTGAAACCACTACATTTGTGGATATCGGTACGACATTAAAAGTAACTCCGCAGATAAACGAGGATGGATATATTACGATGAGGGTACATCCTGAAGTATCTTCTCTTGCCGAGTCATTGGACGCGGGGCCGCGTATAACTACGCGTGAAGCGGATACTACAGTACGCATCAAAGAGGGAGAAACACTGGTCATAGCCGGATTAATCAAACAGAAGAATAACGAGTCAGTCGATAAAATTCCGATTTTAGGGGACATACCTTTCTTGGGAGCTTTGTTTTCTCGATCCGAACGTAGTAATGAACAGGTAGAACTTGCTGTCTTTATAACTCCTCGTATTATTTATTCCCGGGAAGAAGCAAAACTCATGGATCAGAAGGAGATCCAAAAAGCAGAAGCATATATCAATTTGGAGAAAATAGGGGAACTACATATAGTTGAGGAAATACTTCGTAAGGCCGAAGCGTTGGAACGAGG
The DNA here is from genome assembly GCA_043823005.1 of Candidatus Omnitrophota bacterium. GTDB lineage: Bacteria > Omnitrophota > Gorgyraeia > Tantalellales > Tantalellaceae > JBDRBG01. The sequence continues at coordinate 29,667 of JBDRBG010000074.1, forward strand.
GCGTGGAATGGAAAGTGTCAGAAAGAGCAGAGAACTCAGGAAAGAACAAGCCGCAAACCTGTATGAACATGTATATTCACAATTTCCGGACAGCAAAGAAGCTCCGGAAGCTCTTTATTCAGCAGGACTTATACATTATAATTTTTTTAAGGATTATGAAAAAGCTAACGAAATGTTTTCTATTTTGATATCAGAATATCCAAAATCAACGTATACTCGTGAGGCAAAACGGAAAAATAAGATAATCAACAAGAAAACTGCAAATAAGGACGAAATAGAGCAAGCTATTAAAGATTTAAAGAAAGAGATCAGTAGTAAATAGTTGTTAGTCGTTCGTCGTTAGGGGGAGATTGCGTCGCTTCGCTCGCAAAGACGGGAAGAGGAGGAAACGCTCCATTCGTCATTGCGTGGAGGCCGTAGGCTGACGCGGCAATCTTAAATGAAAGACAAAGAAACTGCTTCGGTCGCGCTAGTTTTTTCACAAAGACAGAGCTTAACTTGTCATTGGAGGAGTGGTGTCAAGAAATCGGAGGGTAACCCCTTTCCGTCATTGCGAGGAGCGTAGCGACGCGGCAATCTCCTGTCGTCTTTACGAGCAGGGAACAAAAAGATATATATAGTGTTTGGATCAACAGTTTAATTTGTCTGGTTATTAACCCGAGGGGAAAACAGGATGACTTTATATAGTTATAAAGCGCGTGATGAGCAGGGAACCCTTATTTCCGATGTTATGGAAGCTGATAACGAGGACGCTTTGATATCTCAGTTAAGCTCCTCAGGATACAGTGTTATCGAAATTCGGAATAAAGAAACTGAGGGGTTTAGTTTTGAAGCGTTTATGAATAAATTTAAACATCTTAAGAAAAAAGAAGTCATACTTTTTACACGCCAGCTCGCCACACTGCTTCGAGGGGGTACGGCATTAGCTCCGAGTCTGACCGCGGTGATGGAACAGACAACGGATAAAAGGTTTAAGGTTGTTTTAGAAGAAGTCAGCCAGTCCGTTCAGAAAGGAGAAAGTTTTTCTGAAGCGCTGGATAAACATCCCGAAGCATTTCCCGAACTTTTTGTTAGTATGGTAGAGGTCGGTGAAGCCGGAGGGCTTCTTGATAAAGTGTTAGACAGGCTTTCTATACTGGGTTCGCAGGAAATGGAAATGCAGGCCCGTGTTATAGGAGCGCTTGTTTATCCTATGGTTTTGGTATCAGTAGCATTTATTGTTATTAATTTTCTGGTTATAGGCGTTTTACCGAAGTTTATAGTGGTTTTCAGCGCTTCAGGCGCAAAGCTTCCTTTGCCGACGCAGATCGTTATGGGAGTAAGCTGGACACTTAGAAGAATGTGGGTGCCTTTGTTCGGGGGATCGATTGTGTTTTTTGTATGGCTCAAAAATTTTATAACAAAAAATGAGAAAAGAAAAGAAGCTTTTCATCGTAAATTATTAAAAGTTCCTGTGATGGGAGAATTATACGCGAAGATACAGATTTCGCGGTTTACCCGTGTAACTTCAGCGTTGATTTCTTCGGGCGTTCCCATTTTGCAAGCTCTTGATGTTGTGGAGAAAACCGTAAGTAATTTTGCTATCCGTAAAGCTATCAGGGATATTAAGGCGGCTATTTCACAGGGACATTCACTTGTAGAGCCTTTTAAAGAAAGCGGGTTATTTAATCCGATGGTTATACAAATGATATCAACGGGAGAGAAAAGCGGTAATCTTGACGAGATGCTGGATGAGGTTGCCAATTTTTATGAACCGGAAATAGAATATACCATAAAAAATTTGACTTCATTGCTTGAACCGTTTATGCTTTTAGCAATGGGCGGTGTAGTAGCTTTTATAGCATTATCCGTCTTGTTGCCCATATTTAACCTTATAAAGGTATTTAGAGGATAATTAGTCGTTAGTCGTTGGTCGGGAGTCGTTAGTAAAGAGTAGGGGCGGGTCGTGAATCGCCCTGATAAAAATAAAAATTGCAGGGAGCGTGCCTTTGCTTAAATAGGCAAACCTTTTTGGCCTTTTAGGAGCGGCGGCAAGTAATCGGAGGGTAACTCCTTTCGTCTTTGCGAGGAGGTCGCAGGCCGACGCGGCAATTTCTCCGCTGTCTTTGCGAGGGAGCAAGAGCGACCGCGGCAATCTCGATAAAAATAAAACAATAATCAATCTTTACAACAAACCAAAAGGGAGGAATGTGCTTATGCTATGCGCAAACAAACTTAAAACATGCTTTAATAATAAAAAAGGTTTTACACTGTTGGAACTGTTGATCGTAATCAGCATTATAGCTGTTCTTGCGGCGACAGTAATACCTAATTTTATAGGGTTTGACACCGAAGCCAGACTTGCGGCGACAAAGACAAATCTGAACACATTGCGGATGAGGGTAAGTCTATTCCGAACAAAAGAAGGAAGATATCCGGAATCTTTGGAAGAGCTTTTAACTACTACTTATAATGATCTGGGGGTAGAAAAGACCTATCTGGATAAAATGCCTCCGGAGTTTATTTCCGATAAAAAAGGTAACCCGGCACTTTCGGATATGACATCTGATGATGAGCTTAGCGATGAAGGCGGATGGGTTTATTATACGGATAAAGCAAAAGTAGTTATAAATTGGGATCTGCCTCTTGATGATAAATGGGGCGATGCCGAAGGTGAAGAACCGAGTAAATGGTAATTTTTAGTCGTTAGTCGTTGGTCGGGAGTCGTTAGTAAAGAGTAGGAGCGATGTCAAGTAATCGGAAGGCAACCCCTTCCGTCATTGCGAGGGCTGAGGCAAACGAAGCCCGCGGTCCTCCGGAGGCGGATCCGCCTTTGGAGGACAATCTCGAATGAAAATAGAGTAAAAGAAAAAATAAACCAGATTAACCACAGAGAACGCCGAGGAAAGAAAAAACAGAGAGCACAGAGAAAAAAGGAAAAGGGAAAAACCCCATCCGTCTTTGCGAGGAGTGGTGTCAGGCATTTGAAGGGTAACCCCATCCGTCTTTGCGAGGGAGCAAGAGCGACCGCGGCAATCTCAATATGAAACATAAATAGAATATATTATGAATATTAGTACCAATAAAAAAGGGATCGTATTATTAAATGTAATAATAATGCTGCTTACTATAGCGCTTATAGGCGCTAGTCTTGTAGCATTTTTGTCATTGGTAAATATTTCGGCACAGGTCACAGTCGAGGAGATAAAAGCTTTTTATTTAGCAGAAGCAGGTATTTCACAAGCTGTCAGTATATTGAAAAGCGGTTCGGAAGAAGAAAGTTCTTCTCTCAGTTTTGGCACGTCAACACGAAGAGTCGGTCCGATAGCTCTCGGAGACGGTACATATACTATTGAAATAGACATTAACCAGGGGCTTATAAGTTCAATCGGCCAGGTGGGAGATACAAAGAAGAGTTTACAGCTGCAGTACAGTATGTTGTAACCAGTGATTGGTTTCATCCTGTCGTTGCGAGAAGAGGTGTCAGGCAATCGGAGGGTAACTTCGTCCGTTATTGCGAGGGCTGAGGCAAACGAAGCCCGCGGCAATCTCGACAAGAAATAAAAAGGATAAAGCCGAGACAATAAGGGGCTGTATAAAATATGAATATGAAAAAACAGGGTTTTACTTATATCGAATTGTTGGTAACGCTTGCGATAATCGCAGTGCTTTTTGTGCCTATAATGCAGCTTTTTTCACATTCTGTTTATTCGGCGAGTGTTTCTCAGGATCTTGTTACAGCCGCTAATCTGGCAAAATGGCAAATGGAAAGGATAAAAAATCTCAATTATACAAAGAAAAAGCTAAAAGAAATGGGTAATGACATTTATCCTCCTATGGATCAGTCTCCTCTGGAAATAAACGGAGTAAAATGGAGGATCAAACGAGTTCTTATTGTAAAGACTGAGGAAGAAGTGGCTGAAGAAGAGGATGGCCTTACAGAACCATTAGAACTTAGAGTCGAAGTATACCGTGAAGGTGAAGACGACGCTCCGCTTGTAACTCTTGTAACTTTGATCGAGGATATGTTCTGGGCGGAAATAGAAGCAATCTAGTCGTTAGTCGTTGGTCGTTAGTTGTTAGTAGGCGCGGGCCTCACAAGGTTCGGCCTTCGCAATGACAAAAGTTGAATTGTCATTGCGAGAAGAGGTGTCAGGCAATCGAAGGGTAACCCCTTCCGTCTTTGCGAGGAGCGAAGCGACGCGGCAATCTCAATAAAAGTCAAAAATGTATAGATTTATGGCATACGACATATGAAAACAATAAAAATGAGAGGCAAATATGGCTGATGCGAAACAGACAAAATTAGCGCGGGTTTTGGTTGATGAAGGTGTTATTACGGAAGAACAGCTAGATCAATTTATGGAGGAACAAGAAAACACCGAAAAATTTATAGTAGAAATTATCGCGGAACATACAGAAAAAAAAGAAGAGGAACTTACGCAAATTTTGAGCGCAAGATTAGGTTTTGCTTATATAGACATGGAAACTATGACAGTTGAACCGAAGGTAATGGAACTGGACATAGAGGAAATATGCGTTAAATGTAATGTCCTGCCGTTATATGTCATGAATGATACACTTACGGTAGCAATGGCAAATCCGCTTGATACTGATTGTATTGAAGAGCTTCAAACCGTGACAGAGCTTAAAGTAAGACCGGCATTTGCGGCAGTAAGCGCTATACGTGAAGCCATTAAGAAACATTTTAAAAGTGCTGAAGCAGAAGAAAAACTAGCCGGACAAATGGGCGCGGTTACGGAAACCGGAAATCTTTATGAGGGCCTGGGAGAATCCATGGAAGTATCTACTGAACAGGTCGCGTCATTAAAAGAAGCCGCAAGTTTAGCGCCTGTAGTTGACCTGGTAAATAAAATTATTACCAAAGCAGTGGACATGGCAGCTTCTGATATTCATCTTGAACCTCAAAGAGAAAATCTGACCTGTCGTTATCGTATAGACGGAGTACTGCACTTGATTTCTAGGATAGATTATAAGTATCTGGCAGCAGTCTTATCCAGGATAAAGATAATGGCAAACATGGATATTGCGGAAAAACGCCTTCCTCAAGACGGCCGTATTCGCATGATGGCCGGCACGAAAGAAGTCGATCTCAGGGTATCGACTTTTCCTACTATTTACGGTGAAAACCTGGTAATAAGAATACTCGATCGGTCTACAGGTATAGTCGAGCTTAAACAACTTGGTTTTGAGGGTGAGTTATATAAGCATTTTGTCGAATTGATCAGAAAGCCGTATGGGATAATACTTGTTACAGGTCCTACTGGAAGCGGTAAGACAACTACGCTTTATGCGGCTTTGAGCGATATCAATAGTGTAGAGAAGAACATTATGACAATGGAAGATCCTGTGGAATATGAAATAGCTGATGTAAGACAAGCGCAGGTTAATGTAAAGGCAGGACTTACTTTTGCCGCGGGATTACGTTCTACTGTAAGACAGGATCCGGATATTATCATGATAGGGGAGATCAGGGATAAAGAAACCGCTGAAATCGGTATTCACGCGGCGCTTACAGGACACTTGGTATTTTCTACTTTACATACAAATGACGCGCCATCTGCCGCGGCTCGTATGATAGATATGGGAGTGGAACCTTTTTTGGTGGCTTCGTCTGTTATAGGCATTATAGCCCAGAGACTTATACGTACTTTATGTGATGCTTGTAAGGCAGAGTATAAACCTTCAAAAGATCTTGCTGAACGTCTTGGTATTCCTGAATTTACCGGAAAGTTTTATAAAGAAGTAGGATGCAAAAAATGTAAACAAAGAGGATACGCAGGAAGAGAAGGTATATTTGAGCTTTTGCTTCCAAACGATAAGATAAAAGAACTTATTTCACAAAAAGCATCTTCTTCTATTTTACGGGACGCGGCTATTGCCAACGGAATGAAAACACTCCGTGATTCCGGAGTTGATAAAGTTGTTTCAGGAAAAACCTCTGTTTCAGAATTGATAAGGGTTACAGAAGAATAGCCCCTATTCCCATCCGTCGTTTTGCGAGGAGCAAGCGACCCATCCGTCTTTGCGAGGGAGCAAGAGCGACCGCGGCAATCTCGAATGGAAATAGAATAAAAGAAAAAATGAACCAGATAAACCAAAGAGAACGCAGAGAAAACGCAAAAATTTACCACAGAGAGCACAGAGGCACAGAGGGGGAAATAGAAGAAAAGAAAAAAACCAAAGAGAACGCAGAGAAAAAAGTCCTTATCCGTCTTTGCGAGGGAGCCAAAGCAACCTCTCTGTCTTTGCGAGGGCTGAGGCAAACGAAGCCCGCGGCAATCTCCAATAATAATAATAAATTTACAATAAGGGACACCTCTGGGATTGAAACCGGGACAGGTGTGGGATTGATTTCAGAAACGTCCCCAATGTTTGGGTTTTCTGACGTTTGTTGGACTAACGTGAGTGGTTTTCTGCTTTTCTTGTCACGGAGTTCATGGGTTTTCTTCTAATCAAAAAGACTGGACATTTTAAAGTTTTAAGTTTTTGACTTTTTTGAGATTATTAAGAAGAATTTTTGTTAGTGTAGAAGCAGGCGGAACACCTTGTTCTATAGGCACTGTGGATGATGGGCTTCAGTATGGAGCGTGCGGGCTTAAAAACGAAAATAGGAACAAGCCATCGCTTTAAAATTCCAACATTTTAAAACTGACTTTTGAGTTGTAAGCAATACAAAACAGTTAGTCTTCAAAACTCTCTTTCTTAACGCCGAAAAACCTACTTTTTTAAAGTTAACCAAAGTCTGATAAATGTTTGCTGGAAAAACAAAGAATATTCTAAAACAGGCGCCAATTAAGTGTTATAACCGGTGTTGTTAATATTACAGCAATTCTTTTTTTGAAAAAGCCAGTTAATACAGGGGTTTCCGCAAATTTCGGACAGGGAAGGGAGAGAGTTGCCCCTTGATTGTTTAATCACAATAAAGCCAATCAAAACAAGGACTTAAGAAAATTTTTTTTTTATACAAAATCAAAATTTTTAAATTACACTAAAAATTGCAAAGGTCTCCTTTTTAAGTCAAAAATTCCTAACAAGAATATTTTCAAAAAGTTACATATGAAAAAATGACATATTCCCAAGATGCAAGGAACATAAGGGTTTTTTACTGTAAAAACACAGTTATTCCGGCAAGTAGTAAAAATCTTAAATAAGTACCCAGGGCTTTACGCAAAAGGTAGTTCTATATGATATATTATGTATATATAAAAATAAAAAATTCTTTAACATAACGAGGAGAGCGGCTATGTTATATTACAACAAAAGATTAATCGCTATAATAGTTATCGAGCTTATTTTTTTTATTGTGTTTATTCCATTTGCCCGAGCCGGAACACTTAAATTCGAAGATGTTCCTGTGGATATAACCACTTCCAGTAACGAGGATCTGGTTATTACTCCGGGAGAGGGAGGTAATACCCAGATCGGTAACGCTTCAGGCACGAATTCAAACGCTACATCAAATGATGACATTCATGTTACAGGTGTTATTGAATCTGACGGAACAATATATGCTGACGGAGGGATTTCAGCCGGCGGCAATGTTTCACCCAACAGTGATTCGCTTTATAACATGGGTACAAGTTCTCTTGCCTGGGCGTATATTTATACTGATATAATCTCAACGACGTCAAGTACTGATCTTTCTTTGAGCCCTGCTTTAGGCAGCGGTGTTGACAGTGCTGTAACGCGTTCTAGCGCGACTGGGAACGAAATAGCATATGACATGGCGGCTACGGTAAACAAATCTACTTCAGGTAATTTTACTGCTTTAAAATTTAATATTACTAATACAGCTTCTCCTGGCCTGTTAAAACTGGCTGATTTTATGCTTGGAAGTACGTCCATAATGCAGTTATATGAAGACGTGAATTCAGCAAATTACGGCCGGCTATCAATAGGCACAGGAGCGTGGGATGGTTCAACCTCAGGATATTTCGCGGGAAGCGCCGGTGGTACGCAGATAGCTGTTAATACTCCGGCGGCTTTTTCCGGAAATCTGCTTGATATGCAAATCGCAGGTACAAGTAAATTTAAGGTTGATGCCGGCGGAAATGTTACAGCTGCCGGGACTTTTAGCGGCGCGGGAATTTTAGGCGGTACTGGTACTGCCGGCCGCGTGACAAAATGGACCGCTGAAACTACGCTTGCTGATTCAGGTATTTCTGATTCTTCAAATGCCGTGGCAATTACCATAGATTCGAGTGAAAACGTGACATTAACAGGCGACCTTGCGGTTAACGGCGGAGACCTGACTTCAATCGGAGCTTTAGCTATAACACCGTTAGCAGGGACTGATCTAAGTGTCGTCTTATCAGGCGCCGGAGATTTAGTAGTAAACACAAATGATCTGTTTATCGATACATCAGCAAATAAAATCGGTGTGGGAACAGCAGCACCCGCGGCAGGATTGGATGTACAAGCCGGAGTAACAGCCGCGTCAGCTTCAGCCAAGGGTGTAAATCTGGAGCAGACATTAACAGCCGGCGCGAACAATGATGCAATGACAGCGTTATACGTAAAACCTACGTACACTGACGGCGCGTATACAGGTGTAACACATTACGGGATGATTATAGAAAGCGGCAAAGTAGGTATAGGCACAACAGTGCCGACAGCAGGACTTGCCATAGGAACAGGAACAAATACTAACGCGACAAGCGCTAATGACATGTATGTTACGGGCAATTTAGAAGTAGACGGTTCTTCGTGGCTTGGTGACGCGGAAGCTGACACTTTGACAGTTCAAGGCGCGCTTACTGTTACGGATCTTGAATTTACAGGGCACGTAATACCGGCGGCAGATGACGAGTACGACCTTGGCTCATCAACAGAAGAATGGCGCAATCTGTTTGTCGACGGCGTAGCAAATATAGACACGTTATCAGTAACAGGGGCAACATCCCTGGATGGCGGACTTACAATGGATACTGATAAATTCACAGTAGCGGATGCAACAGGGAATACAGCAATAGCAGGTACATTGACCGCAACAGGAGCCACAGCTCTTAACGGCGGACTAACCATGGATACGGACAAATTCACAGTAGCGGATACAACGGGAAACACAGCAATAGCAGGCACATTAGGAGTAACAGGCAATACAACACTTACAGCTGATTTAGCAGTAAACGGCGGTAACATTAACTTCGGAGCCGCAACAACAATAGGCGACAATTTACAGACAATAGCAATGGATTCATCAGACTGGGACATCTCAGCGCTAGGAGTTATGACAGGCATAAGCGGAATAACAACAAACGGAGTATACACGCAAAGCGGCTCAAGCCAGAACACGTTTACGGGAAATATAGACGCGTCAAGCGGTATAGACATATCAGGTGCGGCATTAACAATAGCAAACCAGGCAATAACACAGACAACCGGCGGACAAGTAACATTAGCGGGAAATGTCGACGCGACAAGCGGTATAGATATATCCGGCGCGGCATTAACAATAGCAAACCAGGCAATAACACAGACAACAGGCGGGCAAGTAACATTCGCGGGCAACGTAGACGCGGCAAGCGGAATTGACATAACAGGAGCAAACTTGACAGTAG
>JBDRBG010000075.1:0-29535 GCA_043823005.1 Candidatus Omnitrophota bacterium
TTGTGTCGGAGGCTTTATTTGTTTAACAAGCTTTTCAAGATGTAAAACTTCTCGAGATCCTCCCCTAGATCTTCCTTTAATCTTTTCTTTAAATGTACCAAACCCTAAGCTTAAAAATGCTACAGCATAGCAAAAAGATACAAAGGGTCCAATAAAACTGCCACCTACAAAGAAAAAACATCCTAAAAACAATAAATATACTCCCATAAATATTTCGCCTACTGCTGATATTTTATCTTGTATACCTTTATATTTCTTCTTTTTTCCACTTGAAACTTCTCCTTCTTTCGGTGTACGAATAAAAACTGCTCTTCGCCCAAAAACTCCCTCTAAAACAGCTTTCCCTCTTACAAGTACCATAGCCACACCTAAAGCCTGCATGATAATATAGTTTCTTAGCTTCTCAAAAAAATGACTCCTCTGATATTCTTCTTTGTTATATCTTATATATGTTTGCTTATACATATTCCATGTAAAATAACTCATAAACACAAAATTTAGTATCATAAATAATTTAATAAAAAAACCGATCCCAATACTTTCTGACACAATAAGCGCCGGCAATAAAAATACATATATAATAAACATTGGAATATTTAAAAGGGGTCTTGTTAATCTTACGGTTATTTCAAATTTATTTCTAAAATCAATTTTTTTCTCCCAGATCTCTGCCAATACTTTGCGCAAAACCTGTACTGTTCCTTTTTCCCACCGTGATTGCTGCGACTTAAAGGCGGTTATGCTCCGCGGCAACTCGGAAAAAGATACAAGGTTATCCAAATGTACCATCTTATATCCCTTAATCTGAGCCTTATAACTTAAATCCGCATCTTCAATCACTGTATCAAACTCCCACCCGCCTAACTCCTCTATGGTTTTTTTCCGCCAAATACCTCCTGTTCCCTGAAAATTCATAAAAAATCCTTTTCGGTTTTTTACTGTTTGATCTATCATCTGAGTATACGCCAAATAAAACATCTGCGATTTTGTCAGAAAAGATTCGTTTTCATTAATAAACCCCCATAATCCCTGTACCATTGCTATTTTAGGATCAACAAAATAATGTATTGTGCGTTTCAGGAAATCGGCAGGAACAATAAAGTCAGCATCAAAAATAGCGACAAACTCTCCTTCTGCTGATCTTGTAGCATGCAATAAAGCTCCTGCTTTGTATCCTATACGATTAGATCTGTGAATATATTTGATGTTGTAACCATCCCGTTTTTTATTTTCTACAATTTTTCCGCAAAAACACGCAGTCTGATCTGTAGAATCATCCAACACCTGAATTTCCAATCGATCTTTTGGATAATCCACCGCGCAAGCTGATTCTATCAACCTTTCGACAACATTAAGTTCATTATAAATCGGCAATTGAATAGTAACTTTTGGAAGGTCTTTAAACATCCCATCCGGCACAGGAGTTTTACCAACATATTCTTTCACTTGTTTTGCCCGAAAAAAGCCGTGCATACAGAATACAAACAAAAGTGCCAGTGATGCTATGTATATTATTAAAAAATTTAGTTTAAGGAAATAACCTATATTTGCAAATAATGATATCTTAGAAACCGATGACACATTTCGTATCCCTGTTAATATTATTGAAACTAAAGCTAAACCCGCCAGTGTATAAGAATATATTTTCAATGAAAGGTTTTGCATCTTTACAATTTTCCTGAAATCCATTCCGGATATTATTTGATAAGATAATTCATCCTCAAAAGTTCCATAATCCAAAATTTTTGCCCTGGTTAAATATTCCTCATCACCATTATTAAAAATTCTTATAACGTATTCATTTTTTTCAGCAAAAAACGGATAATACCTTATAGTCCCTTCTTTCCACAATCCGATCTTTGACAAATCAAAGTTTAGAGCTAAGTCAGAATATTTTTTTGAATATTTTTTTCTAAATCGCCGCTTTATTTTCCACAATGATAATCCCTGCATCATTTCCATTTCATAAAGTTCGTGTGCAAGGCTTATTATTCGCGAATTAAAAATATCATCTTTCAGTTTATCCGCATCTGTTTGCGATATTTTGTCCATAAAATCTTGCGCAATATTATTTTTTAAGTCAGAAAATCTCAATTTCTTATCTGATACACGCCTTATTTTGACCGCCTCATAATTTACAATCATATGATAAACAGTTAAAATACAAAAAAACGTCACTGTAAGAAAATTCCACCTTCCTAATATTTTCAAGAACATTCCGGCTATAAATGTGCCATATGTTAATCTCGTTATAGTGCGATCAAAAAGCACATCATTACCGCGCCAATAATGTAATCCCCAAAAGATTAAAGCCGCTGGAACAAAGCTCCACCCTTTTGATATTGACAAAATAACCGTCACAAAATCCGCTAACCAAAAACTAATCATAGGCTCAAACCACCACGCAAAACATAACATATATAGAGGATTCCCCCACCACGCACCTCCGTTTGAACCAGGATTATCTGTAGTTATTTTTATAGCCTCACCAATAACCGGCTGATTCCAACAATCAAAAAAGATCTCTAAATAAACATTACTTAATCCATCTTTAGGCAGGTTAAAAACAAAACTGCGCCATTTATTACTTAATCTTGGATATGTCCATTCGCCTTGTTCATCAGAGACAGGAGTTACGCTTCCATCACTATTGGACCTAACCAGCCGCATTGTTACTTTATTAGGTATAAACTTTTGTTCTAAATAAAGGTAAAAAACTGCATTTTGTTTACCGGCATATTTTTTTGCATTAAAATCAAATTTAATCTTCCCTAATCTGTCTGTTCCTTTAAACTCACTTTCCGGAACATTTATATTTATTTTCCATAACAGCCCCTTTGATTTATCCTCAATAATCTCTTTTACAGACGGAGAAGATGTCATAATTGCTTGATCGTCTGCCTGACTCAAAATTTTAGGAGCAGCAGAAACTGCCGTTATTTTTGGTTTGCCTGGAGGAGATTTTCTTGTAAAAAGATCCAATTGCTTGTTATCAGTTAAATCGGAAAAAGTATTTTCTTTAAAGCCTTCTGCTTTTGCTAATCTTACTATTGTTTGAAGATATTCCTGCAAACATCCGGTATATCTAACACCAAAATCCTTTTCTACCCACCAAAAAAGGCCACCGTCATATGCATTTTGCCGTATTTGCATTAAAATATCGCCAATAAGAGGCTTCCCTTCTTTAGAAGAAGGCTGGTACTCACCATATATAACCTGGTTATCTTCCGAAATCCTCAGCCAACCACGGCCGGAAGTCGCACCACTAAGCCCCCTTTCTTCTTTCACCGCATCAGCTGTATATGACTCCTTTTCATAATAATGTATATTGACCAGATCGCCTTTTTTATATAAATGCATCCAGAACTTTGTGCTTTCTCTGCTGACTGCGCTAAAACTTACGGGCATATGCGCATGCTTTCTTATTGCGTCTGCAAGTTCTGCTACAAATTCCTGCCTTCTATAAAGCGGCACATAAATCCTTTTCCCTGTACCAGGATCAATACCTGTAACAAGATATTTCTCACCTTCATTGTAATCTACATCAGGTTCATTAACCGGTTCTATTGCGGCTATGATATTCTTATATCCCCCTAAAAGTTTTAATTCAGGAGAAATAAGAGCTATAATTTCTTTTCTTTTTTGAGGATCTAAAATAATTTCAGGATATTTCGCAAAAAAGGTGTAGTCAAAAATAACAGGAACTGGTTTTATGTTATATTTTTTGGCAAGTTTTATATGAGCTAATATGTTCTCTTTTGCAAGTTCATGATCGATCCAGAACTTTCCATCCGAATCTTTTTTTAACCCTATAGAAAAGTCTCCGAAATAAAAACGCCTGTCTGTAAAAGCAAAATCTCCCAATTCAGGGAACCTGTGTTTAACTATATTTCTTATTATTGAAAGGCCCTGATATTGTTCCTCTAAGATATCTCCGGATAATCCGTTAAACCCATCATCACTCAAAATATCGCCCCCGTATACCCAGGGATTTGTATAACCTGATATACCCGACCACTCCAAAAAATCTCTAAGCAATGGTTTTTTAACAAATATAGGCTTTTGTCTCTTATGTTCACTTACAATCGGAGCCGGAGAAACCGGGAATATTTCCGGCACTGGAAATTCAGCTTTCTTTCCCATAAATTCAAGAGACTTAACTTTAATCGTCCCATAATAGCTTGAATCTAAAGGCGCGTTACTGTTCAAAGCAACTTTTATCTTGATCTCCATCACTTTTGACGGATCAAAGCCTGATGTTGTATACTCTCCTTTCTTACCTTTTTCTGAAGGATAAAAAACTATCGTCATGATTCCGGGAACAGCGTTTTGCCATTTGCTATACTGCGAACCGTTTTCACTTGAAACAGCTACCTGAAAACCGCTTCTGGCATAATCCGGACCAATAACTTTTTGCGGCACTTCAACTTCAACCTTAACCATACCTTCCGTCATATCATAAAGCCCATTAATAGCAGTACCATTCGAAGAGGTAAAACTTGCATATCTAAGATCAAGCACAGCTTCTCCCTGAATAAAAGGAGACACTTTTCCGGAAGATCTTTCATCATTGATTACGAATAAATTACACAGAAGATCCAACCCTCCGTCATCTCTATTAGCAACATCATATACCCCCCTCGTATTCGGAGCCTGCACTCGAACCCATTTACTGCTTTTCAAAAGATCTGTTACATAAACTTTGTCTTGTAAAGTTGTTTTTTGCGATATATTATTTTTCGAAACAATTCTCGGTGTTAATGATTCTGCACATGCAGAAGCTAAATTCAAAGGTATCACAAAATTTGCCGCTTGTTTTGCCGCCGGCAAAACCCATTTCATATATCTTGAATCCTCCGGACCTCGCCTACCGGTTGTTTGTGTTTGCATCAGGCCTTTTTGATCCTTGTTTCCTTCTCCACTCTGAGCAACAATAAGGCTCTTGTCTTTATGCTTAAACATTGCTCTTTCAATAGCTTTTTTTAGTGCTTTCTGGAGTTCAGGCGTTCCCGGAGTAAAACCTAAAACTATTGTTCTGGTGCCTACTTCAACTTTTAGTTCATTCTCATCGGACCGAGATGCAGTTATTTTCATCTCCATATTTTTAACATAACGAGCCATAGTTAAAGCTTTTTCTATATCGCTCAACAATGTCGGGATATGATAGTTTTCTATAACCCAAAGGCTTACGCTAAGTTTAATATCCGGATATTTCTTGCAAAAATCGTCAACATTTCTTCTGGCTTCATTTATCGCTCCTATTTTCTTTACACCGCCGACACTCTCGATCTCGCTTTTAACAATATCAACAAAACCTTTCGCGTCTTTACACGGATCTTCGTTCACTCTATATGGAAGCATTACTGTTATTGGTATTATCTGCGAATAATCGAAGGTATCTTTTTGCCCGTTTTTTTTATTAAGACAATATAGCTGTAAAAAAGTAGCATTTTTTACCATATCCCTTTTTATAAACAAACGGCCAACAAACATGGCTTTTTCTAAAAGCTTGCCATCAGCATTGGTCAATAAATTTAATGAATCAGTCATATAATTCGCATAAGTCTCAGCAAAATCTTCTTCCGCGTTTTTCCTGGCATAGTCAGAAACAAAATCCGTATCTTTTGTACTTTTCTCATATAATTTCTCCCACTGGTCTCTTAATTCCTGTGAAAATATCTCATAATATAAGTGATGCGCTATCTCATGCGGAGGAGTGTTGCTATAATAACTTTTTTTGAAGTATATATTTTTTGCTCCCTTTTTTTGACAAATAATATCCGTTCCCCAGATTAACTTTTTCCAATCCTCCTGTAATTTCTGCCCGGAATAAATACTAAAAAGGCCTATCATTCCAACATATTGAGGCAATGAAACTATCTGCTCCATTCCTGTAATATGACATTCTGGACCCAGTTCTAAATATCTTTTTAGGACGTTTCTATCTTCATGAGTATGCCCAATTATTGTTACCTCCTGCCCCTGCTGAGGTCTAAATTTTTCCAAATGTTTGCCGGTATATTTTGATACACAAACATACCCTCCAGGAACCCATATAAGTGAAAACCCAAAAAAATATAAAAGAATACTTATAAATATACTTTTAAATAAACTTTTAGAACTATTCTTGTCTCTAGTCTTTTTCTTTCTTAGCCATCTTAGCCATTTACCCTTCGCAGGTATTTTCCCAATAGATTTACTACACAGAGATCCTGTTGCTTCAAGATGTCTTTTAAAACTTCTTTTTAGTGCCTTCCGGAAAGATCCAGTTTTTAATGCCGGCACTTTTACATATATCAAGTTCTTATCCAGTCCACTTATATTATTTAAAATTTTAACAATAAAATCAGACCTAAAAACAGAAAAGTCTTTGTGATTTGATAAGTATATACCTCCCCTAAAGAAGGACCAGCTACTATCGACAAAACAGCCTATTGTCGACATCAAATAATAAATTATCATTACAAAAAAGAACCCATATAAAATAACTCCAGCATATTGAAAAGGAAGTTCTCGAAATGCTATGGAATGCATAGTAAAATATAAGAGAAAAGTATCCAGACCGATTAAAAACGAAAAAAGACTGGCTGCTGCAAAATCTCGACAACTTTTCCTAAAAGTATATGGCCGCAGTTTTTCCATAAACCCCTGGATAATCTTTTCTTTATCTCCCTCTTCCGCAAGATCTTGTGCCAATTTTTCAAGTTCTTTTTTTAAAAATTCTTTTTGTTGTGGCGTAAATTCATGAGTCTTCCTTGATGCTTGCTTTTTCCTTTTTCCTTTTTGTTCGGGGTCAGAGACCCCTCCTACACACATCCTGCCGTAGGAGCCGTCTCCTGACGGCGAACCTATTACATTTTCCTGCTCCCCTGAACCTCGAACCTTGAACCTTGAACCAGTTCCCTCCCACACAGCCCAAACCTGTTTATTGTCAACAAAAGCATCCGGAATTTTTTCAATAATACGACCCATATGTTCAGGCTCTTCATTACTCGCGATAAGATAAAAACTTCCGCCCAGAAATTTAACAGGTTCCTTATTATCAGAAAATAAACGTTTTATTGCTTCGACCATAAGATCAAGATCCTCCATAGCCAAGCCATAAACTCTAAGGCTCTCTTCTGAACAAAGATATGAATATATCGCTAGATTAGCGGCTTTCAGGGATAAATATCCGGCCAGTCCTGAATTATGTCCGCTAAGAAGGTCAAAATAAGGATTCTTTAACGTTTCGTCATTTTTAAAATTAGGAGTTATAGAAATATAGGAAATATTTTTCTCTCTAAAAAGCCTGTGTAGGTTTTCAGCATGGAAACCTCCGGTAATTAGAATAGTCGTTAGTCGTTGGTTGTTTGTAGGGGAGGGGCCTGCCCCTCCCTGATAAGGGAATGAAAATTTAATGTTTTTGAGAAATACTTCGTCCCGTTTAAAAGAATATTTATAAAACTCCAAGATCTCTTCCTGTAAATGATCCAATATAAATATATCTTTATCTAAACTTATTTCATTCCCTAACAAATGTGCAGTTTCTTCTATAAAATCAACATAATTTTGTAAATCAAATTCTTGTTTTTTCTTTTTATAAAATTCATAATCTTTTCTTGTTAAAGTAGCGCTGAAAAGATTCTTCATCACTATTAAATTCTTATACAGCCGATCCAGTTCTTTTTGTCTATTATTTTCAAAGAAGTTTTCTTTTAACCTCGTTTCAAAAACTTCCAACTCCGCAGTAAGTTCTTTGATGTTTATATTTTCATAAACATTTATATATCTAAGATATTTTGTGAAATTTTGGAATTTTGCAAAATCAAGTCCGGAGCCTGCGGCTTTTCTGAATATATAGGAATAAAACTCTTTGTGAGTTATTTTTGATTCTTTAAAATCAAGTATCTTTATTACAAGTTCTTCTAATTCGACTCTGGATAATATCTTTTCAAGACTGTCTACTAAAACATCCCTTTCAATATTCGCCCTTTTAAAATCTATACCCGCCTCATAATCAAATGTTTGATATAGCGCATCAATATTATTAAAGCCCTTAAGACTTATACTGTTTGCTTCAGCTGTTCGAACACACTCAGCTACATATTCCTCAAGACTAAGCTTCCCCTGTTTATATAAAATACAAGCTCTATCAAAAGCCAAGAGTTCTTTTGAATATATCTTTTCTTTTAAAACAGCTAACTTAAGTTCTAAATCCTTCAAATAGTTATCTGCAATATTTTTATTTTCCTGAAAATGTCTATATACATTCCTGTTTTTCAGATAGAGTTCTGTGTTTTCTATCCCCCACAAGTCTACTTTGCCCGAATCATTAATGCTAAACTGTTCAGCCCCGGATATAACTCCCTGCTTTAGAAAAAAATCAGACACTTTATATCTTACTGCTGTATCTTTAATATCGGTAAAAACTGAAAGATCATACTTCCCAGTACCTCCCTCAAGGTTTATTGTGTTTATTCCATATTTTTGGGCAAGGTATTTAATTATCCCGGATATTTTTTGTTGAGCAGAGTAATTGCAATGCGCGTCCTGAATATGTATTACTATTTTCTGCTGTTTAGGGATAATTTTCCCGCAAGTTTCGCCTGTTTGGATGTCTTGACTGGTGCTTGGAGTTGAAATTTTGGTTCTGCGGTATTCCGAAGCAGGACAAAAGAAAGTCTCTTCTATAATCCCAAGCTCTGCAGGAATACTAATAGTATTAAGATCTGGATCTTTAATAACCTGTGGATTACTTGTAACTTCATTATTCTGAGAAGGATACAACGATGATTTTTCCACTGCCTGCGCCAGATCCTGACCAAAAGTAGTCATCAAAAAAGCCGCAAGCGTTATACTAGCTGTTATTTGCTTGATATATTTTAAATAATTAAATGGATTCTGCTCTTGAGTCTTCATCTCTGCTGATAACATCCCTTCATATATACATTACTATTAAAACATTAACTATTGATTAGATTAACACCTATATTAATGACTATAATAGTAACATATCGTCTTAATTATGTCAAGAAAAAGTCAGCATGGAACGCTTTGCGTATCCCCCTACATAATAAAGAGTTAAGGTACTAATAGTTCAGTTATAAAAAAAAAAAAGACCCACTACGTCGTTTGTAGAGATTGCTTTGCTTCGCTCGCAAAGACGGAGAAAAATTGCCGCGGTCGCTCGAGCTCCCCCTCGCAAAGACGGACTTCGTCATTGCGAGGAGGCCGTAGGGAAAGAAGGGTGAAGGCCGACGCGGCAAACTCGGATAGAAATAGAATAAAAAGAAAATAGACTCAGCACAGACTTTTTACGTACCCCCTTACGCCGTAAAGAGTTACGCATTAATTCCCGTTTAATCTGTAAATCCTTATATTATCTGGAGTTACAGAAAGCGTCTGTAAAATTTCTTATATCGTCTAGATTATTTGTTTGATTTGAAGCTGGAAGAGCTTTGATGAAACTTTTGCCGTATGATCGGTTATATATACGAGGATCCAGGATTGCAATTATACCTTTATCCGTTCGGCTGCGAATAAGACGTCCTATTCCCTGTTTGAACATAATAATTGCCTGAGGTAATTGGTATTCCTGAAACGGATTACCGCCATGACCGCGGATAAAATCCATTCTGGATGAATTTATAGGATCTGTCGGTACTGAAAACGGTAATTTTGTTATAACAACACATTCAAGAGCTTCCCCTGCGACATCTACTCCCTGCCAAAAGGTCATTGTTCCCATTAATATGCTGTCTTTTCTTTTTTTGAAAATATCCAGAAGCACGTAACGCGGAAAATCACCCTGCTTTAAAATATTTATGTCTTCCCTTGCGTAACGGATTTCATCAGCCGCTTTATTCAGCATATAAAAACTGGTAAAAAGCGCGAACATTCTTCCCTGCATGATATCATAAATTTCAATTATCTTGTCCGTTATATGCTTTCTGTATTCTACCGCGTCTTTAACCGGATCCATACTGCTTGTCTTTGGTATATATATTAAAGTATTATTTTTGTAATCAAACGGAGAGCCCAGATATATTTCTTCACAATCTTTTAATCCAAGCCGTTTTTTGATGAACCCGAAACCTTGTTTATTTCCGGCTTCGGACGAAGATAAAGTAGCTGAAGTCAAAATCACAGGTGAAACACGGTCAAATAAGCATGTCCTGAGATTTTCACTTATGTCTACCGGAGCAGTATGAAAAGAATAGTTTGTATCAAACTTTCTACTCTTTATATCCAGCCATCTAATATAGCCCTGTTTTTCTTTTTCAAAAATAAGATCCAGTATCTTAGCGTATTTTGCACATCTTTTTCCGCACATCCAGAATTCACGAGCTGTATCATTTTCGTCGGAAAAAATATTTAAATTCCCAAGACCGGATCCTATATCCAATAATGTGTCCCTTAACTCTTCATAAAATATTTCATCATGATTGACCCATTTCACGCCCTCATCTTTTCCAAATAGCCCTTCTGTTCGCTGAAAAAACGCTTCATTCTTTTCGCTTAAATCTTCCAGATCCCGCTTTATAGCATCCCTTGTTTCCGGGTCATAAAACAAAACCATTTTTTGTATTTTTTCTTCGGAAAAAAAATCCGCTATATTGTTCACCAGATCTTTCATCCCACGTTGACTAACAACACTGCTGAAATAACCGGTAGCTACTTCTTCAAGCATATGCGCCTCGTCAAGCACCAGCCCATGAAAATCCGGAAGCACCCTTGCTTCTGAAGTAAGATCCGTAAAAAGAAGCGCATGATTTGTTACAAGTATCTGGGATTTAAACTGCTTTTTGCGGGCTTTCACAAAAAAACATCTTTCTTTATAAGAACATTTGTGCATCAAACACATTTCTATGTCCCTGGAAAATTTATTCCAGACATCTTTAGCCGGAACAAACTCCATATCAGTTAAAAGCCCTGTTTTCGTCAAATTAAGCCATTCGGTAATATCGTCAAATTGTTTTTGCTTCTTCCTGCTTTTGAACGTTTTTTTTACCTTGCCGTTTTTGTCGGATTTTTTCAAACATACATAATTTTCCGATCCCATACATAAAGCGTAACTGAAATCCATGATCCTGTTTAAAAACGGAAGATCCCGCACAAAAAGCTGAGTCTGAAGTGTTTTCGTATAAGTAGAAATAACAATTCTCTTATTTTGTGTTTTCGCCCAGAGTATGAACGGAACAAGATAAGCCAGGCTTTTTCCGACGCCGGTACCTGCCTCAGCAATAAGATTATATTCTCCGTCTATCGCGGCATTAACAGCTTCAGCCATTTTTATCTGCTGGGGACGTTCCTCATACTGATCAAAATGTTCGGCGATAATACCGTCTTTTTTAAAAAAATCATTTATAGAAAACATAATTAAATACCTTTTCAAGAGATTGCCGCGGTCGCTCTTGCTCTCTCGCAAAGACGAAATTTGAATTGTGACACAGCCTGAATGATAAAAAAATCCGTTCCATATAAAAAACAGGCCGTAATTTGAATATACAAACATCATTATATCCAAAATACGGCCTGTTTTGTCAACAAATAAAATCCAGGTTATTATCCTTCGGGGTGATGAATATTCTGGTCAAATATGTATACGACCAATGCTAAAAGAAAACAAGTATTAGCAAGTACAAAAAAACTTGCCAAATCCTCTGACATCTGCACCAACAGATTAAAACCCGATATCTTATAAATCGAGCCGTTAACCAGAAGTAATAACCCTAAAATAACTAAAGATCCTTCAGCCTTATTCATCCATCTCGTACTTTTCTGCATATCTCCTCCTTATAGGTCTTTAAAGGCAAGTATACTTGCACTATCTTGATCTGTCAACAAACCCTCTTTTTTCTGCTGCCAAAACTCAATACGTGATTTTATCCGATAAGGCATTCCAATATTCCAGCAACTCTTCACATTCTTTCCTCATAATTCCCGAACGTATTTTCAGCTGAGTTCCGCCTTGCTTTTTCATACTCCTCGAAGAAATAGTCAATTCATTAAAACCTAATTTTTTCACATCTTTTATTCCTGTCCCATAAATAAGCGTATTTATCCTGGCCCAATGTACAGCTGAAAAACACATGGGACAAGGTTCTGTCGTAGAATATATTTCACAATCCGAAAGATCGTATGTCCCGCTTTTTTTCGCGGCACAAGAAATTGCTATCAGTTCAGCATGTCTGGTAGGATCGTTTTCCGACAACACATTGTTATGTGCCTTCGCTAAAACTTTTCCGTTTTTTACGATCACAGCGCCAAAAGGACCGCCGTGCTTTTTCTTTATTCCCAGATAAGCCTCTTTTATTGCTATCCCCATAAATTTTTTATCTTTCATACTCTCACCCATTATTTTACAACTCCGTTTATATCTCGATTTTATGCTTCCTTATTTGCGCTCTTTTGCGCTATCTGCCTTAAATCTTTATCTATCCTGTCCAACCGCCATTCAAGAGAAGAAAGTATCCAGAACTGAAAATGATTTAACATTGTATGTGCTTCCAGAAAATATACAAGTTTTAGCGACAAAAGAAGAATACCTATCTCTATCATAATAAGCCGTATTCTACCACCCCGCAATATAGACATTCCAAATACAACCAGAATCAAAACAATAAAGGTTATATTTATTAAACGTATTTTTTGTTAAGGAGCTCCTCCTATTCTGCCGATTATTTTACGCACATTTTCTCTTTCTTTTTCAAAACTTCGGATCTCATCTTCCAGCTCCTGTTCTCGGCATTTATTATCCCGGATCTTTTCCTCTCGCGTCATTTCTTCGAAACATTTTCCTTTATTTTCCATTTTATTTTTCCTTCAAAAGTTGAAAGCTAATCCCCGTTTTTAATATTATATGGCGTAGTAATATTATATTTCTCGCTTAAAACCTCGATCTCGGAACGTAAAGCTTTTGTGTCCCCTATACCCATAGTATTTAAACTAATAAGGTGATATATTTTTCTAAAAGCCCATTCCCTTGCTATTTCTTCTCCGCCCTTAGCCGCGGAATTAAAAGACCGTTTAAAAATAAATTCTTTTGCCGTACCGTTTATATTTCCCAGAAGCTGCATTGCAAAAATATCTTCATTAGCATACTGCCCGTATATAACAAAAGGCTTGCCCCGGTAAAAATCTGAAAGATATTTCGGATAAACTTCTTCAGAATCGATACCTTTCACCCTGTAGCGCACGTTAAGAAGAAGCGGATCCTTTAGCTGACGGTAAAACTCCTCAAAATCTTTTTTCATGTCATATGTTGTAGCGGCAAACCTGCACCATGCCCTGTTTTGATATGAAATAAAATCCAGAAGATACTTGTTGACCTTCAGTCCGCCGCCGAAACAAAATATCGGCCTTTGCATACCGTTCTCCCTGGTAATCTGTTGAACTATACGGCGGGAATCAATAACACCCGTAGTAGGTCTCCCGTCAGTAATAATAACAATGTAAGAAGGGTTCATCACCACCGGTTCCTTAATAATATTCAAAAGCGCGGTCTCTACGTCTGTCTGGCCTATTGCTTTAAATTGTTCTATAAAATCTTCGACTTCGTCAACAGTCTCAGCCGTCATTTCAACAGACTCATCCTTAAACTTTAGAAGACTCCCCCTGAAAGCAACAACATTAAACCTGTCTCCCTGATTGAAATTTTTCAGAGAATTAAAAACACCTTCTTTTATATAATAAAGCTTTTCTTCTGTTATGCTTTTAGAGGAATCTATCAGAAAAATTACTTCTTTGGGAATAACCTCAAGATAACTTTTATCTTTGACCGCAATTACTACCTTGAAATACTTTTTTTGAGTTTCAGGAGAGGTATAAGTACTAAGATCCACATCAAGATGCCTGCTGATATCTTCATAATTGCCTGCCTTGACTATCTCCCCTGCCAACACAATATCTTCATCTTTTTCATTAACACCGATACTGGCCGCTTCCCAGGCATCCTGCTTAGCTATACTACCGGCCTCTATTTTCGACAACGCGCTAAACTGAACCTCTCTGCCGATAGTCGCCGGGCCGTTTGAATACCCTATAATGTCTTCGGTTAAAAGACGCTGAGCAAGAGACCTTTTTTTAGGCGCATGCTTTTTAGTTTCATCTTCAGAAAGATGTTTAATTATATCTTCTGTCCCCATTATTTGCGGTTGTATATTAAGCATATCTTTAAAATGCTCGTCTTTAAGACTCTCCTTTTTCTCCTCCACGGAAAGATCCTGACGGCTCTTTTGGTCCAGCATCATACGTTTAAAAGTTTCATCTTGTAAAGGAGTTAAATTTCGATCCATCTTTACCTTAGAAACATGCGGAGTTATTTCCTCAAACAAAGATACTTTGGCAGGGTCTTTTTGAACTTCCCGGATACGAAATATTTTGCGCGTCTGGTCTCTTACATGCCGCATCCCCGGCATCATTATCTGTGTAGATAAAGCCAAAAACGCGCTGTGTGCCGCGCATGATATTATTACGGCTGTTAATATCTTTTTATTTGTTTTCACCTTTTATCCGACTGATTTCTATTTCTGCCTTTCGGGCAAGATTATTCTCAGGGTATCTTTCTCTAAGTTCAGCAAAAACATCAAGCGCTTTTTCAAGATTTCCGGATTTTTCAAATGACAATCCGGCCTGAAAAAGAGCCATAGAACAAAGTCCTTCATCATCGTAAAGAATAGCTACCATCATATACTGTTTAGTTGCTTCGGGAAAATCAGAAGTAACAAATCTGACATTTCCGATCTCCAATCGCGCCAGAGCTCCGGTCATATTTTCCTTGTGATTCTTAAGCGCCTCATCAAAATATTTCAAAGCGTTTTCATGATCGGCCAGACTAAAATAAGCTCTGCCAAGGCCAAGATACGTCCTTTCCAGATACGGAGCGGTAAGTTCGCCGGCTAAAGCTTTATGAAACTCCTGCACAGCTTTTTCCCAATTTTTAAGTTGCACCTGATTTTCTCCCGCGAGATAATATATTTCTTCCTGCCGTGCTGTTTCAGGATATTTTTCAAGTAATGCCTCCAGAACCTTCAAAGACTTTTCGTTTTTTCCGGCCGCCAGATAAAAATCAGCAGTCCATCTATAGATGTCCTTCGGCAATTGAAAATCAGAATTTTCGATTATAAGATTATAATATATGTCTGCCGCGTTAAGATGGTTCCCTTTTTGAAAATAACAAAATGCCGCGGCTTCAGAGGCCCGCGCATTAAATCCTGATTCCTTATTAGATAATAACGGAGAAAATATCTCTATAGCCTTGTCCCATTCTTCTTTTCTTTGATACGCGCTAGCCATCCAATAACGAGCCGCGTCCTTTACTTTGGATTCCGGAAATTCTTGCATAAATCCCGCATATGTCTTTATACTGCCGTCATAATCCTCCTGCTCCATCTGCGTCATCCCCAGCTGAAATAAGACGTTCTCTTTTAACGGACTATCTTTAAACTTCGCAAGAAACTGATCATACCCTTTCTGCGCTTCAGGAAAACGACTGAGCCGAAAATTCTCCTGAGCCATCTTCAAAAGCACTTCCGGGCTCCTCGCGTCTTCAGGATATTCATCCACAAATTTTTCATAATAACCGATAGCGCTTACAGTATCCCCGGATAAATCCAAAAGCCATCCTGCGTCATATAAAGATTCTTTTTTGAAATTTGATTCCGGATAGTCAGAAATAATACTATTATAAATATCAAGAGCATCTTTATTTTTTTCTATTTCAGCAAATGCCTTAGCTTTGACATACAATGCTTCGTCCATAGATTCTTCTGTTCCCGCAAGATAAATATCTAAAACTTCTATGCATTTTTCCATCTCCTCCAGTTTAAAATAGGCCCATCCTTCATTCAGCCGCGATTTTATCCCAAAAACATTATCCGGATAAGCTGAAGCCGCTTCAGCATAAACTTTCACTGCTTCAGAAAAATTGCTTTCATAAAAAAGACTGCTTCCAAGAATAAATAATACCTGCGCTTTTATATCATCATCCGTAACCCTGTCCAAAAGAGCAGGAGCAGCTTCAATAATAGCTTGATATTGAAAATTCCTGTACAAAGACGACAAAAAACCTATTACAGCGCTATTAAAGATCTCACCTGAAGCGGAATTATCGATTATCTTCTTATAAAAAGCAGAAGCTTTTATATAGTCTTCAGAAAGATGATACGCGTTAGCGGCTCGAAAAGCGGATTGATCAGCTATTTTTTCCGCATCTCCCGACGCCAGGCTATTTGCTTTTGAATAAGCTTCGGCAGATTTTAAATGTTCGTTCAAACCGGCATAAGTATCTCCAAGGTTCATATAAATAAAAGGGAGATATTTTTCATTCTCCCGCACGTTTATAAGTTTTTCCAAAATTTGCCGGCATACTTCAAAATCGTTTTTTTTGAAATAAATGCTGGCAAGATAATAATCTGCAGGCACAGCTGTATCAGCAGGTATTCCTTGCACTTGAGTTGAAATCGTTCCCAGTGTATCTTCTGCCTCTTGATAATTCCCTAATAAATAAAATATTTGCCCTTTTCTTAAAACTGCTTTGTGAATCAAGCGGGAAGACGGATACTTTTGCAGAAAAGAATCAAACACGTTAAGGGACTTCGTATACTCTACCTGCATAAAATATGCTTCCCCCAACCGGTGCAAAGCAGTTTCCGCGTATCCGCTTTCCGGATATTTCTCTAAAAAATCCTTATATCCGCTAACAGCAAGATCATACATGCCCCGGGCTAAAAGACCGTTAGCAAAATCAAACTCTTCAGCTTCACTGTTTACCTCAGTTTCCTGACAAAATACATAACTGCCCGCACAAACCGCGTTTGTCATTACTAATACCGCAAATAATATTATTAATATTTTTCTCATGATATATTAAGAAACCGAAAACTAATTCTATTGCCTGTTAATCATCAATAAACTAACAGTCAACTATGTACCGTCCTGAAAGAGATTGCCGCGTCGCTTCGCTCCTCGCAAAGACGGAATGGATACAAGACACTGTCAACCAATTACTGATCACTGTTTCTCTTCTTTCATCGTTGAAAAAGAGACATTCCATATCCCCGCGCCCGCGCAAAGATCCAATACTTTTATTACATCTTTATGATAAGTTTGACGATCAGCTCGTATAATAACCTGCTGTCCTTTGTATAATTCAGAAATGCGGAGCAGCATCTTTCTCAGAGACTCATAGGTCAGCTCTCTCTGGTTGACTATTACGGTTCCATCCTGACGTATATTAATTATTATCTCACCGGGAGACCGCTCTATATCCGAAGATTCTGCCGCCGTAGGAACAGTAATATTAATTTCCGTCTCCAATTGATAAAAAATAGAGGCTGACATGAAAAATATTAATAACAGAAATATAATATCGATAAGCGGGGCCATTTGAATGGCCGGACGGTCCGAAGAATTATGGTTTACACTGGAAAAATCCATTATAAACTCCCTTGATTTGTATTAACATTATAATAAGTTAACCACAGAAACCACAGAGAATTTTTTTCAGGTTAAACTAATAAACCTTTTTTTCTGTGGACTCTTTTTGAAATCACAGAGCACCTTTGTTTTGTGGAACATCTTTTTTCCTCAGTGTACTCTGCGGTTAATTTCTTTCATATTTTTATTATGTTGTTTTTTATACAATCTAAACTTTCTCTTCTGTCATGAGATTATACAGTTCCGTAGATACATCCTCAAGACGGGATATAACGTTCTGTACTTTTCCCTTAAAAAAAGAATAAAATATCATAGCAGGAATAGCTATTATAAGTCCTGTAGCTGTAGTAATCATAGCTTTTGAAATACCGCTGGCAAGTAATATCGGTTTAACAGCTCCTGTCTGAAACGCGATAACATTAAAAGCCTGTATCATCCCCAGCACAGTACCCAACAAACCCACCATAGGTGCAATAGCGGCTACATCCGCCAAATAACTGAGCCTCTGCCAAAGGCTTCCGGCTATTCTTTTCCCTTCATCCTGCATAGCTTCTTTTATTACGCTTTTTCCCCTGCCCATACATAAAATGCCTGAGTTTAAAAGGCCCGCTATCAGATTCTGCTTCCGGACACATTGTTTTTTAATTTCTCCATATTGTTTGTTTTCAAGAAAAGAAACAGATTCTTCCAAAAAATCCGGAGGAAGAAGTTTGTCCGGCTGGATTGTCATGAAATAGTATATTACAAGACTTATCGCGGCAACCGACAATAAAGCCAGAACAACCATAGTCTCTCCGCCTGCCTTTATGCTTTGCCATAAGGTCATACCCTCTTCGGCTGAAGCACTATCCGGAATATACTTTTCAACTTTTGATCCTGCTTGAGCATAACCCAAACATGTAAAAATAAAAACCACAAAAACCACAGCTAGCAATGTTTTAACTATCCCTCTTTTACGAAACATTCTGCCTCCCGAAGTTATAAGTTATTATATTTACTATAATACGGTCAAAATCTTTTATTTGAATAGATTATACTCCTTCAAAAGGTAGTCTGTAAAGAAAAAGAATTGTAAAATTGGTATGTTGTATATCCTATAGCGTAGAACGTTTAATTTTTTTCTATCCGCTAACTATTCACTATTTATTACTAATCACAAGAAGTCCGCCTGCATCATAAAGAGGCAAACCTTTTAAATCAATATACTCTGTTTCATGTTTTTTAAAAAACTCTGTTATTCTTTTAGCTTCGGGGTGCAATCTAATATCACCAAGAAAAACTATAGTCCCGTCTGAAAGATTACCGCTTGCCCCTCCCAACAATCCATATTTTTCTCCTGGAAGAAGAACATCACCAGGAGAAACAAGCAATACATCAAATCCGTGTTCACGCGCCTGTTTCGTCATCCCGTTATCAGAAGTTATAATAGCTTTATCTCCAACATTAACAATAGAACACCGCGCATATCCCTGTTTTATATTAATGTTCTTTAACCCGTGGTTCCGGGCATTTTCAAGTATCACAGGATCTGTATAATCCAGGTTATGCAATAAATAATTCCCTACTCGCATAGCATTAAAAGGAACTGTATCCGGATATTTTTTCGAAGGATCTGATTTCCCTGAAACAAGTCTTATCCCGTGTTTTCTTAAAAAAGACAAACAAGATCCTTTAAGCCTACAGGCATGTATAAGAGATTTTGTGTCCAGCTGAAAAAAATATATGTCCGGATGACATCGAATGGATTCATACACAGAATTATTCTCTGAACTCTCCCCGGAAAAAGGCAATAACAAAGCCTCGGGCAATTTCTCCTTTAACCTCGATATATATTCTTCCGGTATTCTCGCGTCATGAATCATTATCATAATAAAAATAAAGGAGCATATTCAATTGCTGAAATATGCCCCTGAAAAATTCGTTTTTATTTTAACTTTATTTTTCTAAGTTTTCGACATCCGCAAGATCCTGATACCGTCCACTGGCTTTTTTGTTTTTTTTGAGATCATCAAATGATATAAAATTCACCTTCATATCATCTATGGTCACAACTTTTCTTTTTCTATAACACTCCTCAAAATCAACACCATCTATTGATGTTAAAATTTCTATACGTAACGGAGGGTTCCCCATTCTAATGTTTTTTTCTTTCTCCAGAAACAACTGCTCGTTTAATTCTGGGATATCAAATCCGAATTCTTTTAAAACTTCAACCACTTTTTTAGCGTTATTTTTAGAAATAGCTATCCACACATCCATATCCCCCGTAGCTCGAGGATAACCATAAAGCGCAACAGCATAACCGCCAATTACTAAATACTCAACTTTTTTTGAGTTTAGCAATTGCAAAAGTTCTTTGAAGTCTTTCGGTAGACGGATCATAATTAAACACACTTATCCTTAATTGTTCCAAGGCTTGAATCCGCTCAAGATAACTTTTCGTTTTCCAATAATCCCGAGCATCATTCTCTTTTATAGATGTTACTTTAAAAACCTTTTTATCCATGGATTAATTATATCATATTATTTAGTCTTTTAAATGAAAATTAAAGACCCATTTCATT
Organism: Candidatus Omnitrophota bacterium; assembly: GCA_043823005.1. Taxonomy (GTDB): domain Bacteria; phylum Omnitrophota; class Gorgyraeia; order Tantalellales; family Tantalellaceae; genus JBDRBG01. The sequence continues at coordinate 19,986 of JBDRBG010000075.1, forward strand.
GCAACCTCTAGTTATATAAAAAACAAGATTGTCCTCCAAAGGCGGATCCAGTCTACCCGCCTTTGGCGGGCCTCCGGAGGACCGCGTCGTCACTTTCCGCCTAAAGCGAACCCATTCTTTGGTAGGCGTTCCTCCTCGCAGTGACAAAATTCGTCTTTGCGAGCTTCGAGCCAAGAGAGAAGCGCGGCAATCTCAAATGATGATAAAATCTTCAACATTACTTTCACCGAGTTTGCCGCGTCGCTTTGCTCCTCGCAATGACAGATGGGATGTTTTTCTTTTTTCCTCTGTGCCTCTGTGATATCTTTTTTTTCTTTTCCTATTCACCAATCGCTTTTTTACTGAAACGGCAAGCGTTCCGAGCGCAGTTCCGCAGGATGATCGCTCGATCATCCGAGGACTGTTTGAGCACGGAATGCTTGCCGTTTCAGTAAAATACTTTGCAAATCTCCTCCAAGCTATGTCAGAACAAGACATTATGTCCCGTCCTAGAAAAGTTGACACTTTTTATACACTATCAAATCACCTGTTTGTTGACGGTTGACAATTAGTTCGTTGATTGTTTACCCGTCAAGAGCCTTTCCTCTTAACCATCAACCAACTAACCGTCAACTGTCAACCGACTAACTAACGACGAACGACGAACGACTAACTCTCTATTCCTTGTTTTTACCCTAACACATCCTTTTGGAATTTTCAGATCACGAATTAATAAATCCCTGTTCTTACCGATTAATTCATTTATTTTAAACTGATTCTGTCCTTTAAAACCAAAAAACGCGGCTTCGTCTTGGGGATTAAAACTTACAGCTTTTATAACCTGCTTATCCGTATCCCGAATAATTCTATCCAGCATAAAAGTAAAAATAAGACTCTCGGCTTTTTGCCGGAAAGCCGGATGAAACGGACCCGCGAGAAAATCCTCCCCGCTTATAAGGCCGGGCGCTGGATGAAGCCCGCATCTGATAACTTTTATACCAACAGACTCAAAATACATAAGCAGAAAAGCTGAACGCTTTACAGCTTCCTTCGCTTCCAGAGGCTTATATTTTGACTCTCTCCATAAATCTTCTAATACAGTTCCTCTTATAACCAGAACAGGATATATTCTTACTTCTTTGGCTCCCAGTTCGTTTGCCCTCTGCGCTGTATAAAACTCTTTTTCTTCAGAACTCAAAGGAAGCCCCAGCATCATCTGATGCCCCAGAACAAAACCATGTTTTAATATCAATTTTGAAGCGCGTTCAGTATCTTCTACTGTATGGCCCCTGCCAGATGCTGAAAGCACATCCTGAAACATTGACTGCACCCCTAATTCTATACATGTAACACCATGATCTCTTAAAAAATTTAATATATTTTCATTGATTAGATCCGGCCTAGTAGACAATCTAATCCCCCGAATCAAACCTTTTTCAAGATACCTTTGTGCTGAGACTAGAAAACTATCCTGCATTTCTGCCGGCAATCCGGTAAAACTACCTCCAAAAAAACCGACTTCTACTTCCGCATTTGAAGAAGAAATATGCTTAAGATATTTTTCTATTTTTCCGCTAACCTCATTCGGTGATATCACAGCCTCTCCCGCGATATTTTTTTGATTACAAAAAATACACTGATGAGGACATCCTCTATGCGGTATAAAAAATGGTATTGTATAATATTTTTTCATAATAAAAAACGAGATTGCCACAGGCCTCGTCTGCCTCGCCCTTCGCAATGACGACCCTCTTCTGTCATTGCGAGCTTCGAGCTAAGCGAGAAGCGCGGCAATCTCAACAACCATCAAACATCAACCAACTAACCGTTAACTGCTCCCTATGCCCCGATATAATCCAAAATCTCCAGGCCTATCTCCTTAAATAATTCATTCAGTTTTATCATCGAAAGTCCCAGTATATTAAAATAAGACCCCTGAATATTATCAAAAAGTAAAGAACCGACACCTTCTATGGAAAATCCTCCTGCTTTATCATAAGGCCCGAGTAATCGAAAATATCTTTCTATCTTTTCATCGCTAAGCCTCACTACTGTCAAACTGCTTTTTTCTGTAGCTGAAACCTTTTTTTCTTCCGGTTTTTCAATAACACACAAACCGGTATATACTTCTAACTCCTGGCCTGAAAACCTTTTAAGCATATCTTTTGCTTCTTTTTCACTCGCAGGTTTTCCAATAATATCACTACCGTGCGCAACAAGTGTATCTGCCGCTATTATTATCGCCGAATCCTGATTCTCAGCAACTTGTTCAGCTTTTTTCTCGGCATTTATCCGGACTACCTCTGAAACATGCAGATCAGAAGCTATTATTTCCTCTGCTCCGCTGGGAATAACAAAATGTTTAATATTGCAGTCTTTAAGAATACTTGACCGTCTTTTTGACGCAGACGCTAAAATTACTTTTTTCATAAATGTTCCTCCTTAATCAAAAAACTATTGTCAAAAATTAACCACAGAGATCACTTTCAAAAAGCCCTCTTCCCATCTGTGTGCTCTGTGGTTAATATCTTTTGTTTTTCACTCTCCAAAAAACATTCTGTTTTTTTCATTAAGCAACAGTCTTTCCATAAAAATATCTGCTTCTTTTTTATTTTTAGCTTTACGATATTCCTTCATCACCATATCAAGATTCTTAAATGACTTTAAATACCACGTAATATATTTATACATACGTCTTAAAGCCAACCCCTCTTCATAAATCTCTATCGCCATATTAAAGTGCCGGCTTATTATGTCTTTTATTTCACTAAACCCGGGAGTTCTTTGTTCCGTATCACCTGAAAAATATCTTTTTATATCATCAAATATCCATGGTTTTCCCAAAGCGCCTCTTGCGACAAAAACAGCGTCGCATCCGGTATGATGCACTACATCAGACGCATCTGAAGCTTTAAAAATATTTCCACTGGCAAAAACAGGAATACTAAGTTTTTCCTTTACCTCGGCTATAACATCCCAATCCGCTCTGCCTTTATACATAGCCGCCTGGGTCCGCGGATGAACACAAATAGCGCGCACTCCTTCTTGTTCGGCTATTTCAGCTATCTTTAAATAATTTTTGCTATTTTCATCCCAACCGCTTCTTATTTTCAGTGTTACTGCTACATCCAGCCCTTTTACAAGTTTTTTGATCATTTCAGACAATTTTCGCGGTTCCTTAAGTAATGCCGAACCTTTGCCTGCTTTAGTAACTTTTCGTACAGGACATCCCGCATTAACATCAATGACCCTGTATCCTTTTTCCGCGCATATTTTAGCCACCCTTAACATCTTATCTGAATCCTCTCCTACAAGCTGTATTCCCAAAGGAAGATCTTGCTCTATTCTACGCATAAGATTAAAAGTTTTCCGATTATTATAAATAATACCGTTAATATCGATCATTTCAGTAAAAGCAAACTCACATCCGAACTTCCTTGCCATCAGCCTAAAAGGAATATCAGTAACACCTGCCATCGGCGCCAATACAGCCCGGGCTTTGATCATCTGCGCAATCGGATCCTGGTTATTTATATTGTTCTTAAAACTTTCCATATCTTTATTTACATCTCCCATTAATGCCCATATTTATCAATTTTTATCGAATTATAATAAAAGTAAAAGTTAATGGGACAAGTTTAATCTAGGACTTTCACTCCTACAGTAAACCTGTCCCGCCTGTATCTTGGTCCCTTTCAAGTATCGAAAAAATACAGATTCCAAATGGAGACAACGAGTCCTTGTTTTTCACTCTATCAGAAAAACTAACTATCTGTTAGGGGACAGGTCTGGGATTAATCCTGGGACAGGTCTGGGATTAATTTCACACCCGTCCCCATTTCACCGCCACTGTGTTTCCGCGATTGTCCGCCAGAGGCGGATCCGCCTTTGGCGGGCGCAATGACAAAAGTCCGTCTTTGCGAGCGGAGCGAAGCAATCTCCTGCTAACGCCCAACGACCCCCGACCAACGACTAACGACGAACCATTCACCAACTACCATTCACTATTTAAGTCCCAATTCCTCCCCATACTTACGTGTTATTTCATTCTCAAGATCAGCGTTTAGACGTTTACCCTGTATTTTTGAAGCTCGACTCCTTTTTTCAACTTTTAAGCCGCGAGTCTTTTTCCCAATGCCTTTTGGCTTAACAAGCTCTTCCGACCGAATCAAAGATGCGCCATAAGCGCGGCCGTTATTCCTGACATAATTATCATTCGAAGCAACGACTACTCTGCCTTTACGCGAACAAGCCTTAATAATCTCAATTATCCTGTCATCTCCTTTACCTGTAGCTGAAAAAACATGGTCTTTTGAATGCAAAATACCCTGCCCTCTATATTTATCTTTTCCGTCAAAAACTACTTTAAGATCAGTAATATATCCGCTTGAACGGACATATTCTCTGCTTATATCAAGAATAGCTTTTCGACTGGAATAAAGTTCTTGCTTTATAAGTTTACGCACCCTGGGAATAGCATTTATAGCATTATACGCGTCCACAACAAGAGTTACAGACATAATCCAACCTCCTAAAATTGTATTATCTTAACACAATAAACAGGTTTTGAGCAAGAAGAACTACACTAAAAACATTGAAAACATTGAAAAACCAAGCCCTCTGTTTATTTCTTATACTGCCTGTAACGCTAATCTCTTAATAACATACAACTCCTTCAACTTTTCATATTCCAGAAGCACTGCTCTTGGAATAAATATAACCATTCTATGCACTTCATCGTATGTTGAAACTAAAGGATGCTCAAATATTCTTTTTCCCACAGCCAGTTCCAAAGCAACAAGTATCATTTCTATTATTTCTATATTCACATATTTTCCGTTCATTTCGCCTTTCCGTTCATAAAACGGCTCAAGATCTATAGTATTTACTACAGCAAGAAAAGCTTTTTTTTCTTGCTCTGTACTTGCAAAACATTCAAAATCATCGGACATAATTGTCTCCTGTCCTGCCAGAATTATCATATTTGAAAAGTCCCCATCTCCCGCTTCTGCCAAAAGAGCTTTAGCTAATTCGTTTTTTTTGCGATGTATAATAACCACATTTTCCAGCCCCATATCCCGAAGAACACCCCCAATAGAATCGACTTCATTAATAACAGAATTCATTACATTATGTTGTACCTCACCCTGCTCGTAACCGGGGATCCAATCCGTTTCATAGCCTATTATCAAATTCCGCCCCATTCTTTCAGCTCGCCTGGCAAGGATGACCAATGAAGACACTATTGCTTCGGATTCAAGATCATGAAACCTGTTTCTTATATCTTCACTCCTCTTCATGACACTGCCCAAAAAATGAATTTCCCGGTCACATTCTGACAGTCCCTCTACTACTGTTAATACCTCCTCTATATTTTTCTCCATTTCCAGGGTCGTCTTATCAGTATGTATAGTTAGTTCCTCCAGTATAAATCCAATGAAAAAATCACCATAAACACTTAAAAAATCAAAAAGTAAACCAATGTTTTTCATTAAACCTTGTTTTACATTCATATTTCTTAAAGATTCCTTCCAGTTTAAATCAGGATATTGTTTCTCTCCTGTTTCTTTTACATTAAGAATATTTCTGGTTGAACCAAAAAAAATAGCTTTTGCCAGATAACCAGGATTTTCTTTCATTTTAACCGCTATTTCAGGATTAGGCGCGACAATTTCACCTGTCACTTCTCTTCCTCCTAATTTTACTGTGCCAGTACTATCTACAACCCGCATTTCATCCGGACATTCGTTTCCGCCTGAGATAATATAAGCAGTATATGTCCCTCTTTTATCTGCAAATAAGAGCACATTATACGGAATATTTTTTTGCTTGAAATTTTCTATCTCCAGGTCTATCGCTTCAGATAAAAAAGTTTCATCTGCCGATATAAACTCTTTTGTTTCGTTAAGCCACCCTGACAACTTTACTTGTTTAACCCCCTTTTCTACAGTTTCATCCCCTTTTGCTACAATACATTTTTCGATATTATCTCTTAAAGGTGCTCTTCCTTTTGTTATCTGAGCATGAAAATGCAGTATACTTGCTGCCGCTCCAGGAGCATTAAACACTGCCTCATATTCAGTTCCCAGTGTCCTTAAAAAAATCGCAATATCTCTGGTCCTGCCAGCCAGATCCTGGCCGCATGCTTCTCTTGAAATAAACAGTATATGTTTATCTCCAAAAGGATTTATATTCACGGCAATCGCATAAACATTTCCGTTTATCTCGACATTAAACAAAATTTCTTCCTGTGGAAGGTGACAAAATATGCAGGGCTTATTAAGCTTCGTAGGCCTGTGCGTTTCATTAACAGAATATTGCTCCTTTTTTACTGTCTCTTTTTGTACTCTCTTCTTATAGGTTTCCCTCCATGGAGCTGAAGTTATATCCAGCTCAAGCCCCTGATTGATACCTAATTCCTGTATTTCAGGCAATATAATTCTTTCTTTTTTAACTTTCCTTCCGCTTTCTAGATACTTTAAAGCAAATACAGGAGTTCCATCCGGGCTAAAACTGTCTTCTATCTCCCTATACCGCTTCTCTGTTATGCCTTTCAAATACGCCGCCGGCGTTTCTTCATCCAAAACAAGTATGGTAGCAGCGTCTATTTCATCATATGAAAAATTTTCCGCTTTTCCATTAAACACTTTATCATCAATTGTTACTACATATCTTTGAGATATATCCAGAGGACTCCCCGGTATATCTTCAAGCCGCGTATCATTCCTGACAGCAATCCGAATGCAATATTTCCTGTCATTCAAACAACATGGAACAGAAACAATGCCCCGGTTCATACTTACATCTGAGATATCAATTTCAGAAAACAATGTTTTAAGCTCCGCTTTTATCACAGCCTCTAAATACCGCAAAGAAAGCCCTTTTTTTCCTTTTCCAGCAGCTCCCAACAAATATTCACCGATACTTAAAACCTCATACAGAAAATCCGATTTTTTCAGAAAAAATTCTTGAATATCCTGTCCCTGCGGAATCATATACTTCTCCTGAAATACACTTTGCACCCCAAGCATCGAACATCTCTTAAAATCCATGCTATCTGCTTCCGGCACTATATAAAATACGTATAAGATACTCAAAAAAAAGCCTATCACCTTCGGCAGTAGCCCTTTCTTTAAAATGTTCATATTTACTCCTTTGCCAAAACTTTAAATGGAAACGATTCCATTTTTGCTCAAAAAAAATTTCCGTCATACTCGTCGATAAGACTCCTTTTTACACTTCTCCTTTCTCTTCCCGTTACAATTCACTAAAATATCCACATCTTCCCCTAAAAACACAACAACCCTAATAAGTACTCTAAATTGCTTCACCTTTCTCAGCACAAGAATGGAATCGTTTCCATTCTTGTGTAAAAAATTTTTCTCTTCTACTTAGACAATCTTCGGCATGACTCCCTTTCTATCAGTTCAGCTTTCACCTTCACCACCCTTTCCTGTTTCTTCCGATCACCGCTCAGTAAAATCTCCACAGCCTTTTTCCCCATAAGCGCAACAGGCCGGACCATTGTAGTAAGCTGCGGCTCCGTAAATCTACCTATATCTATACCGTCGAAACCAAGCACAGATACATCTTCGGGACATTTAAGCCCCTCATCTCTGATCGCTCTCATAGCTCCGCAAGCCATTTCATCGTCCAAACAAAAAACTGCAGTCGGCTTTTTTTTCTTTTTAAGCATTTTTTTCATACAGCTAAACCCTGTCCGAGCCTTAGCATCTCCCCGTAAAATAAAATCATAATTAAGCGCAATCCCGTTGTCCTTAATAGCCTGCTTAAAACCATTAAATCGTTCTTCTATATCCCACCGATACCCCCGGATCACACCTATATGTGTATGTCCTGATTCGATTAAAAACATCGCTCCGTCATATCCTCCGTTAAAATCGTCAAGAATCACCGAATAAATACCCTTACCCTCAATATCTTCACTTACGACTACAACTGGCAAACTTAGTTTGAGAATATCCTGAGTTTTCATCAAAAAACTTTCAATATAAGGACACATAATAAGGGCACTTATCCGTAATGCTCTTATTTCTTTCATCATATCAGCAAAGGCAGTTTCATTTCTTAACAACAAGACTCTTAAGTTGTACCCATAACTATCTACATTATCGATTATTCCAGAAATAAATTTTATATAAAAATCATTATAAAAAGGAGAGTCAAATATTGCCGGTATTGCCAACCCTATATCTAGAGAACTACCGGTAACCAGTGTTTGCGCAGCCATGTTTTTTACATACCCATACTTTTGAGCCACTTTCAGGATCTTTTCTCTGGTTTCTTTTTTAACCAGAATAGGAGAACTTCGCAAAGCCCGTGAAACCGTGCCTACGCCATATCCGCTCTTTTTTGCTATTTCTTTTATAGTTATACTCATATTCCCTTCGATCGAAAATGGAAACGATTCCACTTATTATTATATTATTTTTCCTGTTTCCCGTCAACAAGATAATAAAGATTGTCCTTCACTAATATTAATCGATGAATTGCCTTTTACCGGCGGGCTATGTTAATGGTAACTATCAGGTCGCCTTTGTGCTGACAGCACGGGCATTCTTTACCTTGGCCTTTAAGCCGCAATTTCTGGCCGTGCTTTATTCCTGCAGGAACTTTAAGTGTGATGTTTTTTCCGATGGAAAGTTTAAATTTAGCTTCTCCGCCTTTTTCCGATAGTTTCTTCGGAATAGGAAGACTCGCCCTTATATCCGTATCAACATTCTGATAAGAGGATGATTCCTGTTCGTTTCCTCCCTGAGTACGATAATACGTATATCTGCTTTGCCGGCCGTTCCGGCCGGGATCTGAAAACAGGTCATTAAAAATATCGCCAAAAACCGATTCTGAAGTAAACCCCCTGCCGCCCCCTCCAAAATGTCTGGCAAATTCCGAAAAATCAAAACCTTGAGCGGATGAAAAATCCCCTGTGTTTCCCCCCATTTTCCTGACATTATCATATTTTTTACGCCGTCCGGCATCACCAAGCGCATAATATGCTTCTGAAATTTCTTTAAATCTTTCTTCTGCTTTGTTATCTCCCGGATTCTTATCCGGATGATATTTTACCGCAAGTTTTCTATACGCCTTTTTTATGTCCCCGATAGAAGCGTCTTCTTTGACTCCAAGTATAGAATAATAGTCCTTATTAGCCATATATATATCTCCGTATTTTATAATTTAATCAGCACGGAATAAAATATTTGAACTCAATTTCTGACAGTCCTTAAAAACATCATCCTATTGGAACCCAAAACACTTTATCCCTCGCTATGTTCACAAATATCTTATAAATCGCAAAACAAACCAATTAATACTCTTTTTTTAATATCAGACTCGTTACATAGTGCCTTAGAGGCGAATCTGTCTTGAATTACCTCCTACTAACGACTATGGTATTGTCAAAAGTTAACCACAGAGAACACAGAGAAATCTTTTAGTATTAAGAAGTTAGAAACTTTCTTACTCCCTCCCCTCTGTGTTCTCATAAAATCAACCTCTTTATTGCTTGTTTAAGTCTCAGCACAGTAAAGTTGATCAAAAAATCTATCCT